>CAZHMZ010000054.1:0-16219 GCA_964532655.1 uncultured Anaerolineaceae bacterium
TAATCGAGCCCGCGGATGATCTTGGGATCAAATCGCACATACTCTTTCAAGCCGTAGGCTTCCACTGCGTTGAAAACTCGCACCATTTCCGGTGATTGCTTCCACAGATCGGGGTCTTCCAGCACATTTTTAAGGCCTTCAAATTGTTCTACGGTCATGCCAATCTCAAGCGCGTACTCCTGCCAGGCGACCGGTGAAAGCTTGCCTTTTTTATCGATCAGCTTGAAGATGGACGGATTTTTCTCTTTGGGAATCCCCAGACCGGTGAGAACCTGATCCATCAGCTTGCGGTTGTTGGCCACAATCTGCACCTGATCCGGGCGGTATCCGATTTGTCTGAGGAAGGAAGCTGCCACAGAAATCAACTCGGCATCTGCCTCGGGAGTATCCGCACCGATCAGATCAATATTCCACTGGAAAAACTCGCGGGTACGGCCTTTTTGCGGGCGTTCGTACCGCCAGAACGGGCCAAAAGACCACCAGCGCAGCGGAAAAACCAGTTGGTTCTGGCGCTGGGCAATCATGCGGGCCAGGCTGGGAGTGAGTTCCGGGCGCAGGGTCACCGGATCACCGCCGCGGTCTTCAAATACAAAAGATTGCTCTTTGACCAGTTCCTCGCCGGATTTGGCGGCGTACAGATCAATTTTCTCGAGAAACGGTCCGTCCCATTCTTCATAACCAAAAGATTGGGATACTTTACGGATATTCTGGTAGATCCACTGCCGAACGGCCATTTCCTCGGGATAAAATTCGCGCGTACCTTTCACGCTTTGTATGGTTGATTTCATAGCGATCAGTCCTGTTGTGTAATGGAGTAATTTTATCTTAACTTACACCCGGTGCCTGATTGACTTGCCCGTTCTGCATTGGAGGATTGAATATCTGACATTTTACTCAGATTTTTATTACAATTATTCATCATTTTGGTGCTTTTGGATGGAAAAACAGACAAACTTCCTCTTCATTTACCCGGGTATCTGTTGTAAAATATCGGGTAAGCAGCCGACGGGCTGACCTCTTATATAATGAAAACAGTCTACGGATAAGTGATGAAAATTATCGATTTGATTCAAGAAATAGACGGCGAACTTCTCAACAAAGATGCTAATTTAGATAAAGATGCCAAAGGCGGTTTTGCAGCCGATCTGATGAGTGATGTTTTAGCCTCAATCCAACCAGAATCAATTCTCGTCACCGGCCTGTCCAATCCGCAGGTGGTCCGTACTGCAGTCATGGCGGATATTTCAGCCATCGTCCTTGTTCGGGGTAAAAAACCGCCGCAGGAAACGGTGGATCTGGCAAAAGAAGAACATATCCCTCTGATTTCAACCTCGCTTGGCATGTATCAGGTCTGTGGAAAGCTCTTCCACGCCGGATTGCCCAGTTTTGAAAATAACTGCCACGAGATTTTCAGACCGGAATAAAAAAGACCGAATTAAATGGACACATCTGCCGAATCCAATAACAGCAAATCATTCGAACAGGTGGCCGAATATATCTCGCGCGGAGAAGAACTCGCATACGAGCTGCGTATCTGCGAGGTGATGACAGGCAATCCGCAGACCTTCACGCCCCAAAACACAATGCAGGAAGTTCTGGAGAGCTTCCGAACAAAGCATATTTCAGGCTCCCCCATCCTGGAAAACGATCAATTGGTCGGCGTGATCAGCCTTGAAGATCTGATTCGCTGCCTGATCGCCTCAGACCTGGATGCGCCCATCAGCAAATATATGAGCCGGTCACCCATTACGGTGAAGGAAAATGACCTGGTGGTGGAAGGGCTGAAACTGTTTGTGAGCACCAATCTCGGGCGTTTGATTGTGGTGGATGACGATAACCAGTTAAAAGGGATCATTACCAAAGGAGATCTCACCCGGGGCATTTTACGCGCGCTGCAAACCGATTATAAGGAAGAGGAGCTGAAGCGTTACCGCGCCAGTCACCTGTTTGAAGATCTGGTTTCGGATCGCTCCAGCATGATCCTGCGTTACAATATCCGCCCGCGCGATTTCACGCACGGCGGCGCGGCATCCAGCCATATCAAACGAGCGCTGCTGCGGCTGGGCGCCTCCCCACAAATTGCCCGGAAATGTGCCATTGCCACCTACGAAGCGGAAATGAACCTGATCATCCACACCAGTAACGGTGGTTATCTACGGGTGGAGATCCAGCCCCATCAAATAGCCATCCGTACCGAAGATGACGGCCCTGGTATCAAAAATGTGGATCTTGCCTTACAGCCAGGCTTTTCAACGGCCAGTGAGGAGGTACGGGAGTTGGGTTTTGGAGCGGGAATGGGTCTCATCAACATCTCCCGCTGTGTAGACTGGATGAAACTCCAGTCATCCGAAAAAGGCACCATCCTTTCCATGAAGATCTTTTTGAAAGAGCAGGAAACGGTCGGTGAACATCAACAATCCATCAACAAGGAGCCTGGCGCATGATCCGATTACAAGAAATCATCACTGAACTTAACCTTACCTTGCTGACTGATCCAAATCAGGTGGAAGACAAATCTGCCGATTTGGGTTACACCTCCGATATGTTAAGCTGTGTGATGGCCGGCGCAAAACACAACAGCATCTGGGTTACCTTACAGGCTCATTTGAATATCATTGCGGTAGCCACGCTGCTTGAACTGTCGGCCATTATCATCACAGAAGGCAACCAGCCGGACCCCTCGGTGATTGCAAAAGCAAATCAGGAAGATATCGTCCTCCTTTCCACCCCGGAGCCCAGCTTCAATATCGCCGGCCGGCTCTGGCAAATGGGCATCAGATCGTAGTTATTCGTTATCCAAAATGCTGACAATTGAACACAGTCAAACATTGCGGGATTTCCGTGCGGAACTGCACGTCCATACGGTGTTATCCCCATGCGCCAGTATCGAGATGATCCCTCCGCTGATCGTTCGTGAGGCGTTGGAGAAAAATATCGATATACTGGCCGTAACCGACCATAACAGTATGCTCAACGCCGATGCAGTGATGCAGGCGGCGGAAGGAACCGGGCTCATCATTCTGCCGGGCATGGAGCTGCATACCCGCGAAGAGGTGCATGTATTGTGCATCTTTGAAAACCTGGATAAAGCCCTTGATTTTCAACGTATCGTGGATGATCACTACGCGCCGGGAGAAAATGTTGAAGATGTGTTTGGCCCACAGTATGTGGTGGATTCCACCGGCGACTTCATTCGATACGAAACTCATCTCTTAAGCCAGGCTACACGGCTTTCAATTGATGAAGCGTTTGAACATGTCAACCGTCTGGGCGGCTTATTTATCCCCTCTCACATCCAGCGTCAGGTGTACGGCATACTACCCACACTGGGCTTTATCCCCGATAACATCCCATTTGATGCCTTGGAAGTCTCAAGAAATTACAGCTTTGAGCGGGCAGAGAAGGAAAATCCATCCGTACGCGGATACACGCTGATCCGAAACGGCGATGCGCACGAACTGGAATCAATAACCGGTTATAATTTGATGTCAATTTCCACACCAACTTTTTCAGAAATAAAGCTTGCGTTGCACCATTATGCTGGTCGGAGTGTCAAAACTCCCTCCGAAGTACGTTAAATCAATTTTGACAATATTCGTCTTGAAATATGACATTCGATAATAACCTTTTTAGTCAAGTCAAGTTATAGTTATGCGGGCGCATGAGGCACATGGACCCGCCTTCGCGCGCCTGCTGATAAGAGCTCTACAACATAATTACTGAGGATTTAGAATGAAAGGTATAATTGACCGAGTTCCCACAAATGATCCGCTCAACAAACCAGAGCAGAAAAAAATCATTGATGATATTTTGGTAAAGAACAAAGATCTGCCTGGTGCAACAATGGTAGTGCTCAATGAATTACAGAGCCAGATTGGTTTTGTTTCTGAACCTATGCAAGAATATGTTGCCAAAGTGATGCAGGTACCGGTAAGCCAGATTAACGGGGTGATTTCGTTTTACTCGTTCTTCACCACCAAACCGCGCGGCCGGCACACCGTAAAATTCTGCATGGGTACTGCCTGCTACGTGGGCGGAACACAGCAGTTGATCGACAAAGCCAAACAGGTTTTGGGAATCGATCCCGGCGACTCAACTGACGATGGCGCGATAACCGTCGAGATTTGCCGCTGTGTTGGCGCATGCAGTCAGGCGCCGGTTGTTGTTGTAGACGAAGAGGTTTATGGGCGTGTTCGCCCCAACAAACTTCCTCAAATTTTGAATGATGTGATCCAGAAAGACAAGCAAGCCAGCCTGTAACCAAAACAGAGAAGCTGATCTTGAAAGAACTTTCCTTACACATCCTGGATATCGCCGAAAATTCGATTTCGGCCTGTGCAAAGAATATTGATATCAAGATCATCGAAGACACAGTGTCTGATCTTTTACAAATTAATATCAAAGATGATGGCAAGGGCATGGATGCGGAGGCAGTTTCAAAATTGTCGGATCCTTTTCATACCACTCGCACTACCCGTCGGGTGGGTTTAGGAATCCCGTTATTCAAAGAAGCTGCGGAGGCCTGTAATGGAAGCCTGGAGATCGCATCAAAACCGGGATACGGTACTGAAGTAAAGGTTACATTTCAGTACAGCCACATTGATCGTATGCCGCTGGGTGACCTTCCGGGAACCTTACTGGGGTTGATGGTGGGTACACCGGAAATTAACTGGCGCTTCCATTATTCCAGAGATGGTCGCTTGTTTGAACTGGAAAGTCATCATCTCATGGATCAATTACAGGATGTGCCGTTGAGCGATCCTTTCGTAATCAAATGGTTGAGAGAATATATCCGGAATGGAATTCTGGATGTACAGAACATCAGAGATATGAATTAATCGAGGAGTAACCAGTATGGAAAAAATTAAATCGCTTGAAGATTTGAAAAAGGTTCGTGAAGAAGCGTTAAAAAAACGTGAGGTACGGAAAAACGAAGGCCAGAAACAGGTCATTGTTGGCATGGGAACTGTTGGAATTGCCTCAGGTGCACGTGAGACGCTCAAATCGATTATGAACTACATCGAAGAAAATGAACTAACCGATATTGTCGTCCGTCAAACCGGAAATATCGGTCATGATTCTTTCGAGCCGATTGTTCAAATTGTGATTGGGGATGCTGCTCCGGTTTCCTATGGTAAAGTCACACCGGAAATCGCCCGTGTAATCATGCAGGAACATATTGTCCAGGGAAATCCAGTCGAAAAATACATCATTAAGTAATAGAAGGGAAAAATGCCATTTTATCGCTCGCATATATTGGTATCAGTTGATCCGGTCTGCCTTGAAAAAGGAGCACATGCAATAATCGATGCGCTGAACGATGAACTGGTCCGAAAAGATTTATTGGGTGAAATCCAGGTGCTGGAAACATCCCGTATAGGTGATCCCTATCTTTATGGGCCGGATTTGATGGTTTATCCGGAGGGAGTCCACTACGGGCATCTATCGGTAAAAGACATCCCGGAACTTGTCGAAGAGCATTTTCTCAAGGGCCGCAATCTAAAACGGCTTCAGGTTGTCGAGAGATTTCTGGTTGATGAGGAATTAGGCCCAGCCAAGCCAAAAGAAGTACGCGTTGTTTTGCGCAAAGTTGGCGAAATTGTTCCCACCAACATTGAAGAGTATATTGCTGAAGATGGTTATGCGGCGCTTGCCAAGGTAGTAGCGATGGAACCGGAAGCGGTTCTGGATCTGGTTGCCAAATCTCAACTGCGTGGCCGCGGTGGAGCAGGTTTCCCCACAGCACAGAAATGGAAATTTGCCCGGCAAAGCGTATCAGACATTAAATATGTTATCTGCAACGCTGATGAAGGCGATCCCGGTGCTTTTATGAACCGCCGCGTCCTGGAAGGCGACCCGCATGCGCTTATTGAAGGTATGGCAATTGCCGCGTATGCAATCGGTTCCTCTCAGGGCTATGTATACTGCCGTGCTGAATATCCTATCGCAGTTAAAACACTGAATATTGCCATTCGACAGGCTCGCGAACTGGGTCTGCTTGGGAAAAATATCCTGGGCAGCGATTTTTCGTTTGATCTTGAAGTGCGCATGGGTGCGGGTGCCTTCGTCTGTGGTGAAGAAACTGCTTTGATGGCATCCATCGAAGGTAAGCGTGGCGAACCACGTCCGCGTCCTCCGTTTCCTGCGGTTAGCGGTCTTTGGGGAAAGCCTACAAATGTCAATAATGTCGAAACCTATGCAAATGTACCTCAAATCATCCTAAATGGCCCTGAGTGGTTTGCCAGTATGGGAACCGAAAAAAGCAAAGGGACCAAGACATTTGCACTGGCTGGCGATGTGGTGAATACCGGTCTGATTGAAGTTCCGCTGGGTATTACTGTGCGTGAGGTTGTTTTCGATATCGGCGGCGGCATTAAAGATGGCAAAGGCTTCAAAGCAGTCCAAACCGGCGGCCCAATGGGTGGAACATTAACCAAGGACCACCTTGATCTGAAAATCGATTACGAATCACTCAAGGCTGCCGGTTCCATGATGGGTTCAGGCGGTATGATCGTCATGGACGATGAAACCTGCATGGTGGACATTGCCCGTTACTTTATGGATTTTACGCAGGATGAAAGCTGCGGAAAGTGCGTGCCCTGTCGTATTGGCACCCACCGCATGTATGAAATTCTGGACAGGATCTGTAAAGGGGAAGGCAAACCAGGCGATATTGAAGAGCTTGAAAATCTTTGTGTCGAAATCTCAACAAATTCATTGTGCGGTCTTGGGCAGGGTGCGCCGAACCCGGTTGTCAGCGCCTTGAAACATTTCCGCTCTGAATTTGAGGCGCACATTTATGAAAAACGCTGCCCTGCAAAGGTCTGCCGCGCTTTGATTCGTTATGAAATCAATCCTGCAGCCTGTACAGGCTGTACTCTCTGCGCTCGCAACTGCCCGGTGGGCGCCATCAAAGGCGAGCGTCGCAGCCCGCATACCATCGATCCGGATGTCTGTATCCGGTGCGGCATTTGTTCCCAGGTTTGTAATTTCAATGCAATTTTGGTCAACTAGCTTTACCATAAACTTTTCAGGGTGAAACGAGGTCTGGAGGAAAGTGTATGATAGATGAGAAAAACGGGAACAGGATTATTGAAGCAGTAAATGAAGCGATTGCCAAATACGGTACAAATCGGGATGAGTTAATTCCGATCCTTAATGAGCTTAACCGTACAATTGGCTACCTGCCCAAAGAAGCCTTGAATGAAGTCAGTAAACGTTTGCAGGCACCCAGAAGTCAGTTGTTCTCAGCAGCCACTTTTTATCATATGCTGCACACTGAACCGCATGGTCGCCATATTGTGCAGTTCTGCGAAAGCGCTCCCTGTCATGTGGTTGGTGGACGAGAAGTGTGGCAGGCTTTGCAGGAAGAACTGCAACTGAAATCGGGCGAATCCAGCCCTGACGGTAAATGGAGCCTGATCACCACAAGCTGTCTTGGTGCGTGTGGCGTAGGACCCGTTATCCTGGTTGATGATGATATGTTTGGGAACGTCACCCCGGACCAGGTAAAAGATATCCTGTCCCGGTATGAGTAGAGTGGAGTTAATAATGAACACATTTAGATCATTAGTCCTTGTCTCCACAGACCCGATCAGCCTTGAAAAAGGTTCAGAAGACGTCTATACGAAGTTGCAGTCAGAAATCGAGAGATTTGGTTTGCAGGAAGAAATAGCGCTTCGAAAAATCGAAGATGTCGGACGTAACGACTGTGCTCCCATTGTAATTGTCTATCCCGAAGCTGTTGTTTACGGACCTGTCACCCCGGAGGACGTTCCTTTTCTTGTAGAAGAACATTTGTACAAAGGACGCGTCGCTCCGGGTCTTCAGGCCGCACAGCGCACACTCAGCGGCCGGATTGCCTGGATCTCAGCTCGAAAAGGTAGTCTCCCTGCTGAAAACCGTGTTGTATTACAGCGTGCCGGTATTGTAGACCCTGAGAGTATCGAAGATTACATTATGCACGACGGGTTTGAGGCATTGGCGAAAGCCATCACTGAAATGACCCCTCAGCAGGTGATCGACGAAATCAAAAACTCAGGACTGCGGGGGCGCGGCGGCGCGGGTTTCCCCACCGCAATGAAGTGGGGCTTTGTTGCCAAGGCGCATGGTAATCCCAAGTACGTCGTCTGCAATGCCGATGAAAGTGAACCGGGCACCTTCAAAGATCGCGTCATCCTGGAAGGCGACCCATTTAACATGATCGAAGCCATGTCCATCGCCGCATACGCGGTGGGCGCAAGCGAAGGGTATGTGTATATCCGTGGTGAATATGCGCTTGCACAGAAACGCCTCAAGGGAGCTATTCAACAGGCCGAATCCAGAGGTCTTCTCGGGGACAACATCTTCGGCACCGATTTCAGCTTCCACCTCCATATTCACAGTGGCGCCGGCGCTTACATCTGCGGTGAAGAAACCGCTCTCCTCGAATCCATCGAAGGTAGGCGCGGTGAGCCCCGTAATCGCCCGCCCTACCCTGTGACTGTAGGTCTTTGGGGAAAACCCACTCTGGTTAATAATGTCGAAACTCTGGCAAACGTAACGCCCATTATTCGCAACGGAGCGAACTGGTATCGCCGGCTGGGCACCATCAACAGCCCGGGTACAAAGGTATATACCATTCTGGGGAACGTCAATAACACCGGTTTGATCGAAGTACCTATGGGAATTACCCTGCGTGAAGTCATCAGTATTTATGCCAACGGTATGAAAAACGATGCCACCTTCAAACTGGCCCAAACCGGCGGATCCAGCGGATCTATCATCCCGGCCAGCCTCCAGGATACCCCCATGGATTATGATTCCTTTTCCAAGGCGGGTGTTTCGTTGGGTTCAGGCGCTTTGCTGATCTGCGATGAAGGTACCTGTGTGGTAGACCTGGCAAAAGTGCTGATGAACTTTTTCCGCAAGGAAAGCTGCGGCAAGTGCAGCCCATGCCGTGTTGGTACTCAGCGCTGCTACGAATACTTAGACGCGATTTCAAAGGGAACAGGAAGTTTAGAGGATCTTCAGGAACTCCTGGTATTAACAGATAACATGGGTGAGCTTTCCAATTGCGGCCTTGGTCAAACGGCTGGAACCCCGGTGCGTGATATTCTGAAACACTTCCGCGCGGAGGTCGAAGCTCATATCCGACTCAAGGTATGCCCTGTTGGTATCTGCGAAATTAAGCAAGAAGTCAGTTAGAAAAAATCATACTAAAAAACGAGGAATCGAAACAATGACTACTGAATTGAAGTTTGATGCTCCTTTGCCTGCCGAAATGGCATTAAAAGCCGAGGCCATCGGTGTGAAGAAAGCTACATCCACTTTTGTAACCACGTTCTTGCTCGCCGTACTTGCCGGAGCATTCATCAGTGTTGGCGCAATTTTTGCCACAACCGTTGGAGCCGGTTCCATTTCCATCAAGGATCCTGCCGGTGCAGCAGCCTTTGCATCTGCTTTACCGTACGGCGTTTCCCGTCTGATCTTCGGATTGGCGTTTACCCTTGGCCTGATCCTTGTCATTGTCGGTGGGGCTGAACTGTTCACGGGTAATAACCTCATCTCGATGGCCTTCATGAACGGGAAAGTAACCCTTAAGCAACTCCTGCGCAACTGGGGTATTGTTTACTTAGGCAATTTCGTCGGTTCCATATTGACCGCTTTGATCATGTTTGCAACCAAACAGTATACGTTTGGGGCCGGTTCAATTGGTCTGAATATTTTGAATATCGGCGAAGCAAAAACCAGTATTGATCTCCTGCCCGCCATTGCACTCGGCATTATGTGTAATGCGCTGGTTTGTATGGCAGTTTGGATGTGCTACTCAGCTCGTTCCGTTGGTGACAAAATTCTGGCCATCATCCCCCCCATCGCTGCGTTTGTGGCTGCCGGTTTTGAGCACAGTGTCGCCAATATGTATTTCATCCCGATCGCGCTGTTTGTAAAGAACTGGGGCGACGCGTCCTTCTTTGAATTGATTGGCAAGACTGCTGAAAACTTTCCAAATCTAACCTGGGGCAATTTTATCTTTGCTAATTTATTGCCCGTCACTATCGGTAATATTATTGGTGGTGCAGTTATGGTAGGCGTGGTTTATTGGTCCATTTATCTGCGCGCCAAAAAAGAAGCAAAATAGTTTAGGAGAAACTTCATGCCAAGTATTACTATCAATGGGCAAATTCTCGAGGTGCCGTCAGGGAAGACCATTCTTGAAGCGGCGCAGAATGCCGGGATAACCATTCCGACCCTTTGCTATCACAAAGACCTGTCCCCATATGGTGGCTGTCGGCTTTGTATGGTTGAGGTCCAGGGCGCCCGCCTGCCGATGACGGCATGTACGATACCTGTCACAGACGGAATGGTTGTTCAAACCGAAACACCCAAATTAGCCGATTCCCGCCGGGCAGTTCTCAAATTGCTGCTGTCAGCATATTATGATCGTGGTGATAATGCCGCAGATGGCCGTGAGAATGAATTAATCAAATGGGCGAAATTTTACGGCGTAGATGTTGAGAAAGCTGCAGCGAAAGAACCGCGTTATGAGATCAATGCAGATCCCAATCCTTTCCTCTATGTAGATATGAACAAATGCATCTTGTGCAGCCGTTGTATACGCGCTTGTGCCCAGGTGCAGGGTCGCTTTGTTTGGGGTCTCTCTGAACGGGGTTATGATGCCAAGGTAGTAGCCGGAAACGATGAGCCCTTGTTGGATGCCCGCTGTGAATCTTGTGGTACTTGTGTTGCGTATTGTCCTACTGGCGCCCTTGATAACAAAATGTCGATCGGAATGGGCGCACCGGACAAAATCGTCCGCACAATCTGCCCGTACTGCGGTGTTGGCTGTACAGTTGATCTCAACGTGAAAGATGGCAAAATCCTCCGTGTGACTTCAAGCCCCGAAGGCGCCGTAAACGGAATGCGCTTATGCGTCAAAGGGCGTTATGGTTACGATTTTGTCAACAACGAAGAACGCCTGACAAAACCCCTTGTCCGTGAGTATTTATTAAACGGTACCCCTCGCCCAAGAGGAGCCGACCGGGGAAAGTGGGTTGAAGTTGACTGGGAAACCGCGCTGACAACCACAGCCAGGAAGCTTCTTCAGATGCGTGATACATACGGTCCTGACAGCATCGGAGTACTCACATCTGCAAAATGTACCAATGAAGAAAATTATTTGATGAACAAATTCGCGCGCCAGGTGGTCAGAACAAATAACATAGACCACTGCGCCCGTCTTTGACACTCCAGCACCGTGGCCGGTCTGGCCACTTCCTTCGGTTCTGGAGCAATGACCAATACAGTGGATGATATTGCTGAAAATGCAAATGCAATCTTTGTGATTGGTTCAAATACAACTGAGCAGCACCCTGTTTTCGGCACGCGCATCCGGCAAGCTGTTCTCCGCCGCAATGTCAAGCTGATTATTGCGGATCCGCGTAAGATTGATTTGACGGAGTTTGCCACGCTACATCTGCGCCTAAAACCCGGTACCGACATCGCCTTGTTGAACGGTCTGATGTATATCATTTTCGAAAAAGGGTATGCTGATCAAGAGTATATTGAGAACAGGACTGAGAACTTTGAAGAGTTCAAGGCCAATGTCATGCAATATACTCCTGAGGTGACCGCGGAAATAACTCGGGTGCCCGTAGAGCAGCTATACGAAGCAGCGGAGATTCTTGGTACCAGTAAACCTGCAGCCGTGTTTTGGGCAATGGGTATCACGCAGCATATCGTTGGTGTGCAGAATGTTCGTACCTGCGCCAATCTGCAGATGGTTCTCGGGAACGTTGGTGTACCCGGAAGCGGTGTTAACCCGCTGCGCGGTCAGAATAACGTGCAGGGAGCCTGTGATATGGGCGGTCTGCCCAACTACTACCCTGCCTACCAGTTGGTTATCAACGAAGACGTACGGCAGAAATTTGAGAAAGCCTGGGGAACGGCTCTTTCACCCAAAATTGGCATGACCGTGACTGACATGATCCCGTCCATTACTGAGGATAAGATCAGAGCACTGTACATCCTGGGTGAGAATCCAATCATGACCGACCCTGATACCAACCATATTCGCCATTGCCTTGCGGATTTGGAATTTATGGTCCTTCAAGAGATCTTCCCCTCGGAAACATCTCAATACGCAGATGTCTTGCTGCCCGGGGTCACATTTGCTGAAAAAACCGGCACATTCACCAACACAGAAAGACGTGTTCAGATGGTCCGCCAGGCGATTAATCCCATCGGCGATGCACGAAATGATTGGGAGATTACAACTGACCTGGCCAAGCGGATGCTGTCGAACAGTGGGCAACAAGTGGACACCTCTGCAGCATTTGCAGGTTGGGATTACTCGGGTCCCGAGCAGATCATGGCTGAAATTGCAGCTTTAGCCCCCAGCTATTCAGGTGTGAATTATGACCGGTTGGAAAAAGGCGAGAGACTGCACTGGCCTGTCAAGGGGATCGACCATCCCGGTACACCCATTTTGCATGTCGGTCAATTCGCCCGTGGGAAAGCTCTCTTCGCAGTAACTCAACACATTCCGCCTTTCGAGTTACCCGATGCAGAATACCCTGTCTTATTGAGTACCGGGCGTGTGCTCTATCACTGGCATGGTGGTGAGATGACTCGTCGTGCGAAAGGCCTGATGGAGGTTTATGGTGAGTCCCTCATCGAAGTCAATCCGGAAGATGCCGATAATTTGGGGCTTAATGGTAATGGTAATCAAAAAGTGCGTGTTACCTCACGACGCGGCAGTATCGAAGCTACCGCCTGGGTTACCGACCGGGTTCCAAGAGGCATGGTTTACGCGAACTTCCACTTCCCTGAGGTGCCGGCCAATACACTTACTGTCGCAGCACTGGATCCCATCGCGAAAATTCCTGAATACAAGGTCTGTGCTGTAAAAGTTGAGCTGGTAGAGTCGTAACCAACCGAAACACTGTAAATAACACAATACTGCGGCGGCATATCTTGTTTCTTTCATATGCCGCCGCAGGCATTTATGACCTGAATGCAAGTTTTTACACAAATACCAGGCGCTAAATACCCATTTGGCGCAGCCAGGATCGTCTCACCAATCATTGACCCTGGAAAAAAAGGATGATTAAATAGCGATATGAATGAAGGACATGTGTCTCTCACCTATCAACAATACACACCTGATGGAGTGAGTACCTTACAATCCAATATAGCCATCGAGGCGCCGGTATCCCTGACCGTTAACGGAAAAGTTTGGTTGACCTTCCAATGCTCCCCCTTTGAAATTGAAGCGTTGGGGGTTGGGTTTCTTTATAACGAAGGATTTATCCAATCAATCGACGAGGTGGAAAACATCCATGTCTGTGAACAAAAAGACAATGTGGATGTCTGGCTTAACCACTCGGTACAAAAACCGGAAACCTGGCTGCGTACATCAGCCTGTCATGGTGGAACCAGCTCGGTGGTGATTGAACGGGAAAAATTTTCTCCGGTAGTGAACCATGCATCGATGAAGCCTGAGCAAATATTCAATCTGGTAGAACAATTTTTGGAGAAACAGGCCCCTCACTCCGAATCCGGTGGTGTTCACACCTCTGCCCTGGCGGATGGAGACACACAGCTATTTCAGGTTACCGATATCGGGCGGCATAATACATTTGACAAAATTGCCGGGCGGATATTAATGGATAAGCTTATCATCCAGACTCCGGTGCTCATATCATCTGGTCGAATCAGCTCGGATATGCTGCAAAAATCAGTCAATATGCAGGCTCCTTTTGTGATTTCGATGCGGTCAGCCAGCCAGAAAGGTATAAGTCTCGCAGAAAAGCTTGGAGTTACCCTTATTGGTGGTGCCCGACGAGGACGGTTCAATCTCTTCAGCCATCCAGAGCGTATCTGTCAGCCATAGCGACATACTCTCATCCGGTTTGATCTGATAAACACTGTTTGAGAGTCTGTCTGTCGTAAATCACTCTGCAAACTGCCACGAACAAAGCTTACGGTGTAAAAGATCAGCCGCGTAGTATAACCCCAACCCCAGCAGGCTCATGGCAATCACCCCGGCGTACATTTTGGGATAATCAAACAGTGTGCTGCCGTACAAATAGATGTAATACCCCAATCCTTTTTGTGTGGCCACCAGCTCTACAACGTACAGAACAGCTACCGCGGTTCCTATTGACTGTCGAACCGCGGTGAGGATGGCCGGTAAACTGGCCGGGAAATACACAAATTTGAACAACGCCCTTCGCCCTGCACCCAGGCTTTTCACCGAATAAAGCAATTCCGGGCGAATGCTGGCCGCTTCATCTTTGACCAGGACCAGAATCTGGAAAAATAGAATCAAAAAGATGATGACAATTTTTGACAGATCATTCACCCCCAGGATCAGGATAATGATGGGAACCAGTACCACCTTGGGTACCGGGTAGGTCAGATACACAAACGGGGTGAAAATTTCGTTGATCCGTTTGGATTGCCCCATCACCATGCCTGCGGGAGCCGCCAGCAAAATGGCCAGTGCCAGCGAAGCCAGAACCCGCCACAGACTGGCTATAAAATGTACACCCAGACCGCCAAATATTTCTTTTGCAAATTCAACCAATACCTGGTGAGCAGGTGGCAAAACAGCCTGATTCAGCAGCAACGCCAGTCCTTCCCACAGCAGAAGCATCACACTCGCGGCAATGAGTATACGGTTGCGTCGCGTCATGTGGTTTCCAATTCCCTGCGTAAACGGATGCACATCCGGGAAAAATTCTCGGAATTCGATCGATCCGGTGACTTTTCCTCCGGATTGTCAATGATCACCGGTATGCGATTGGGTGCTCCTTTCAACACCAGGATCTTCTCACCCATCAAGGCTGCCTCTTCGATGGAATGGGTTACGAGAATATTGGTGATCTGTTTTTCGCGCCGTAAATCGATCACAATCCTTTGCAGACCCTCACGTGTCGGCACATCAAGCGATGCAAAGGGTTCATCCATCAACAGCAGATCCGGATTCAGCGATAACGTGCGTGCAATGGCAGTTCGCTGGCGTTGTCCGCCTGAAATCTGGTGCGGATACTGATCCTCAATCCCGCTTAACCCTAGTTTTTCGATCCAGAAAGCCCCGTTTTGCTCGATCGCATCGGGGTTTACGCCGGTTGGTACATGCTTTCCGTCCGGGCCATAAAATCGTCGAATTCTGAGCCCCAGGGTTACGTTTTCACGTACGGTAGCCCACGGTAATAAGCCATAATCCTGCAATATCAGACCGGTTTGCGGCCTGGGTTTTGTAACCGGTAACCCGTTAATACGGATCTCACCGGAATTAACCTCGCGTAAGCCTGCCAGCAGATAAAACAGGGTCGTTTTTCCGCCGCCAGACGAACCTAAAACCGACCAGGATTCACCTTTGCCAATATACCAGGAAAATCGCTCAAAGATGAGCCGATGGCTGTCATATCCAAAGGTTACCTGGTCGAGGTCTATCATCAGAAAATCACCTTGGGTGTCTTGCCCAAATATCAGGGCAGGAATTCATCCGTGATATGATCGCTGTAGTTTGAGGCTTTATCGAGCAGGCTTTTATCCATCAACCAGGCCTGAGCATCCTCAAATTGAGCCTCATCCGGAACGGAAGCGCTGGGATAATCCGGCAGCACATACGAATCCAGAATGGGCTCAGGGATCAACTGCTTCTCTACCAGTACATCCCGCCAACGAGTCTTGTCCGCGTTGATATCATTGACTGCTTTTTCCACAGCCTGCAAAAATGCCTTCACCGCATCAGGGTTCTCCTCAAGAGAGCTGACGCTGAAGGTATACAGGCTGAAACTGATCTCAGGTCGAGCGGTATCATCGATCACCAGATGCGCGCCGTTTTGGATTGCCAGAGATGCCACGGGATCAGGAAGATTGGCCGCCTGCACCTCACCCCCCATCAACAGTGATAGCCGATCTGGAATTTTGGGTACTGAAATCGAGGCAATCTCATCCGCTGAAAATCCGGCCTGCTCCAGGAGTCGGTCGGTGGTGTACTCAATGATGGTGCCATCTGAGATGGCGACCGGGACATTCTTGAGGTCCTCCACTGTTTCGATGCCTGAGCCAGGCGCTGAAAGAATTCGGAACACCGGAGTATCAGATGTCGCGGTTCTGGCAAAACGGACGGCCTGTACTCTCACACCGTCACGATTGTACAGGATGGTGGAGGTCAGTTCGTTGAGCATCCCGTCAATCTGCCCGGCTTGCATCAGTTGATCACGTT
>CAZHMZ010000054.1:16229-20586 GCA_964532655.1 uncultured Anaerolineaceae bacterium
CCGGCTTCCGTAAAAAAACCCTGCGATTGCGCAATATAAACCGGCAGCGTATCCAGAACCGGTAAAACGGCAATCCTGAGTTTCATCATCTCTTGCGGTTTTGCCTGACAACCGCTCAAAAGTACCAGTAAGATGCTTACAGAGAAAAGGACAATTTTTTTCAAATTTCACCGCTCCTGTCAGATGGATGAACGATGTAAAACAGAAATGGTGTTACCCCAATTCAGTAAGTATAATCGAAAACCAAATTGAACCCAATAAACCTGATTGCCTGCCAAATCACTGGCCGTGACATTCAGAAGCATAAGTCTCCATATTTTATAAAACTCTAACAATTTCTCGGTACAATAATGACAGGGAAATTTTTAAAAAGGAGTTGCCATGTACTTTTTCCAGGGTGGATACTCTTTGTATCTATGCTTTACCTTACCGGCATTGTTATTGGGATTATGGGCACAGGCTAAGGTTCGTTCCGCATTTACCAAATATTCACGTATTCGTAACGGCGCCGGCATCTCCGGGATGGAAGTTGCACAGAGAATGATGATGAACGCCGGTATCAGTGATGTCAGCGTGGAGCAAACCCGGGGGATGCTCAGCGATCATTATGACCCCTCAAAACGCGTGCTGCGTCTCAGCCCCGAGATTTACGGCGGAAACTCGATTGCCGCGGCCGGCGTAGCCGCCCATGAAGCTGGTCATGCCATTCAGCATGCTGAAGGCAGCTTAATGCTTCAGGTCAGATCAGCCATGGTTCCCTCGGTTCAGATTGGTAGCTGGTTGGGGCCGATTATCTTCATCATTGGCCTTCTTTTGCAATCCTCCTTTGGTGATAATGTAGCGCTGGTAGGCCTGGGTTTGTTTGGCCTGACCGCCCTTTTTGCAGTCATCACACTGCCGGTAGAGATTGGAGCATCGCGCAAGGCCAAAGCCTGGCTCGCAACAAGCGGTGTGATCTATGAGCAGGAACGACCCGGGATCAACCGTGTACTGGACGCTGCCGCCTTAACCTATGTCGCCGCAGCCATTCAAGCCATATCCACACTGCTGTATTATGCCTTTCTGCTGTTCGGACGACGAAGAGATTGATCAAATTGCTTGCGAATATCTAAATTGAAGTCACAGAATACATAAAAAAGGGCACTGTTCGATATCAGAGCAGTGCCCTTTAAGATGCTGGCAAAGTGTTATTGTAGATCTTTGCCAAACGGAAACAGCGCCAAAGGGATCAATTTAAAGTGCTGTTTGGCGAAAGGCAGTCCAACGATGGTGATGGCAAAAATTAATCCATGCACCAGATGTGATACCGCGATCTCCCAGCCGAACAGGACGGCCCAGAGAATGTTGAACAATGCCTCCAAAAATCCACCGCTCTCAGGACGGACGGTAATTTCACGACCAAAGGGCGTCATGGTGGCAACACCCAGCTTGATCGATTGAACACCAAACGGAATCCCAACGATCGTCAGGCAAACCAGCAGGCCGCCCAATATGTAACCCATACCGCTGATAAAACCGCCGAACACCAGCCAGACAATATTTCCCAAAAAGCTCATTTTGACTCCTCATTTTTCATCCCGGTTCTTCGTTGATATTGACCGGGTTTCTCATTTGTTCTAAGCTATACTATATACGCGAGCTATGAAAATCGGTTGCAGGGGATGAAATAAGATGAAATATCGAACCCGAATATCTTCAGGATTATTCGCCCTCTTCATGTTGGTGTTTTTCATCGCGGGCTGCGGCGCTCAAACAACAGATGAGACGAATGTACCGGGTCAGTTGACTGCATTACCGGCTGTTCAGCGTACGGTACCAACAGTCGATGTAAGCCCCGCATCAAGCTTAACCACAGTATCTCCATCAACCATTGTGCAAAATGAGACACCAACCGGTACCCCTGAGGCAGAAGTCTCTGACTTCTCAAAGGAAGATCCATATATCCAGGCAGCCATCCGGGATCTGCAGAGCCGACTGAATGTCACCACTGGTCTGGTCCAAATCATCTCCGTCGAAGCCGTCGAGTGGAATGATGCTTCCTTGGGCTGCGCCCGACCCAGTTCCATGTCTGCGCAGGTGATTACACCCGGTTACCTGGTTGTTCTACAGGTAGAGGATCAACAATATACCTATCACACGGATACAAATGATCATGTGATTTTGTGTGGTAAAGATGGCCAACCCGTTCCAACTAATTTTTCACTGCCCAAAGACCCGAATATTGATGATGGGCAACCCTGGATGCCTGCTGATTAAGAGATGGTCACAAAAAAGACCTTCAGAAAACTGAAGGTCTTTTGGTGCTTTGGTACGGCTATGTCTTACTTGGTGGGGCCGTTTGTCTTGTAGATAATTTCGTAGGTGTAATCAGCGTAGTCCGTGATGCCCTCCGCTGCATCATAGGTAACCAGCATGACTACCTTTTTATAGGCAGACATGAGCGCTTTCAGGCTCTGGATCCCGTTTTCCTCTTCGATTTGATTTCCCATATGCAGTGTGAGAACCTGATAGGTCGCTCCGCCTTTGGCTTTGGGGTTCATTCCCACAAAGGTGACCGTGAAATCATTGTTGATCGGCAGCAAATCGGTGATATCCATGAATACGCTGGCATCGCTGCCATCTGATATCAGAACATCATCTACATAGACATTATCGATATACCAGTTATCGTAACTGGTCGCCCAATCGGTGACCATCCGGAAAGCGATCATGATGTCCTGCCCCGCATAACCGCTCAAATCAAATGACATGGTAACCAGATCCGTTGCTACACCGGTCAAACCGGGCAGATTTTCGATGATCTTCGGATGGGCACTCGAGTCATAATCAGAGGTGGTATAAGCATTGGACAGACTGCTCCACGTATACCCGCCATCGGTGGATACCTGAATAAAACCAAAATCCCAATATTCTTCGATATCGTACATGGTGTCAAAGGTGAGAGTTCCTCCACCTGTTGCCGGGAATATAGCCCAGTTGTCGATCAGATCACCATTTCCACTCCACAGCATCTCACCATCAGATGTCCAGGCAGTCGGCTTGACGGTATATTCCAATCCGTTGAATACCAGTTTGGTAATCTTTTTGGCGTTCGCCGTATTCAGCCAGATGTAATCAGTCCCCCATGGCGGAGCACCAGGTGTTGAGTATGCCTCAGGATTGGGCGCGGCGGGTGTGCCAATATCAAACTTGAAGTTAACCAGTTTAAACCCATACAACCCGCCCTTCCATTTGATATTATCCAGCAGACCGGCCACTGAATAATCATGATAGAGATCGGCAAAGGTTTTTTGAATGTTGAACATCTGCAAAGTGGTATTGACACCGGTGATGCCGTTTTCAGGGTTGAGAAATTCCTGCTTGATAAAATCAAGACCGAATTTCTCTTTCATGTAGAGTTGGAACAGGAAGGCCTGTCCGTAATCAGCCAGCACCTCCAATCCGCCCTGGTCTTCCCAGACGACCAGCGAGTTTTCGGGGTATTTGGCTGTATCGCCCAGATGCCCAGTAACCGAGGCGCCAAAGCCGGTCAACACCATTGCATAATCAGCCAGACCCTCATTCACAAAGTTCTCTTCGTCAGAATCATAGTCATCATGCAGCAAATGCTGGTATTCGTGCGCGAAGATGCCTTCATAAAGATATGGGCGTGTTCCGCTCGGACCTACGCGATTGGCCCAGTCATAGGCATCAATGGACATGATATTGCGGTCGAAGTAAACCTCAAACGACGGTGAATAGAAACCGGCGATGTAATTGGGGTAGGTCGAATCATAATAGTTTTCATCCCGCACGTTGGACACCAGAACCACCTGCCGACCTGCTTCATCGTAATAGTAATCACTCGGTAGATTTAACATACCAGGTAAAGCGGCATAGCTCCCATCATGCAAGTCCGGCATACCAAAAAACGAGGTTTCCTTTGGATAAATCGTGTTATCGAACTGGGATAACAAATAGGCTGCCTGTTCACAGGTGACAACAGGGGTAGGTCTGGGATCCCCGGCAGGCCATGCCAGATTGACCTGTAACCAGATTTGTGTTAAATCACTTTCAGCGATTTTATTAAAAGTAGTTACCTGGTATGATCCTGAATAATCATTCAGGATCAACCAATACTTGGTATCGGTTACACAGGAGCTGATATCTTCAATCCCAACATCTCCCTGTGCCGCTTCTTCATCGGCCTGTTCTGTTGATAATGTTTCAATCATCTCCGGGGTGGCTTCCCATTCACGGATTTTTGGACCCACATCCATTGGGCTGTAATTAGGGGGTTTTACATCTGCACTGGCGGGAACCACACCAGCAAAAAGAATGAGCAAAATGACAGTCAAAACCATCAATGACTTCGAAA
>CAZHMZ010000055.1:0-1299 GCA_964532655.1 uncultured Anaerolineaceae bacterium
ATCAGGATAAAGATAACCAACCGGTGTATCTGCAGCGCGGTAATTCTTCACCGCACGAAACGAGCTCGGAGTCATCATCGCAGACCCGCCCTGAACCCAGCCCTGCGCCGTATGAGCTTCAGACCATGTACGAACCGGAAATGCCGCCGCCCGCCCCACCGGTTGAGAGTTCACCGGCCGTGGAGCCCGAGGTGTATCAGATCAGCAAACCGTCATCTCAGGAAAAAAGCGATGCGTCCACGCAATTGAATTACGGGCAAATTGCCAAAGACTTGTTACCCATTATCAAAAAAATGCTCGCGCTTGAACGAGAAAGAACTGTGCGCAGATAATCATTGGAATATTTACCAGGAGGCAGGAATTGTTAGGAAAAATTACAAGCATGATCGATCCGACCCGGGAAAAACCCTCGCTGCAAAAGGCAAAGCTGATTGCAGTTGATTCTGATGGAAACGATCTGGCCACCCTGGAATGCCAGTTCAATCCCGAATCACTGAAGATCTCCAAAACGGTGGAGTGGCATGCAGCCAAAGCCGGCCCCAGTACCAGCGAAGCTCAACCGCAAGCGAATGCCCCCGATATGGAATTCGGCGGCGGCAACCCGGCTGAATTCGGGCTGGATCTGATTTTTGATACCACTTTGCTGGGAAACCAGGATGTACGGGGCTTCACCAACCAGTTGTTGTCTTTTGCGCTGATGGGCGGCGGAGCGGCCGGCAAGGAAGATCAGGAACCCCCTGCCATTGAATTTGTGTGGGGCGAGTTTTTGCTTTTCCTGGCTGTGATCAAGAAGATCGAGGTTCACTATACCCTGTTCCTGCCCAGCGGCCTGCCGGTGAGAGCGCGCGCCCACGTCGACTTTGTGCAGTTGATGGACGAAGACGGGAAATCAGGCAGTCAGAACCCCACCACGCGCACAACCGCCCGCAAGACTCATCTGGTGCAGCACGGCGATCGCCTGGATTATCTTGCCTATCAGGAATATGGCGAACCCGGAAGATGGAGAACCATCGCAGAAGCGAATGGGCTGGAAAATCCGCTGGATATCCAACCCGGTCAGCGTCTGGTCATCCCCAAGGAATAACGGGAAACAGGAATCAAGATGAATGAAGTAATCAGCATTTCCATTGGCGGGCAGAAACAGGAATTCCTCACCGATTTGGTCAGTATGTCGGTGGAAACCTGTTACAACCTGCCCAGCATGTTCACCATTGTTCTGGAAGATGATTTTAACAAAGACAAGCTGAAATATATTGATGATACCAAGCTCGATATCGGCAAGGAAGTCAAGATCGAGGT
>CAZHMZ010000055.1:1399-13758 GCA_964532655.1 uncultured Anaerolineaceae bacterium
CTTACAGGACAGGTGGATGCCACTTCGATTACCTATGAGTACATTTTGCAGTTGAATCAAACCAACTGGGAATTTTTGCTTTCACGCGCGCAGTTGAATGGATACCAAATACGCGTGGATGAGAAAAACCTGTATTTCAAAAAAGCCGAGAGCACCAGCAGCCAACCACTGATTGAGCTGAAATACGGTGATGATCTGACCAGCTTTGAACCGCGTATTTGTTCAATGGGACAGCTCCAAAAAATGAGCGTCACAGGTTGGGATCCCAAAAAGAAAGAAGCCATCACGTCGGCAGTCACCTCGGTCAGTCAGAGTTTTGTTGGAGTTGGCTACTCGTCGAAAGGCAGCGCCACAGCCCAAAAAGCTTTCAGCTCCTACGAAAATTTTGTTACCGATTATCCGATATCCACCGCCAATGAGGCGAAGGCCCTGGCGGAATCGCGCCTTCTGGAGTCAGAGAGCGCCTTTGTACAGGCTACCGGCATCTGCCCGGTTGGGAACCCGCAAATCCGCGCCGGTGTCGTGCTGAACATTAAAAATTTAGGCACCCGTTTCAGTGGAAAATATCTGGTCACCGAAGCCCGGCATGAATGGGCCAACGGTATCTACAAAGTCCATTTTAGCGTCAACGGATTTTCAGATCCAACCACCGCGCACCTGCTCGCATCCGGTGTTCGCCATGAAGGAGATATCAAACGTCAATGGGGCGTGGTGACGGCTCTGGTCACCAGCCTGGACGATCCTGACAAAGAAGGCAAGGTAAAGATCAAATATCCCTGGATGCCAAAAAACTCAGGGGCGGAGATCGAGAGTTACTGGGCGCGCATCGCCGTACCCTCAGCGGGAAATGAACGCGGCATGATGTTCTTGCCCGAGGTAAATGATGAAGTACTGGTTGCCTTTGAGCAGGGCGATGTCAATCGGCCATTTATTGTGGGCGCGTTGTGGAACGGGAAAGACAAACCGCCAAAAGGCACAGAAGAGATCCACAAGGGTGGAAAAGTCAACCAGCGCGTGATCCGCTCGCGTACAGGCCACGCCGTCATTCTGGATGACACCCAGGGCAAAGAGCAGATCATCATTCAGGACAAGACCGACAAAAACAAGATCACCTTCAACTCTACCGATAAGTCGATCACATTTGAGTGTGATGGCGATCTAATTTTTAAAGCCAAGGGAAAAGTAACCGTCGATAGCGGACAAGACTTTACATTGACCAGCAAGGGTGCGATGAGCTTTGATTCCAAACAGAAAGCCCTGATCAAAGCCGTGACCAGCGAACTGGCACTTGAACCAGCCGGATCCACCCTGAAAGGAACCATGGTGGATATCGCCGGAAATACTAAAACATCGCTCAAAGGAAACGCGATGGTTGAAATTCAGGGCGGCATGGTAAAGATCAACTAGCCGGCCAGACAGGAGAAAGAAAAAATGCCGTTTCCAGCAGCAAGAGTCACCGATACGACCGCAACCGGCGATGTCATCACCGGGCCGGGTGTCGCTACCGTGTTGATCTGCAGCCTGCCTGCCTCCGTGATGGGCGATATGGTTTCCGGCGCCGCTTGCGTTGGCTCCATTACGATGGGCAGCCCCACCGTGTTGATTGGCGGGAGGCCAGCCGCTCGCATGACCAGCCAGGTTACTGGCACCAATCCGGTTACGGGGGTGCCGGTAACAACCGTGGTGATGGGTGGCGCCCCCACAGTAATGATTGCCTGATGAAAAGGATGAGGAGTCTATTTTATGCAGCGTGAACAATCCCATCTCGGAAAAGGCCTGGCTTTTCCATTGCAGGTTAACGCCCGGCATGAGTTTGCCCTCTCCGAGGCTGAACGTGATATCGAGCAGTCCATCCAGATCATCCTGGGCACCCGCCCGGGTGAGCGGGTCATGCGTCCCACATTTGGCTGCCGTGTATATGAGCTGCTCTTTGAACCGCGTGATTCCACCACATTCAGTATGCTGCGGAAATACGTGGAGGATGCTCTGGCATTCTGGGAGCCGCGCATCACCGTGCTTTCGGTTAATCCTTCGCTGGATGAGAATAACGACAGTTCGATTTATGTGGAGATTGAATACCAAATCAAGGAAACACACGACCTGCGCAGTATTGTTTACCCCTTCTTCCTGGTCGGCGAAGAAGAATGGTAAAGAAATTTTGGCTGACCGGTATCCGGCATTTATTCATTTATTGAGTCAGGAGAAGAAGCATGGCATTACCTGCACCGAACCTGGATGATCTGAGATTTCAAAAAGACCTGGTGGATGAAGCGCGCAAGCGGATCATCCACTACTGCCCGGAATGGACCGAATACAACCTGAGCGATCCCGGTATCACCCTGATTGAATTGTTCGCCTGGATGACCGAATTGATGGTCTACCGACTCAATCAGGTACCTGAGAAGAACTATATCAAGTTCCTCGATCTGCTTGGATTGAAGAAAAGTCCCGCCAGCAGCGCCCGTACTGAACTAACCTTCTGGCTCTCCATAGGATTGCCAATGGAAAGCATGGAAGACACCAAAGTGGTCATCCCGGCCGGCCTGCAGGTGCGTTCAGACAGTTCCAATGAGGAGATTTTATTCTCCACCGACCGCCTGCTGCAGATCGTACCGCCCATCCTGACCCAGGTGCGCAAAGAATCGGATGTCAACAAGAATTTCCTGCCCCGCATGGGGATGGAAATTTTCCATCCGTTTGACCAGCCTCGTCCAAAAACCGGCAACACCTTCTACATCGGCTTTGACCCGGAAAACGATCTGTGCGGACACATCCTGCAGCTTCACTTCACCTGCGAGCCCACAGAGGCTGTCGGCATTCGCCGGGAAGATCCGCCCTGGGTGTGGGAATGTTCCACCGGCGATGGTAAATGGCAGGAGATCTCGCTCAGCACCTTGCAAGGCGAACGTGACACCACCGGCGGTTTGAACAATGAAGAAGGCAGTCTGGTGCTGTACACGCCACTCACCTTCAAGCCGCAAGAAGTGCATGGGCGCAGCGCCTTGTGGCTACGCTGCCGCATTGAGCAGCGTTTTGCCTCACAGGGCATGTACACCGAATCTCCGCGAGTCAAGACGCTGGAAGTGCACTCTCTGGGCGCCGCCGTACCGGCTACTCACGCGGTAGTGGTGGACCAGGAGTATCTTGGTGAGAGTACCGGCGAACCGGGCCAGGAATTCACCCTGCAGCATTTCCCCGTGCTGGATCTGGCCGATGGCGAAACTCTGACGGTGGAAGAGCTGCAAAGCGGCGAACCCGTGATGGTTCCCTGGAAAGTGGTGCCGGATTTCTCGCATTCTACCCGCTACGACCGCCATTTTGTACTGGATACCGCTCAGGGCAAAGTCATCCTCGGCCCATCGGTACGCCAGCCTGATGGCGTGGTGGTGCAGTATGGGCGTATCCCTGAAAGCGGACGTCCTCTGGTGTTCAAACGCTACCGTTTTGGCGGCGGCATCAAAGGCAACATGCCGGTCAACAGCATTCGCAGCATGACCACCACGGTGGCCTATGTATCGCGTGTGACCAATCTCATCCGCTCCTATGGCGGGCGCGATGAGGAAAGTATGGACGAGGTCAAACTGCGCGCCCAGCGTGAGCTGCAGGCGCAGAAAAGGGCTGTCACCATCCAGGATTACGAGCAAATGGTTCAAACGTACAGCCGTTCCATCGGGCGGGTGAAATGCCTGAACCCGACCCTGCAGACCGTGCGTGAAAAGACCGGCCTGGTGGAAGTGCTGGTAGTCCCCTCCATCGCGGATTCGCTGCAGGTGAATGACCTCACCCAACTATGGTTGAGCGAGCAATTCACACAGGATATCCAGCGATATCTCGATGAGTACCGCTTGCTCACCACGCAGGTGAAAATCCGCGAACCTGAATACCTGGGCGTACAGGTGAAAGCCCGTATCGTGGCGGAAGAATTCGCAGACCCCGATGCCATTGCCCGCCGCGTGGATCAGCACCTTCGCAATTATCTCAACCCGCTGGTGGTCTTCCCTGAACAGGAAGAAAAGGATCACCTGCTTGAAAAAGGCTGGACCGGTTGGCCATTTGGCAAAGACCTGTTCACCGCCGAGATCTTCTCGCTGATCCAGCGGGTGCCCGGTGTGCGCTATGTGCTGGATGTGGAGCTATTCACCCGCGAGGTCAGCCGTGACACCGACCGCCCCGGTAAAGACACTGACTCTCTCCCGTTGAAAGATGTGAAAGAGAAAGTGATCTGGGTAGGACCCGACCGTCTGCTTTGCTCACTGCAGCACATCATCACAGTGGTGAACCTGAGCGATGTATACGGCAAGTAGCCGTTCATGATAGGAAGACACCGTGGATCAAAAAACCATGAATTCCGAAAATCCTGAAGTGACACTGGCTCACGTGCCCGATTTCTACAACCGTTATCCGGGCGAGACGGTGAAGTTCAATACCTGCCTGCAAATGCCGCCTGCCGCGCGAAAGTTCAAGTTGGAGAAGAGTACGCTGTGGGTATCCCTGCCGGATGAGTGCGAACTGATTGAATTTCAGGCGCTGGATGAAAGTGCAGTTCTTTCCGCCAGTGTGCGCACGTTGCGTTCCAATACGTATATCGTCTGGGAACTGGCAAACCTTCAGGCAAAGGGGCAGCAGTTTGAGTTCTGCACCCATGCATGCCTGCTGCGACCTGATTTCGCCCAGCGCGTGAACAGTACGGCGGTTTTACGCGATGCGGACGGACATGAGATCGCCTCAGAGGGGCTGAATGTGATGGTCAAACTGGATGGCGAATATATCAACTACCTGCCCGAGATCTACCGCCAGGATGACCTGATGGTGCGTTTCCTGATGTTATTTGAGAGCTTCTGGAAACCCATCGACCGGCAGATCCGGCAGGTATCCAGCTATTTTGACCCTGATCTGACCCCAGAGCAGTTCCTGCCCTGGTTGGCTTCGTGGGTGGGCGCATATTGGGATGAGACCGTGCCGGAAGAACGCCGCCGCGAGATGCTTCGCAGGGCCGCTTCGCTGTACCAGCGCCGAGGTACCCGCGGTGCGCTGCAGGACTTTCTGCAGATTTTCAGTGACGATGATGTGCGTATCATCGAACGCCCGGCCACCAACCTTGTGTTGGGCAGCAGCACTCACCTGAGCTACAAAACCGCCCTGGGCACCGACAACAGCCCGGATACCTTTTCGGTGGAGATGCGCATCCAGCCTGACCGGTTCAAACTGCCTGAAAACCTGAACAATAAACAGGTGAAGGAGATGATGCACAAGAAGATTCTCTCCATCATCGATGCTCAAAAACCCGCCCATACTGTTTGCAAGCTCAACCTGCAGATCGCAGAATGATCAAAAAAGGAAGGAATAACCTGTGAGCAACGATAATCAAATGTCATTATTCCCTCAAATGAGGATTAAGCCTTACGACGGAATGCCGGTAACCGCCGATGTGTGGGATAAAGCACATTCCTACCATCGCCAGGTGAATGAATCGCATAACCTGTTCTTCCACGGAGCCGGGATATTATCCGGTCTGGATGTGGCAGCCAGCGACCCGGCTGATAACATCGTCTTCGTCCTGCCCGGCATTGCTGTGGACCCCTCCGGGCAGGTGATTGTGTTATCCGAGCCGGTGGCGTATGACCTGGGTAGCGAGATGGACGGCCCCCTGTTCCTGCTGCTTTCACACCGTGAAAGCACGGTGGGTGACGAGAAAACAAAAAAAGAAAACGGTCTGCAATACACCCGTGATGAGTTTTTGTTGACCGCCCGGGCAGAAATCCCCCAGGGGAGCTGGCTGGAGCTGGCCCGCTTCAACCGCAGTGACCGCAACGCCGCCATCCACGATGCCGTAAACCCGGCTCACCCGGCCGCCAATGAACTGGATCTGCGCTACCGCCAGTTGATCGCGCTGAAATCCGAAAAACTCGTTACCGCATCACTGGTCACCCTGGGTGAAAAAGCAGATGCTTCCTGGGCAGACGGCTTGCTGCACCTGGCGGAGGAAGCCTGCGCCGGAAAAAACCTGCGCCTGGTGGTGGATACATTCCCGCAGGTGACACCGGATGTGATGGGTTATGACCTGCTGTTCCTGGCTGGAACAGGTAAATTCACGCTCAGCACTGCGCAGGCTAACGGATTAAAAGGCTACATTGAGCGCGGCGGCATGATCTTTATCGACGCATGCAATGAAGCCGCCATCGAATCGTTTGGCAAGGTGATTGAGCAAACCGGTGTGAAGCTGCAGGACGTGTCGAAAGGGAACGCTTTACTGACGCATCCCTATCTGTTTGCTCAGGCTCCGGCCGGATCGCAGAAAACAGGCGAGTTGAAGGCCGGTAAAGGCATCATTTACAGTACCTGCAACTATGGCGGGTTATGGAGCGGCGAGGCAGCCGGACGAACCCCCACACGTGAAGAAATCAGGGCCGCCATGGAGTTTGGCATGAATGTAATCTTTACTATGATATCAGGAGCGGCGTAACGTCGCTTATCATGCGGTTTGGATCTGGAGAGGGACATGGCTTATTTCGGAAACGTAACCATCACCAACAAGTTTGGCTGGTCAAAGACTGTCGAGTTTCAAAAGGCCCTGCTGACCATCGGCAGGAGCAAAACCAACGACGTCGTCCTGGAGGAAGAGCAGGGCGCCGGCGCTGAAGCACTGCACCTGCAGCTTGTATGTCCCAAAACCGGCGATGCGGCTTACCGGATTATCAATCTGTCAGGCCAGCCGCTTGAAATTGTAGATGGCCCTTCTGCCGGTACCCTGATCAAATCGCGCACACCGCAGATCCTGCACAACGGCGACGTTCTGGTGCTGGGTGAGTTCACCCTGGCGTTTGACCTGCAAACGGAGCGCGGTGTGTGTATTGAACGCCGCAGCGCCAACCTGGGCATGAAACTGGAACTTCCGCATGCTCATCTGCGCCCGGAGAAGAAACTGGCCGGGGTATTGACGCTCACCAATTACGGCGCGACTCGCCGCTGCCAGTTCACCATTGAGGTGGACGGTCTGCCAAATGACTGTCTGCGCGTCAGCCCGGCTCCCCTCCTGTATCCTGGCGCATCCGAAGAAGTGGAGATCCAGTTTTTCCATCGCGGAACACGTCCCCCGGCCGGCCGGCAGCCCGTGCGAATCAGCGCGTGCGCCAGCCAGGCTTACCCGCAGGAAATAATCAGCCTTTCGCTGGATCTGCTGGTGGAAGCCGTGCGGAAATACACGCTGGCCTTTGAAAATGAAGAAGTCCCCCAACCTGTGGTGATCCCGTCTGTACAGGCAACGGCTCCTGCCGCTGCCGTACCCATGCCGGAAGAGCCGGTACATCGTGAAACAGAGGTTGAGGTTGAATCTCCGATCCCTGCGGTGATGAGAACAATACCCGAAAATCAACCGCTTATCGCAGTTGAACCGGAAACAAAGCCAACCCAGGCTGCCGTTTCGGTTCCCCGCTATGAGCCGGAGCCAGCACCTGAGCCGGTTGGGGTACTGCAGGGCCAGGAGACTGCTGTACTGCAAACTCCACCTGTTTATCAGAGTGTTGTGGATACCCCGCCTGAACCGCAGCCGATTGTGGAGGATGACCAGGACTGGTGGGCTGCTCAAACGCCAACCCGTACCCCACAAAGACAGACCGAAGCGCCGTCAAGCTCTCGCAGGAATATTCGCAACATGCTGGCAGGTAAAGATATCCAGGTGATTAAAGCCGGTGAAGAAGACCTTTCGGAAGAAGCACCGGTTCCCGGCGCACAGCAGAACGGGAGCGCAGAATGATTCTCAACTCAAATCTGGTATTCCACTTCACCATTCTGGCAGCCGAAACCCATCAATCCGGTTTCTGGCCTATCGCCCTCACCATTGCCGGCAGCGTACTCATTCTGGCTGTTGGCGTATTGATCTCTGCTGTGCTGATCACCCTGCTGTACCGGAATTATCGCCGGCGTCTGTCGGTGGAGAAATGGCTGCAAATTCGCAATGACGGCAATACCCGCAGTGTTTTTCATTTGCGCCCGGATGCCGGTTCTACCGCC
Source organism: uncultured Anaerolineaceae bacterium (assembly GCA_964532655.1). Lineage (GTDB taxonomy): Bacteria > Chloroflexota > Anaerolineae > Anaerolineales > Anaerolineaceae > JAJFTV01. Next base: position 9,410 of record CAZHMZ010000055.1, read on the forward strand.
GTATCATCGGTGTTGTTATATGAAGGCCGCCCGCTGACCGCGGCACTGGTCCCTGCCCCGCGTCCCTCGGCCCCGGTAATGCAATCGGCTCCAAGGCCTTTACCTCAGGCAGCCGTATCCGTTGAGCCGGAGCAGGATCACAGCAGTGTAACTCAACCCGTTGCTGCGAAAAGCAGCCCAAAACAACCGAGTGAAGCCGCCAAAGCGGCCAAACAAGCCAAAAAAGAAGCTATGGGCGCTGTAGCCGTTGGCCGTAAAGCCGGCGGGATCATTGGAGCACTGGGCAGTTTACTGCCAGGTGATTTGGGCAAATCCTTCAAAGAGCAGTCCACCCAGATCCAGACAGCCACGCAAAAAGCCAGCAAGGCCATTGAAGAACCCGAGGAAAAGAAGCAGCGCCTTGAACACATTCAAAAAGAGATGAAAGGGTTGTCCGGGAAAAAAGCCAAGCCCGCCGCTCCGGCAGCTCAAATGGCATCTTCAGAGCAGGTTAATCATGCCCCCTCCCCGGTTGCAGCATCCGCTCAACGGGTTGCAGATCAACCGGGTCAGGCTGTTGCACAGGCGCAGCCGCCTGTAGAGCAGCCGCGCTGGATACCAGAAAAAGGCGCCTATCAAACACCTTCACTGGAACCCGGCCAGAATATGCGCATAAAACTGGAACTGTCCCCCCTCAATATTTACCGGTCGGTCTCAGTTCCGTTGTGTCTCAAATCAAAGCAGGTTGATGAAATTCAACCTGAACCCACTCAGCCTGCCAATACCTCCGAAGCCTGGCAGCAAATTGCTGTGCCGGGCCTGCCGGTATACAAATCGATACAGAGCATTTTGGTGAACGTGTTGATCACCGCGATCAACGCGTTCTGGGTCATTGTTTTGATTAAATGGTTTATTGGTGCGGTGCTGTAGCCACTCGCTTACCAGCCTGATGGGCGTAGACGGAGAGTAAGTATGATGATCGTAAAAAGCCAGGATCCAACAGTCAACACGGATAGATTTGAACTCGACCCGGATAAAGGGGTAATTAATATCGGCAGCGACGAGGAGAATGACATTGTCATTCAGCACCCCAGCGTGCGGCCTTTCCATATGATGCTGGCCTACGGGGAAAAGCCGTACCAGCTCATCCCCTTGGATCCTGAAGCCGAAATCTCCATCCGTGGGGTTCAAATCCGTTCCGATTCCGCCATACCGGTCAATGACCTGAACGATATTCGCTTCGGTGACTTCTCCTTCGCCCCGGTGAACGAGGGTGCAGGCGACATGGAAGCCGAAAGCTTTGCCATCATCGAGATCCCCCACGAAACCGAGGTGCCCGAAGACAGCAGTTATCAGGAGCCCCTCATCTTCTCCGCGCAGGATGTTGCTGCGCCAGTTTTCCTCACTCCCGATGCCCGGCAGGTCCAGCCTGAGGTGATGAGCGAGATCCAGGATGACGTCATCCTGGTAGAACTGGCAGAAAAAGAACAATCCGTGGAGGTTGATCAAACCGCCACCTATCATCTGAACATCATCAACGGCGGCCCGATTGTGGCCTCGTTTGATATCAGCGCTGAAGGCGTGCCGGCTGAGTGGGTGAATCTCTACCCGCCGCGCGTCAACCTGTTCGAAGGCGGAAAAGCCTCCGTGGTGGTTACCATCACCCCGCCGCGAAAATCCACCTCCACCGCGGGTCCGCATCCATTGTCCTTCACGGTGACTTCGCCCAACCACGCCGGTCGTAAATCGATTCGGCTGGCAAAGCTTGAGATCGCCCCCTTCTACGATTTCGCCATCAGCGATGTATCACCGATGCGCCGGGTGATTCCCTTCCGCAAACGCTATGGCACCGTGGAAATGGAAGTCCGCAACCGCGGTAACTGCCCCTCGCATGTACGGCTCATGGCGCAGGATGACGGGAACGAATGCCAGTTTCACTTTTTGGCTCCCAACGGGTTGATGCAGCTATCGCAGGTGGAATACGCGGTACCCGCCGGTGAAATCCAGATTGCTCCCATCCACATATCTCCCATCAAACGCAACCTGGTTCGCTTTACCCCAAAACAGCATCCCTACCGCGTATCTGTAACCCAGACCGAAAATGAAAGCATGTCGTTGTTCTCCATGGGCACCGCCATTGCCAGGCCGCTGTTCGGCATCCTGGAGGTAGCGTTGACCATGATGGTTTTGGCTGCCATCACTTTCTTCCTCTTCACACCGCGAATTTCTTACTTTAATGCCGAAAACAGCGTGATCGGGCTGGGAGAATCCACCACCCTGCGCTGGCGTGCATTCTTCTTTACCCATGATCTGTCCATTTCCGGCGTCGATGACCCAATAAAATCATCCACCGGTGAAATGGAAATCTTCCCCACTGAAACGGTCAACACGTATCAACTCACCGCCACCACCTGGCTGTGGAAAATGCTCAACCTGACCCCCAAACAGGCATCCTTCACAGTCCTGGCCGTGCCCAGCGAACCCAGTATCAATACTTTTGTGGTGGGGGATAACGATGTACTGGTGGGTGATTTTGATCTGCTACGCTGGTCGGTTTCCAATGCCACAAAAGTATTGTTAACCGTGAACGGCGTCACCGACGTATTTGAGAACCCTGAAGATTTCAACGGCGAACGTAATCTGTTTATCACCGCCGATACGCTGGTATCTATTGAAGCCATCAATGCCCTGGGATCGGTGGTCGATAGCGAGTACATCCTGGCCCAACCGCCCAGTATTGTGATTAAGCGCTTTGAGGTGAATAAAACCTCCATCTACAAGGGCGAACAGGTCACCATCATCTGGGAGATCGAAGGCACCGGTATGGCCGACGGCGGCCAGGTGATGATTTCGGCGTTTGACAGTGTGCTTCCGCTGGAAGGCGAATTGACCTTCTTCCCCGAGGAGTCGATGGAATTTGTGCTGACGGTGACCAACCGCGAAGCGGAAGAAGTCCGCATATTGCCGGTGGGTGTGCTGGATCCAGCCGCCCCGCCCGAACCACCTACCATCAACTTCTTCACCGCGGCCCCTGAAACATTGACGGGCAGCGGCAAGGTGGAATTGGCCTGGTCCGTCACGGGTGTTTTTCAGACCTTAACCATCACCAATGGGAAAGAAACCATAGCCGCGAATTTAGGCGCGCAGGGATTCCGCACCATTGAGGTTTCTGAATCCGGCACGTACATCCTCACTGCAGTCAATGAGGATAAATCAGCAGGCAAAGAGCTGACCATTACCGTGAACCCTGACAAGCTGCAGGCCGTTTTGAGTGTTACCTCAGTTGACCTGCCCACCGTTGCGATGATTGGCAGTACAGCAATCGTGGGTATTTCCTGTGAGGCTCCTGACGTGAAAGATCCCCCGCCTACTGGTACGGTGATCGTTTCGGATGGTACTGCTTCCTGTGAAATCCCCCTGCCGGTCACCAGTTGTGAGATGGCTTTTGCAACCCCGGGCCACAAGGTGATTACCGCAACCTATATGGGAGATGATAACTATATCCAGTCCGAATCCGCGGCCTGGAGCGGAAGTGATGTGAACGTGTTGGGGAATGACCTGGAATTACAGCTTTCCTTTGTTCCGTCGATCGGACCATTCTACTTTGGCCAGAAGGTGGACCTGAAGGTCTTTGCCAAGGGCAACAATCCCATTCGCAACCCACTCGGTACCATCATGTTAAAGCGCGTGTGCGATCCTGACGCTAACTATCTTGAAACATGCGCTGCCGTACAGGAAGGTCTGTACGTCCTGAAAGCAGAAGACGGCGGCGTGCATGTGTTTGAAGACCTGGTCATCGATCAATTGGGCGGTAATTATGAACTATCGGTTATCTACACCAATGATGACTATTATGAGGATAGTTTCGTCAGTATTTCGGCAGAAGTCAGCGGTACCATCCTCAGCCCGCTGTCATTTACAGCGGATCCGCCTTTAGCCGCAGAAAATTTGATTGGTGATGTGCCCCTGACCGTCCTGGTGACCGATGCCAACACCAGTGAACTGTATTCCGTTCCGAAGGGGTATGTAGAAGTGACCGCCCTGCACAGCGATGGCACCACCCGCATCGAATGTGATCCGGCGCAGGCCAATCTGACAGCGAACGATGAGCGAAGTTCCAAAGCGACCTGTACGCTCACACCCACCAAGGCAGGCGAGTGGGTGATTTCTGCCAGGTTTACCCCGGTTTCTGATATCTGGCATACATCCGAAACCGGCCAGATCGGTACACTTTCAGTCATCGCCGCAACAGAGATCAGCCTGGTGAGCGATCCGGGAGAAATCACCACGCTGGCAAACAATACGCTGACCCTCAATGTGATGCGCACTGATTACAATACCCAGGTGTCCACGGGAACCCTGGCCTGTTC
>CAZHMZ010000055.1:13858-18892 GCA_964532655.1 uncultured Anaerolineaceae bacterium
GGCGCATTTTTGGACGATGATACACTGAGCGACTCATTCAAAATTCTCAGAGCGAACACGGTCGCATCCATGACCGCGCCGGTCTCGCTGGCCAGCTACTACATCGTCGATGCCACCATTGATGTGACCATCGCCGCAACGCACGCCCTGGGCGGTGATAACCCCACCGGCAATAATAACGTCACCATACAGATTGGTTCAAATACCTGTGATACCTCAACCGGTATGAGCAGCTACATCGACACAGTGACAGCCTCCCTGGGGACAGCCAAGACCATTACACTGGGCAAAAATTTCAACACCGGCAGCAATATGCGCCTCTGCTATCGCTATAACGGTGACAGCGCCGCGTACAATGCCTCACCCTGGGTGTCTTCATCTGACTTCCTGGTGCGCAACACATTTACGGAACTCACCATCACCGCTCAGCCTACCGCTGGCGGAACCACCCTGCTGAATACCGGAACCGCCTCTATTACGGTGAATGTGGCCAATGGCGAAGGCGGGACTGCCCCAACAAATGGCGATATCAACTTTAAACTGGGTTATGGCACCTGTTCTGCCTCTACCGGGATGACCACCAACATCATCGGAACGATCACAGATAGTACGCTGAGTGGCAGCAGCAGCCTGACCAAAATGGTTACACTCAGCGATGATCACGTGGTGGGACAGGATATCAAATTCTGCGTCCGCTATGAAGGCCATGGCAACTTCGGCGCATCCGACTGGGTGGAATCTGAGGCCTTCCGGGTAAAAACCCAGCCCACCATCCCGACGGTGAGCACGGTAGAGGTGATCCTATCGCCCGATAAAGACGATTACACCAGCTTTTCCGTAACGCTCGACGGAGCGATCGACCCTGCTGTTGCCAACCTGACCCTGGTGGATGCAAACAATACCGTCATCTGTCCGGCTGAAACCACCAATTACGACTGCAAGTATGACCAGTTGACCGATAATACATTCACCTATTTAATTGCATCCAACCTGCCTGGAACCATTTCGCTCACACCGAAGTATGCCGAAGATGCGAAAAACAAGGCGGCTACAGGTACTGCGTTCACCGTCGACTCGCGTTATGAAATTACCTGGACCCAGCAGACCACCTCTTACACGCGTAATCTGTCCACACTGAACCCTGACTTCCTGACCTTCTCCAGTTATGAAAAAGTCACCTCCTTTGATAACGCGGATGAGGAGATGGTCACCTTCCTGAAAGCAATCTTCAGCATTACCAATTACAGCACCTATGATAACGCCGTGTTTGGATTGACCCCCAAGGTGATGAAGGTGATCGGCGGGGTGGATGGAAGTTATCTCACGACGGATTATGCCGGCTGCGCCCCCATCACCGCACAGAGTGTCGTCAACTGCTCCGAAACCAAGGTAGATGATTCCAACACAGCCGGTTTACGGATCATTCTCGAACCTTCTGCCAGCACCTCCAGCTATTACAAGACCAGTCAACTCAGTTCCAGTTTTGTCTCGGTGAATATCCTGGCCAATGTAATTGAGACGCCAACAGACACAGCGTACAACCCCGTCAATAACTGTTATCAACTCGAAGGTGTCCGCTACTTTACCATCACAGGCTACACGGAGCAGTCGTTGCTGGCCAGCCAGGACTTCGAAAATGGGAATCTCCAGTTCCAGCTCGAATGTATTTATACTGCCGCTGATGACTATTGCTATGACTTCTACAAAGGCTTAAGTGACGGCTCAGCGCACTGGACGGATTCCTCTCAGGAATGTGAGGATAAGACAGATTACAGCATCCAGGACTCTAATATGGAAGTCGCATTTACTCCAGTGGATGGGGTAGCGGGTCTGTATCAATTTGTCATCACTCTAAAGAATGACTCGTTCGGCGGCTGTCCGGATCGTGGTGCGATTATCCAATCAGGAGCTCACTTGCGTTTCTACTTAGAAACTGGTAACAGTGACTACGAAACCTTCGAAGTGACCACTACCAAAAGCACCAACAATTCCTGCAACTAGCACAATGAGGAGCAGCTTTGCGTAAACAACTCTTTAAAAAAATCATATTGATCATCCTGCTTGTGCCGATTTTAGCAGGCTGCGCCCTGCCGACTCAGATCACCGCCAAACTTCCCTTTCTGGCACGCCTTCAGCCGCTTGATTGCAGCCTGATCCGCGCCGGTATCCTGATCGGCAAGGATGGCGATGAGGTTGCTGAAGAACAGCGCGATGGTTACGAGCTGGCCCTCCAGCAGATTAACCAGAACGGCGGTATCCAGGGTTGTGACCTGCAGTTGTTCTACCAGACCGAGGAGGAAGTAGGTTCCACCAACGCCGCCTCACGGCAAACTTACCTGGCTCTCCGTTCGCTGGTAGAGGACGATAAGGTGGCGGCCCTTCTGGGCGGCAGCAGCAGCCCGGCGTCGATGACGGCCGCCTCGCTGGCGAATTATTTCAACGTTCCCATTCTGATCCCCTCCGCCGGCGGGGCGCATATCCTGCCGGAGAATAACCGCTGGGGTTTTCGTTTTCATGCACTGGAAAGCTCGATGGCCGGGAGTGTTTTTGAGCTGATCAAAACTGAGTTTGGTGCCGGTGTGCAAACCGTGGTCGTGTTTGAAGACAGCACTTTTGGCCATGACGCCGCCATCGCGGCCGTCAATGCCGCCCTGACGAGCGAAATGGATGTCACGGGCTACTTTGCTTACAATGCTGCTCAAACCGGTTCAGATGTGCTCGCCAAAGAGGTCATGGAACTGCAGCCGCAAATCATTTACCTGGCTTTCAGTGATACCGCTGAAGCTGAAAAAGTGCTGCTGGCTCTGCAGGTTGAAAAGGGATCTTTGGGTGTGATTGAAATTGCACGCGCCGGTGGATTTGCCACGCATGATTTTCTGCTCAACAGCAGCCCCGAGACTCTGGCAGCGGTTGAAAATCTAATCCTCGTCACCCGCTGGAGCGGAGATGAGCAAAGCGCCGATTCAAAATCCGTTGATGAAGCATTTATCACGGGTTTTGCTGACTATACGAAAGCCAAATACGGCGAAGCCCAACTCCCCACCCTGTACAATGCCGAAGCTTACAAATCACTTATGATCCTGGCCGATTCCATGAACAGCATGATTTCCGGCGCCGCTCAACCGCCAACCGAGTTGAAAAAAATGCGCGAAGACCTGCGCCAGACCCTTTTTAACTACAAGGAGGTTTCATCCGCATGGGGATTGGTGGATTTCACAGCCGGCGGGCAAAATGAGAGCGGTATCTCACTGCTGCAAATGTTCGGCGGTGAATGGAAAGCGGTCTACCCGGCCGGAAAAGCGGAAGCAGAACTGTATTTTGATTTTCAACCTCGCTAAGCAAAGGCATTTCAACATATGTCATTCTCGACGCATCGAACCCCGGCCCGTTTGTCTGAAGGGCTCGTTCCCTGCGTCGAGATATTTAAACACCTGCGTGCATACCTGAACTCGCGGTTGGCGGATACCCGTATTCATCGTTATCTGCTGATCCTGCTCACCCTGTCGCTGCTCTTTCTGGCAGCACCGGTCAAACCCGTATCCGGTGATACTACCGGGCGGTTTTTGTTTACCCCTCAAAGCGGAATGGTGCATGTGTGGACCCTGAAAGCCTGGGTGGACAGTAAAGAACTGTGTGAGGTTTACCGCCAGGATGAAGAACAACCCACCGGGGAAGATATTCAGGCCTATTGCAGTCTGAAAATCTATGACGAATGGGTATCTGCCGCTCCCTGTACTTCATTCATCGAGAGCGGTGCGACCAGCGCCTGCACCGGTTCCTACCTCACCTACCAGGGTTATTTCTACCGCGATTACAACACCTATGAGCCGGCTCCCAAAAGTGAAAGCCGCTATCTCATGCCAAACTGTACGCTGGGACAATGGTGCAGCCAGAAACCGCTCATCACCTTCACCGGCACGGAGCCCATGCCCGGTTATGAAATCAAAGAGGTGCACGTCATCATGGGCGGCAGGCAATATGACTGTAACAACGCTGATACCTGCGAATTAAACCTGCCCCTCACCACCAACCAGGGGGTTTTTGCCGAGTACTGGGTGGTTTCCAGCTTTGGTGATGAAAGCGAACACCAGACTGCTCACATCCGTAACCTGTACCGGGGAGAAAACGGCGGCCAGTATCTGGTGGATATTCTGTCCGCTGAAAACATGCCCTATAACCAGCTCGACTATGCCGCACTCACCTGGGATATTTTCCCGGAATATGCCCACCCCAACGGAATTTTGTTCACCATCCCGCAAAGCGAAATGGATCTGGCCACCAGCCACCATCTGTATATCCTGGCCGGAAAATTGATCTTTACCGGTAAGGTGGATGCCAGTACCTGCGTGCAGAACGGCCTGCTCGACAACAGCAACGCCAATACGTGCGGCGAAGAAAAAACATACCAGGCCGGTCTGGACAGCCAGAATCAGTATGACCGACAATTGGTGGAAGCAGGGTCTAAATACGGCATCCCTCCCCGTGTGGTGAAAGCCATCATCACTCAGGAGAGCCAGTTCTGGCCCGAACCCGGCATCCAGTTTGAATACGGATTGGGCTGCCTGTCAGAATACGGCGTGGATGTGATGTTGAACTGGGATACAGAGATCTTCCTGAATACCTGCACAAAACAATATAAAGAAGATGAGTGCGCCGCTGGTTATGCCAGTATGACCGATGATGAGCGCGCGATGGTACGCGGCCTGGCACTGCGGCCGGTGGGCACCGATCAGGAAATCGATCTGATCACCCGTGTAATCCGCGCCAATGTCACCCAGGTCGATCAAACCATCCGCGGATTGGTGGATCAACCACTGGCAACCGTAACCACCTATGAAGATCTGTGGGATTTCACCGTCGCGAACTATCATGCCGGCAATAACTGCATCGCCACCGGGATCAAAACGCTGGTGGATAGCGAGATACCGATCACCTTTGAAAATTACTGTGCGCTTCCCACCGGATGCCCCACCGCCTGCCTGTATGTGGAGCGGGTCAAAAATTACGCCATTAACGGAACCACAACCGAATAGC
>CAZHMZ010000055.1:18992-20256 GCA_964532655.1 uncultured Anaerolineaceae bacterium
CTCCGGCAGCGGTGACACCGCGCGCCAGATCCACAAAATCAGAGAAGACGTTATGTTCACCATCCACCCGTCTTCCGGCGGAATCCACACCATCCTCATACCAGGCGCCGGCCATCGATTTACGCGCCAAATCAACTGCTTCACCGGCAGTCGTCCCGGCTGTTTCCCCTTCAACCCGTAATCCCAACTGGTGCAGCGCCATCACAAGGGATGTGGGGCCGCAATTGGCATTCAGGTTATCTCCACCGACCTGCAACTCAGCAGCAAATTGGTTGATATGCACCGAGTTCGCCGCATCCAGGGCATCACCCACCGGCAGGGCAACGCTAATGTTTTCCAGCCTGCAATTCTGAAAATCAGAAAGCACCTGGCTTGACAGAACCTGTTCATCTATCTGGGGTAAAAACGGAGACCCATCGCACAGGATTCCTGTGGAATCTTCAACAGAGAAAGATGGTTCTTTCGTCATCAGCATTTGAAGCAGTGTATCTTCAAATCCCCGTCGAAGATCCTCTTTCTGGATTTCATTGAGGCGTATTCGTATTTGATCAGCCGTGAGATGATCGAAGACCCTTACTACCGATAAAAAGTCTGATGACATATCCGTATTATAAGAAAAGAAAGGTATCAAGTCTGTAAATATGAACTAAAAGACCTTCATGATTGATTATTGATCCATGCCTTTCAAATCGGGATACTCCACCTTTACGATCCAATTCCCGGATCGTTTACTATTTTATTGTGATTATATGGGAGTTTATTTATATTTGTACTATAATATTAGGAACATATAGGGCAATCCGTAACAACAATAGCCTACGCACTTCAAGTGGATTAAAAAACATGGAAAACCATGACTTCTCACAACCCCCCATTCCAGACAGTCCCTTGACTGCAGAAGTTTTAATCGGCATGAAAGTAAGAGACCTGCGTACACAGCGCAACCTTTCATTGCGAGCGCTGGCAGAAAAAAGCGGGCTCAACATCAACACCCTCAGTCTGCTGGAGAACGGACGTACCTCCCCATCGGTGAATACGCTGCAGCAGCTTGCCTATGCTCTGGATGTGCCCATGGTCGCCTTTTTTGCCGGAGACCCACAGGAAAGAGATACCATTTTCACCCCGGCCAGTGCTCGCTCTGCGGAGTGGGTAGGTCAGGTGATGATGCAAAACCTGGGCAGAAACCTGGTTGGCAGTTATGTCCAGCCGTTTTTGGTTACCTTGCCACCCGGTATGGGCAGTGGGGATCAGTCGGTGATGCACA
>CAZHMZ010000056.1:0-19821 GCA_964532655.1 uncultured Anaerolineaceae bacterium
TACCGTGTACCAGGATGAATACCTCATCCGTTTCAGTATGTCTCTCCATACTGTCGATCCTGGCCGGCTCCAATTTTTCCAGATATCGTAAAACAGCCACTCGCCATTCACCATAAGAGACCAGAGGAGAATATCCCATTCCCCGATAATCACAAATCTCAACCAGATGATCTTCAATGCAGTTATTCACGAGCCCTCCAATGATCAGCCAAGCCTGATACGGACCCGGTTGATTGCCTGCAATTTGTCCAGCGGAATTCGATTGCCGGTGATGATTTCACCGTTCAACGTCATTTCGGCCACTCCACGGTTGACGTGGTCCGGATTTTCGACATTGATCTCCAGGAGATGCCCCCTGAATTGACGCCTGGCTTTGAATCCATTCCAGTGAGTGGGAATGCACGGATCGATGCGGAAGCCATCCAGTTCAGGGCGCAAACCCAGCACGTACTGCGTTGCGCTGAAATAGAACCAGGCGGCTGCTCCTGTCAACCAGGAGGTACGGGTGTTGCCCGCTCTGGGTGAATAGATTGAGTATGTCGTTTGTCCTTGAACATAAGGCTCGGATTCTCGGATCTCTGCTTTATCGTTATAAGCTGCCGGCATGGCTGCGCACAGATAATCATAAGCCTGATCTCCATGGCCGAGCAGGCATTCCGCCATGATACCCCAACCCTGGGTGTGATTGAAGATGCCGCTGTTTTCCTTAATCCCCGCATTGAATACCACCGCACGCATGACTTCGATCGAGGTTTTATGAAAAGGCGGAGCTGCAAGCATCAATCCGTAGGGTGTACTCAAACGTTCATTGACGGTGTTCATACAACGCTGAGCCTGATCTGTTGTGGCCGCACCGCTGATCACCGACCAGACCTGGGTGTTCAGGTAGACCTGTCCTTCCTCATATTCCTTCGTTCCATATACCGTGCCGTCGTCGCCGATGGCCCAGATAAACCAGTCACCGTCCCAGGCGCATTTCTGAATGTTTTCATCAAGCTGTTTCAATTGGGATGCTGCCCATTCCACATCAGCCGGTTTTCCCATTTTTTCAGCAATTTCTGATAGGGTGAGCAATCCGAGACGAACCTGAAATGCCACGAACAGACTTTCCCCTTTATATCCCAGCCTGAGGCAGTCATTCCAATCCGCCGCCAATCCGCAGGGCAGGCCGTTCTTTCCAGTTCGCTCCAGATTAAATTCCAATGCGCGGCGCAGGTGCTCATAGACACTGGCGCAACCCTGATCTGCATAAGGGATGATTTTTTGATAATACTCAAAATCACCTGTCTCGGTCACATAGGCAGGAATGGCGTTGAAAAACCAAAGGCAATCATCCGAGCGCAGTTCCTGAGGGTCAGGCGACGGTTCCATGCCCGGCCGGTGCTCAAAAGGCTTGATAATTGGGATCGCGCCGCCATTGGAGAGCTGACCGCTCAGCATCAGATCCAGCCGTTCACGGGCTTTTTCCGGGATGGCCGATACAATGCCCAACACATCCTGCACCGAATCGCGGAAGCCCAATCCATCACGTTCACCGTTGTACACCAAACTGGCCGCCCTCGACCAGGCAAAGGAGATCAAGCAGTTGTACAGGCTCCACACATTGATGGTGTGATTGAGATCTTCATCAGGGGTTTCAACGGTCAATGTTCCCAGTCTGGCATGCCAGACGGCTTTCAGTTTTTCCAGTTCGATCCTGGCTCTTTCGAAATTGCCAAATTCCTGCAATTTCTTCCTGCCAGTGGTGCGGGCGTCACCGATGCCCAGCATGACCATGATCTCGCGGGTCTCACCCGGTTCGAGTTCAATTTCAGTTTGGGTGACACCGCAGGCATTGCCTCCATAGACGAGACTGTTTGAACATTCACCACGTTCTACTGCGATCGGATTGTGATATCCCCGATAGTTTCCCAGAAAAGCTTCCCGGCTGGTATCAAAACCTGTCATGGGTGAACCTGTTAACGCCATCCAGGTATGCCGGGCCATGTCGTGCTCGGTATACTCTTCGTTTTCAGTTGTCAGATTATCCTGGATGGCAATTCTCAGCAGGTTATCATCGGTTTTTTCACCGCGAACGATAAACAGAGAGTATTGAAGGTTGACCTGATCCTGGTAGGTGTCCCACTGGTTGGTGAATTCGCAAAATGAAAAAATGGAAAGCCTGCGCGGCCGCGCAGAGCGATTGGTCACTTCAAGCAGCCAGTACTCAAAACGTTCATCCAGTGGCACGAAATAGGTTGTTTTGGTTTCAATCTCAGCGTATTGTGATTCAAAGACGGTATAAGTCGTGCCGTGACGGCAGACGGATTGATACTCTTCGAGCGATTTTCCGACCGGCTGCCAGGAAGCCGACCAGTATTCCTCGCTGTCACGATCGCGAAGGTAAAAATATCGCCCTGGCTGATCCATCGGGATGCTGTTAAACCGCAGACGCAGAAAGCGACCACGCGCGCCCGACCTGTAAAAACCATAACCGCCGGCGTTATTCGTGATGATCGCGCCGTATTCGGTGGAACCGAGATAGTTACTCCAGGATTGAGGCGTATCCGGGCGGGTGATCACATATTCTTTTGCTGCATCATCAAAGTAGCCGTATTGCATGCTGGACTTCCTGTTTTATCCGATCCTGGCGGTGACGGACACCTGAGTTGTCCCTGCTTTGGGCAGGGGGATCAATGTACCGGATACAGGCACTCCATCCACTTCGAGGTGTACTTCATTACCTGGTCCAACACGCAGCACCTGAATGCGATAAATCACCCCGCGAAAGAGGCGTTTTACGCTGAATCCCTGCCATTGAGACGGAATCACAGGCTGGACGCGCAGCCCATCATAATCGGGTTTGATGCCGAGAATGTGCTGGGTGATGGCAACATAGTTCCAGGCGGCGGTGCCGGTGAGCCAGGAGTTTTTGGCTTCACCCGGTTTTTGGGCCTCTTTGCCTGCGATCATCTGCGCATAGACATATGGTTCGCAGCGGTGAATTTCGCTGATCTCTTCCACCACCGAGGGATTGATTCTCGAATAATAATCAAACGCACGATCACCGTTGCCAAGCCGGGTTTCTGCAATCATGACCCAGGGATTAGTGTGGCAGAACACACTGCCATTCTCTTTATAACCGGGCGGGTAGGAGGATATTTCGCCTAGATGCAGATAATACTGTCTGAAAGCCGGGTAATGCAGCACAATTCCCTGTTCACAGGCCAGGTATTTTGATACGGAATCCAATGCTATTTGAGCCTTGCCATTCTCGATCCCTACACCAGCCATCACGCATATTCCCTGCGGTTCGATGAAGATCTTTCCTTCCCGGGTTTCATGTGAACCGACCGGTCTGCCAAAATGATCGTATGCCCTTCTGAACCACTCACCATCCCAGCCGGCGTCATTGATGGCAGCTTCCATTTGTTCGCGCGACTTGTTGATCTGAGAAGCCTCATCCCTGCTGCCCAGATGCAGGGCCATTTGTTCCATTTCGGTGGATGCCAGGACGAAAAGACCGGCAATGAATACGCTTTCAGCCACCAGGCCCTCCTGATTGACCGTCGTCTGGAAGGATTGCCCCGGTGTTTCAGAGAAGCAGTTCAGGTTAAGGCAGTCATTCCAATCTGCCCGCCCGATGAGCGGAAGCTGGTGCGATCCGATGCGATGCAGGGTGTATTGAATCGAACTTTGCAGGTGAGCATAAAGCGGTTTCTCGCTGCCCGGTTTGTTGTCGAACGGAACCGGTTGGTCCAGAATTTTCCAATCACCGGTTTCTTTGAGAAAGGCTGCGACAGACAGAACCAACCACAGGGGATCATCGTTGAAATTACTCCCGACGCCGTCATTCCCCAGTTTGGTCATGGGTTGGTACTGATGGTAGACTCCGCCTGAAGGTAACTGGGTAGATGCGAGATCGATAATTCGTTCGCGAGCCCTTTCCGGTATCAGATGCATGAAACCGAGCAAATCCTGATTTGAATCACGGAAGCCCATACCCCTGCCGGTGCCGGATTCGAAGTAGGAAGCAGATCGAGAGAAATTGAAGGTGACCATCATCTGGTAGGCGTTCCAGATGTTCACCATGCGGTTGGTATGCACATCAGGGGTTCTGACCTCAAGTTTTGCGAGCAGTTGACTCCAGTAATTTTTCAGCGCGATGAATGCCCTGTCGACTTCAGCAGGTTGTGTGTACCTGGCGATCACGGGTTTGACGCCACGTTTGTTGATGATCTGTGATCCCGCCGGATCAAATTTATCACTTGGAGCGTTCTCATGATATCCCAGGATGAAAATGATCCGTTTTTGCTCTCCCGGATTGAGGGTTACTCTGACATGGTGAGCGCCTATTGGCTGCCAACCCAAACAAATTGAACGGTTGGTCTGGCCGGTTTCAACTGCCAGCGGGGCTTCCCAGCCACGATAGGGGCCTAGAAAGTCATCCCGCTGGGTATCGTATCCGGCCAACGGTTCGGAGCAGGCAAAATAGCTGAAGTGATTGCGCCGTTCACGGTATTCCGACTTGTGATAAATCACATCATCGACCACTTCGACTTCGGGGATGGAGTAATTTCTCTGGAAATTAAAGGCGTCATCCAGCGCGTCCCACAGGCAGAATTCGACAGATGAAAAGATCGAAAGACAGGCTTGTTCCTCGCGGAGGTTGGTGATTGTCAAATCCCAGATTTCCAGATCTTCACCAAGCGGAACAAAATACCTGGTTTCGGATTGGATACCTTTGTATTCCGATGAGATACGTGTATATCCCATCCCATGGCGGCATTCGTACCCGTCAAGCGGGGTTTTGGTGGGCTTCCAGGTTGGAGACCAAAAGCAGGGTTCTTTTGATCGATCGTCTCGGATGTAGATATAACGCCCCTCAGAATCAAGAGGGGCGTTGTTATAACGATAGCGTGTGATCCTGCGCAGACGGGCGTCTTTATAGAAGGAATAACCGCCGGCGGTATTCGAAATAATACCAAAATATGCCTCCGTACCCAGATAGTTGATCCAGGGGAGCGGAGTGTCAGGCCTGTTTATGACATATTCAAGAGATTGATCATCAAAATAACCGAACTTCATAATAATCTCACCACCTATCTTTCCAGTAAAGTAGAGCAATTAAATGGAATTGCCCTTGATAAAATCGATCAGCTCGCTGATATGGGAGTATGCCAGACAGGTAACGGTGTCAGCACCGCCATAATAAATTGCCATGCGGTCTGAAGCCGGATCCACCAGCGCGGCACACGGAAAGACTACATTGGGTACATCGCCCACTGTTTCATAGATTTCTCGGGGGTGCAATAAGTAGGGTTTGGTGCGGTAAATTACTTTCCAGGGCTTATCCAGGTCCATCAGCGCCGCGCCAAAACTGTAAACAAAACCGTTGCAGGAGGTTAATACCCCATGAAAAATCAGTAACCAGCCTTCTGATGTTTCGATGGGGGTTGGCCCGGCTCCCACTTTTGTGGATTGCCAGCCATTCAGCGGTGACATGACATGCCGGTGACGACCCCAGTAGATCATATCCGGGCTTTCGCTGTAAAAAATATCTCCAAATGGCGTATGTCCGTTGTCGCTGGGGCGGCTGTACATGGCAAATTTGCCGTTGATTTTGCGGGGAAAGAGTACCCCGTTGCGGTTAAAGGGCAGGAAAGCATTCTCGAGTTGGGTAAATTTTTCAAAATCATGGGTATAACCGACTCCAATGGTGGGGCCATGGTACCCGTTGCACCAGGTCACATAATAGCGGTCTTCGATCCAGCAGACACGCGGATCGTAACCATAGAGAAATTCGCCAATCTCTTCATCATCACATTCAAAATGAATACGATCCGGGTTGATCTTCCAGTCAATTCCATCAGCACTTTTTCCGGCATGAATCTGCATCGTGCGGGCGTGGTCATCGCAGCGAAATACGCCGGCGAAGCCATTTTTATATGGAACCACCGCACTGTTAAAGATGCTGTTCGCTGTTGGCACCGCCGATCGAGTAATGATGGGGTTTTTGGAGGATCGCCATACCACTTCACTGGATCTGGCAGAGCGTTCTTCCCAGGGGATATTCGGTAATGGGGCACATTTGATTTCTATTTTGGGCATCGATAGGATCCTCTGAACGATAACGAGTTTATTGATACAACCAGCATGCCACTGAATGACCTTCTTCGACTTCCATCAGCATCGGACGGTTTTTGTCACACTTGCCCGGCATGGCAGCCGAACAACGGGCGTAATACGGGCAGCCGATCAGCAAATCGCGGGCAATACTGCGATCTACTACCTTGTCTTGATCTTCCCAACGGCCGTCAATGCGTGGAATGGATTTCATCAACATTCGGGTGTAGGGGTGCAGCGGATGACCATAAATCTTTTCCGTTTTCCCCATTTCAACCACGCATCCACGATAGAGAATGACCGCCTGTTCACTGATGTAGTATCCCAGCGACAGGTCGTGCGTGATGAACAGAACTGAAAAGCCACGTTTTTTAAGATCGGCCAGGAGATTCAAAACATCAATGCGAGTTGAAGCGTCCAGCATGCTGATGATCTCGTCAGCGACCAAAAAATGACTTTCGAGCAGCAGCGCTCGGGCGATTAAGAACCGCTGTAATTGTCCGCCACTGAGCTGATGAGGGAATTTATCCAGAACATGTTCAGGATTCAGACCCACAGAGGCCAGCGATGCGCATACCTTTGAATCCCAGGTGGATTTATCGACACCCGGAAAAAATTCCTCATGAATCACACTGAAGATACGGTCGGCTTTGAAGATGGGATTGTACGAGCCGAAGGGATCCTGGAATACGCCCTGAACCTTCCGGTAATACTCCTTGAGTGAATTACCGCGATATTCGGTGATGTCTTTCTGATCAAACAGGATTTGACCCGATGAGATTGAGAGCAGGCGCAGCACCATTTTTCCAATGGTGCTCTTCCCGCTTCCACTCTCACCAATCAAAGATACCACCTCACCATCATTAACCTTGAAACTCACGTGATTGACAGCATGCAGTTCTTTTCCCCCAAAGGTTCCCACACGATAGATTTTAGACACATCCTTCAGTTCAAGCATGAATCAACTCACCTTCCAGCAAGCCACGCTATGACCAGGTTCGATCTCGATGAACGGGGGTTCTGTTTCACATTTGGCAAAAGCCAGCGGGCAGCGTTCTTTGAACCTGCATCCCACGGGTGGATTCAACAGCAATGGCGGACTGCCTGGAATGCCTTTGAGACGGGTTTCAGAAAATTTGACACCCACCTTTGGCAGAGAGGAAATCAGCAGTTTGGTATATGGATGTCTGGGGTTGTGAATGATCGTTTCGGTGGATGCTTTTTCCGCCAACTGACCGGCATACATCACCAGAATGCTGTCTGCAATCTGGTAAAGGATGGAGATATCATGGGTGATCACGATCACACTTGTTACAATCTTCTGATCCCTGAATTGAACCAGCATCTCTGATACATATTTTTGGCTTGAAACATCCAGAGCCGAGGTGATCTCATCCGCGATCAAAAGAGGAGGATCAAGCAGGGTAGAAATGACCATCACCATTCTCTGCTTCATCCCGCCGGATAACTCGATCGGATAACGATCGAGCACATCTTCTGAGAGGTTGACCAAGCAAAGCCGGCGCTTTAATTCGGGCAGTGTGTGTTTATAACTGACTCCTTTTGATGCGAGCAATTCTGAGATCATCAATCCGATCTTGCGGGTTGGGTTCATGGCATTCATGGCGTATTGTGGGATGACCGAAATCTTGCGGTATCGAAACTCATTCATTTCGGATTCTTTGGCCAGGGGAAGCTGAACCCCATCCAGCAACACCTTACCCTCGATCAACTTCATGGGAGGCACAAGCCGGATCAGACTGGTGCTGAGTGTGGTCTTTCCACATCCTGATTCACCTGCCAGACCCATGATCTCTCCATCTGCGATGTTCAGATTGGCATGCTCAAGCGCCTGAACATTCCCTCTCAGGGTTTGATAATATACGGTCAGATTTTCGATCAGTAAACTCACGATTTACATCTCCCTGAGTTTTGGGTTGAATATTTCATCAAGGCCGACGTTCATGATGTAGAGACCGCCGACAATAGCGGTGATACCAATACCGGGGGGTATGAACCACCACCAGAGTTTGAGGATCAACGCGCTCCAAAGCACCGCCATATTCATCATGGTTCCCAGTGAAATGATCTGGGTTGGACCCATTCCAAGAAAATCGAGGGTCGCAGCGTTCAGAATGGCCCCGCCAAACATAAGAATAAAGGTCATGAACAGGTAGGAGGCCATATTCGGCGCAATTTCAGTAAAGATGATTTTCATCGGGCGTTCACCGCTCAGACGCGCCAGATCAACATAATCTCGTGTGCGCAGAGAAAATGTTTGTGCGCGAATGGCACGCGCCGCCCACGGCCAGGATGTTATACCAATGAAGATGGATTCGATCAACACGCCCCTGACTTTTACGTAGGCGGAGATGACGATCAGCAGCGCCAGTACCGGAATGGTCAGCACCACGTTGGTCAGGGCGTTCAGCACTTCATCCAGAGTGCCGCCCCGGTATCCGGCGAAGAAGCCGATCAACATGCCCAAAATGGTGCCGATTCCACCTCCAATGATGCCCACCAGAAAGGTGGAGGACAGGCCATGCACAAATTGAGAGAAGACATCCTCACCAAAAGTAGTTGTACCAAACCAGTATTCAGACGATGGCGGCGAGTTGGGTGGACCAGCCGTCTCTTTTGGCTCAAACCTGGTGATCATTGGGCCAAAAATCGCCAGCAGGATGAAAAATACGACGATTCCCAAACCAATTTTCAGTTTGGAATTTCGGAAGGCAAAATAAAGAATTTCGTTTTTCTTTTTCATCTTTATTCCGCTCCACCCTGCATACCGGTTCTGATTCTTGGATCAACCATGATGTACACGATATCGATAATGAAATTTGCCAGTAAAACACCGATCACGACGAAGAGAAAACATCCCTGCAGGAGGAAGTAATCTTCATTATGGATAGCCTGCAGGATGAGATAGCCGATTCCGGGATACGAAAACACCACTTCAGTTGCGAGAGCTCCGGTCACGATCACACCGAGTTGGAGTGCCAATCCCGAGAGTTGGGGAAGAAGGGCGTTTCTGAATGCATACTTGCGGACGAGTTTTTTAGGCGCACCAAGCATTTCAAGGTAATGAGAATAGTCAGATTCCAATTCGTAAATGATCAAATTTCGCATGCCGATGGCCCAGCCGCCGAACTGCACGATGAAGAGTGACAGACACGGGAGGAACCAGTGCTGGAGGAGACTCCCGATGAAGGTTAATGAAAAATGAGGTCTCAGAGAGAAACTATATCCGCCTGCGATGGGGAATACATGCAAAATAATGCCGAATATCCAGGCGAGTAAAATACCGAGCCACATATAAGGGGTGGCGGTCAAAATATAACCAACAGGAAGCAATGTATTGTCGAGTTTCTTGTTACGAGCCGCAAATGCCCCGAATTTATTCCCCGCAAACCAACTGCCCATGATCGCCGGGACCAGTAAGGCGATGTCATACGGAATGGCATTCAGGATGACCTCTTTAACCGGGGTCGGGAAGAGGAAAATGCTCACACCCAGATCACCCTGGAAAAGAGCAATCCAAAAATTGATGTACTGCTTCCAGATGGGAATATCCAGACCGAATGCCTGCAGATAAAAAGTGTACATCTGACTGACTGCTGTGCCTTGCAGCCCAGCGCGAGCGATGAGCAATTGAACCGGGTCTCCGGGCATAAACCTGGGGATCATCCAGTCAATTGTGACTGCTATAAAAAAAGTAAGGAGGTATATGATCAGCTTTTTTCCGAAATACCGTCTCACCTGACGCCTCCGCGTGAAGAAATGGGTGAAAATTTCCCCTCCTCCAGTATAGATCATACTGAAAGGAGGGGCGTGGTAAAAAACAGGTTTCAGGATTATTGAGAGACAGGTTCCAGGGCTAACAGCATCTGGATGGCGGACATGTTCCAGTATCCACGCCATGCAGCGGGCATGAAATGATTGGAGCCTTCAGCAGATGACGGCCAGTTGGTCCAGACTGCATTGCTTACCTGTGACCATACGCCGTTGTACCACAACGGGATGGTCGGGAATTCGGTCATGGTAATCTTCTGCAGTTGTGAGGTGATGGCTTTCATTCCTTCCACATCACCGACTTTTACCTGGTCCAGCTGATCAACGAGGGCGAAGGCCTCTTCGTTCGTGTAGCGGCCATAGTTACCATATTGGGCGGTCGCGATATTCTCGATCGGGTTCTGGAAAACCCACTTGTAGTAGGACCATGGAGTGGAGCTGTTCTGGGCTTCGTTCTGAATTGCGAGTTCGAAGGTTCCATCGAGCTGAGCTGCACGCCAGGCGCCGAAATCAGGAGTCTCGGTGGCAAGGTTGATACCAACAGCCTGGACGTTCTTTGAGATAATATCGATAGCGGCCATCCAGTCAGTCCAACCACTCGGGCAGGTGACGGTCAAAGCGATTTCGTTTCCGTCTTTGTCTTCAACGAAACCATCACCGTTAACGTCCGTGTATCCGGCAGCAGCCAGAACAGCTTTGGCTTGTTCGGGATCGTAGGTCCATCCGTATTGATCCACCATGGCCTGGTCGACGTACTTGTCCCAGATGGGGAGCAGACCGGTGGGGTTGGCGGATTTTACAATACCGGTGTAGGCAGTTTCAACGATGTCATTGGTATCAATGGCATAGGCGAGGGCTTTGCGGAATTCAACATCGTCGAGGGGTTTGATCTGTTCGTTGATGATCAAAGCAGCCACATTGGCAGAGAGCATGTAAGGTGCTTCAGAGTAGTAGGTCTGGATCCCATAACCGCCTTCCACCAGTGAAGCGATACCGGGGAGGAAGTTGTTGCTCAGATCAAGTCCACCCTGCAGCATCAGCCCAAGGGCAACGTTGTTTGAACCGTTCACGATATCAACGATACGTTTGGGAGCCGGGGTTCCAAAGACATCCTTACCCCACCAGTTGTCATTTCGGACCAGTACCTGACGATCCTGATCATGGCTTTCGAAGAGGTAAGGGCCTGATCCCACAGCATTTTCATTCGCTCCACCGGTGATGTCTTCCACGGCCAGTGTTGACCAAATAGCAGCGGGAACGATCGGGGTTTGCCACAGGTAGAAGCCAACTTCCTGATATGCGGGATTTTCGTTGAATTTGAAATTGAGTGTAACGTCATCCACTTTTTCGATGCTGCTGAGGAACTTCCATAGACCGGTGAAATTGAGACCGGCTTTGTAAGCGCCATTCGGGTCGGCCAGTTCAAAGGTGAACTTAACGTCTTCGGCAGTGAGGGGGGTTCCATCGGCCCAGGTCAAACCATCGCGCAGCTTGATCTCGAGGGTGGTATCATCGACCCATTTCATATCCTCTGCGGCCAGCCAGGGGGTGAATAGATCGGTCAATGGGTCGTAGATATAGAGAGTCTCATAGACCAGTCCAATGCCACCCATGGCATAACCACCGCCATTGAATGGATTCCAACTGGAGGGAGGACCCCACTGAGTACCACTGGTGTAGAGGGTTTCCGAGCGTATGTACTCAACCTCAGCGGGAGCTTCAGCTACCGGTGCTTCAGTCGCCGCCGGTGCTTCAGTCGCTACCGGTGCTTCAGTTACTGCGGGGGCTTGATTAGCCGAAGGAGCCTCAGTAACGACGGGGGCAGCGGTAGGGGTTGCCTTGGCACATGCAGCGAGAAACATGCTGATTACAAGGACAACAGACAAAACAAATGTTACGCGTTTCATGTTCTTCACTTTCTCCTAAGAAAAGTTTGATAACTGGTGAACGACACGACCAAAGACAGGATTGATGAACCACCTCCTTTTTGACCTATTTGTACTGAGAGCGCTCTCAATAAAAAGTAAAAAAATTTTGTTACGCTAATTTATGTTCGGTCTTTTTTGCGCCACAAGAATCGCGCACGATGAGTTCTGTACCCAGGATCAATTTACGGGCCGGTTTGTTGCCATTTTCAATCAGGTCGATTAAAAGTTCAACTGCCTTAACTCCAAAGCTCGTGATGGGTTGGTGGACGGTTGTGAGACTGATATTAGGCTGCGCACTCATTGGGATATCATCAAAACCGACCATGGCAATGTCTTCGGGCACCCGCAGACCGGCTTCGTGGATTGCCCGCATGGCGCCGATGGCCATCATATCTGCTGCAGCAAACACAGCATCCGGCGAGGCTTTCAACAATTTCTTCATGGCTGCGTAACCACTGGTCTCTGAAAAGTCGTCTCCGCTGGAGATTAATGTCTCATCGAGGGGGCGGTTGGCGGCTTTCATCGCTTTCGAATACCCCTCAAAGCGATCAAAGGCCGTGGTATTGTGATTTGGACCCGTGATGGCTGCGATGCGCCTGTATCCGAGCTGAATTAGATGTTTGGTGGCAATTGCACCGGCGCTGACATTGTCGACATCGATATAACTGGCACCTTCAATATTGAAGGGACGGCCCAAAATAACGCTTGGCATGCTCGAGTTGACCAGATGACCGATCAATTTGTCTTCATTTTGCGTGGTCTGGATCAGGATCCCGTCCAATAATCCCCTGCGCGAAATGCGCGGCATGATCTTTTCTTCATCTTCTTTGTTGCCAACCAAAAACAGAGACAGGGTGTAGTTGTGGTTATTGCAGCCATACGCGATACCCTGGGTCAATTGTGGGAAGTAGGGATCGAGGAAGAAGGAACTGACACTGCGCGGTAACACAAGCCCGATCATCCAGGATCGTTTTGAGGCCAGCGAGCGCGCAGTTGCATTGGGATGATACCCGGTGGATTGAATGACCTTAAGAACACGCTTGCGAACGTCTGCGCTGACGTTGGGTGAACCGTTGACCACACGAGAAACCGTCGAGCGTGAGACCCCGGCTTGCCTGGCGATGTCTTCCAGCGTTAATTCTGCCATTCAAAGACCCCGTATTAAGAATATTAAAGCGAGGAAAATTGAGCGTTTTGTGAGAGCGCTCCCAAAAATCATTATACAGACAATTATTCTTGTTGTCAACAGGCAATCTTTGACTGTTAACCCAATGAAGTAATTGACCCTGGAAGGGACAGGAAGGCGGACAGCCTGCCCGCGAGGATGAATAAAATATCCAGACAGTGGCCGGGAGTGATCTCATCATCGGTAATTTCGCGTTGGCTCAAAGCCTTTGCAGTTGTGAATTTTTGGGTAACCGTCGCTGGCTTCAGGTATGTAGAGCAAAATATTGATTTTTGTTGTACCCGTTGGTTGGCGATTTCCAGGAATAGATCAATTATGCAAAACGATTCACGGTTTAATGTCCTTCTAATATTCAGACGCGATATATAATGATATCAGGATGTCTGAACAAATTCTCCTGACGAAACTTTATGTCCCGTCACCCCGGCCAGATCTCGTCCCACGTCACCGTTTGATTGAGCGGCTGAATAAAAGCCTTGTTCCAGGCTGCAAACTCACGCTCATCTCTGCCCCCGCAGGGTTTGGTAAAACCACGTTGGTGTGCGATTGGCTTGGGTCAATGAGCATTCCGAGCGCATGGTTAACACTCGATGAACGGGATAAAGATCCGGCGCATTTCCTGGCCTATTTCATCGCAGCAATGCAAAATGTCAAACCGGGAATTGGGCTAAATCTGCAGGCTATACTTCAAATACCGCAACCTCTCCAGATCGAATATATTCTTACGCTCCTAATCAATGAAATATCGATGATAGAGGAGGATTTTGTGATTGTCATGGATGACTATCATAGAATCGATTCACTGCAGGTTGATCAATCGTTGGGTTTTCTCGTTGAACATCAACCTGCCAAGATGCACCTGGTCATCACAACCCGAGAAGACCCGGACCTGCCCCTGGCGCGATTGCGTGGCCGAGGCCAATGCATTGAAATACGTGCTGCTGATCTGCGTTTTACGAATGACGAAACAGCGGAATTTCTTAATCGCATTATGAAATTGGGTCTTTCAGAGCAGGATATTAATGCTCTTGAAACCCGTACCGAAGGATGGATTGCCGGTCTGCAAATGGCAGCTCTTTCTCTGGATGGCCTGCAGGATACTGAGAGTTTCATAAAATCCTTTACCGGCAGCCATCGATTTGTGATGGATTATCTGGTCGAGGAAGTTCTCAAACGGCAGCCTGAAAATATCCAGGCTTTTCTGCTGCGAACATCCATCCTCGAGCGCCTGTGTGGTCCCCTTTGTGACGCAATTATTCTAGACCACTCTGCTTCAGGGCAGGAAACCCTTGAATATCTCGAGCACGCCAATATGTTCATCATCCCGCTCGACAATGAGCGCCGTTGGTATCGCTACCACCATCTTTTTAGTGATTTGCTACGGCAACGCTTAGGGCAGAGTCTCACTCCTGAGGAGGCTGCTGTTTTGCATATCCACGCCAGCGAATGGTATGAAAGCAATGGGCTGATACTTGAGGCTTTTAAACACGCGGCTTTAGCCAATGATTTTGAGCGGGCCGAACGCTTAATGGAGAGCAAGCAGATGCCGCTGCACCAACGCGGTGCAGCCAGGGAGATTCTGAGCTGGCTGGAGTCGCTGCCAACGGCCTTGTTGAACACCAAACCTTCTTTGTGGTGGAAGCAGGCTTCGCTAATGCTGGTTATGGGTCAAACCATTGGTGTGGAAGAAAGGCTTCAGGCAACCGAAGCAGCCCTGGCTGCCACGGCTTTGTCACAGGCCAAACCGGATGATTCCGCCTTAAATTTGATTGGGAAAATCGCTGTCGCCAGGGCTACTCTTGCACAAGTGCAGGGTCTGATCGAACCCATGCTTATTCAGTCACGCCGCGCGCTGGAATATTTACATCCAGACAATTTGACTTACCGGTCATCGGCAGCCCGTATCCTGGGATTTGCTTATTTTTTCCAGGGCGATCGGGCTGCTGCTTGCAAAGCCTATGCCGAAGCACTATCTCTTGCCGAAGCAGCGGGGGATATTACCAACTCCTTGTTGGCTTTGATCCGTTTAGGGCAGATGCAGGCATTGGCAAACCAGTTTCATCAGGCAGACCAGACTTTCCAGCGTGTTTTGCTGCAAATCGATGAGTATTCACCTCCGAATTCCCCCGTTGTGTATCACAGCCTGGCCTGGATCCATTATGAATGGAACGATTTGGATACCGCTGAGAAATACGGTCAATTGGGTCTGCAAATGGCGCAACGTTATTCCCAGGTAATTGACCGGGTAATTTTATGTGGCTTGTTCCTTGCTTATTTGAGACTGGCTCGCGGAGACGTTGCCGGTTCTAAGCGCTACGTCGCCGAGGCGGAACAAGCCTTGCGTCAAAAGGACCACAACCTGCGCATGCCGGATATTGCCACCGCCCGTGCATCGATCCTACTTTATGAGGGGAACACAGATGCCGCCCTGCAAATCGCACAGCAGTATGATCTTCCGCTACTCCTGGCGCGCGTGCACATCGCCCGGGGTAATCCATCCGCTGCACTGGGAGTGTTGGCCCCGTATCGGCAAAAAACGGAAGCTGGAGGTTTGGATGATGAACGGCTCAGAGCGCTAACATTACAGGCACTTGCGTTTCACCTGCATGGCGATAAAGAATCAGCCCGGCAAGCCCTTGCCGAAGCGCTGACACTAGGCGAACCAGGCGGTTTCATCCGTCTCTTTGTGGACAGAGGCGAGCCTATGCGGTGCTTGATTTTGGAGTATAAAGCCTTGGCCGGAAAGCAGTCCAGCGAGCGCACACATCCACAGAGAGGTTACCTGGAAAAAATCCTGACTGCCTTTCAATCTTCCCGCGGCATTGATGAACCGAAAACCAACCATGAGAGTTCTGGACTGATTGAACCACTGAGTCAGCGTGAGCTGGATATACTTCAACTCATCGCTCAGGGGATATCAAATCGAGAGATTGGTGCACGGCTTTTTCTCGCCCTGGATACCATCAAAGGGTATAACCGTAAAATATTTGAAAAACTGCAAGTTCATAGTCGTACCCAAGCGATAGCCCGCGCCCGTGAACTGGGTTTATTGTAAGTATCCATTTCCCTCACTATTTTCTCTAAACAACAAAATACAACACTTTCCTTCAACACTTAAGTGTCTGTTCGACAACACTGTGTTGCAGATAGGATAGCTGTATCTTGAGGCAGTGGAATTGCCTTTGCCAACTGGTTACATAAGGAGAAAAGAAGGAGTCATAAGGAATGAATACAAACGTTAATTTGAGGAAACAAATAGATCCAAAAGTCCTTTTGTCATCATTGTGGATATTCCTGTCAGTCAACTATATCTACCGGGATATCCTGACCAACATGGAGCCGGGGGCTGTGCAAGGATTTCTGGCGGGGAATGTTGGAGGGGTCACCATCACGCAGGGATTCTTGCTGATTGCCGCCCTCATGATGGAAATCCCTTTTGCGATGATCCTCCTTTCCCGGGTATTGAAAGGTACGGCATATCGCTGGACAAATACCATCGCAGCCATCCTGATGATTGTCATCGAAATTGGCACGATGGGAATTGGTACCCCACCCACCCTGCATTACCTGTTTTACAGCGTGATCGTAATCGTCTGTAATCTTTTCATTATCTGGTTTACCTGGAAGCGTCATCAACTTGAAGGATAGTCAGTAAGGAACCGGACATGGACCGGTTCCACTTATCAAATGGATTTTTAAAAAGGAGAAAAATGAAAACTTTACAAAAAACTGGCGGTTTTGCTGCCCTGTACATGGCAATTTCCCATCTGATCGGGATTGCTATCTTCCTTGTCGTGCTTAATTATCCCGGCATAACAGACCCGGCTCAAAAGGTAGCCCTGAACGTCGACAAAAACATGCTCGTCTTTGCGACAAATCTTCTGATGTATGTGTTCTTTGGATTTGCCCTGGTCGCTCTGTCACTGGCAATGTATGACCGGTTGAAATCTGTTGCTCCGGCTCTGATGCAGGTGGCAACTGCGATTGGGATCATTTGGGCAGGTTCACTGATCGCCAGCGGCATGATCGCGAATGCCGGATTGGCCGCGATCGTCCCGCTTTATGCAAAAGACCCTGCTCAGGCAGAGATGATCTGGCAGGGACTCGAAGCTGTGACGGGTGGTCTGGGCAATGCCAATGGTGAAATCCTCGGCGGTGTTATGACGCTTCTCATCAGCCTGGCCGCAATGCGCACCGGTGGGTTTCCGAAGGTTTTAAGCATCCTCGGTTTGGTGGTTGGTGCAGTGGGCATCCTCACGATTATCCCGGTAATGAATACGCTTGTTGGCATATTCGGACTTGGCCAAATTGTTTGGTTCATTTGGCTGGGGATCGTGCTGTTGCAGAAGGATCAGCAGAAAAAAGCAGTGTAAATAAACGTGTAAACGTATTTGGAGATAACAGAAAGAGAAAGCTGACATAACTATTTTTGTTAGCAAAGGAAACTGACATATGACGAATAAATCTCACCCTCAACCTGTATCACCCACACCCGCGATGTACAGAATCAGGGTTCAGGGGCATCTGGAAAGACGGTGGACAGATTGGTTTGAGGGTCTGACCATCACGCTTGAAGAAGATGGCAACACCCTGTTGACCGGACTTGTGATCGATCAGGCCGCCCTGCATGGGCTGCTCAAAAAGATACGCGATCTGGGGTTGACATTGATTTCTGTATGCCCGGATAAAACGGATCACTCGGGCTCGTCCATTTCAAAATGAGGAAGTGAAAAATGAATTCGATTACTAAACTCGCCAGAACCGCCGGTTTACTTTACCTGCTATACATAATTACCTCGGTCATCGGGAAATTCGTTTTTGTGGAAGCACCGGTCACAATTGATCACATCCTGACCCACGCAACTCAATTCCGCATCGGTTTTGTAATCAACTTGTTCTCCGCCGTTCTTTTCCTTTTAGCCGCATGGGCTTTGTATATGCTGTTGAAACCGGTGAATAAGGACCTGGCGCTGCTCTTTCTGTTATTCAACGTCGCCGGTTTTGCGGTCTGGTTCTTCAGTTCGCTCTGCCTGTTTGCCAATCTGGTGATTTTGAATGGCCCAGAAACCATCAAGGCTTTCCAACCGGATCAACTGCAGGCGATGGCGGTTTTCTTCTTCCGTTTATACAAAATCGGGGTCGTGATCGCGCAGGTGCCATACGGGGTCTGGCTCTTCCCGCTCGGTTACCTGGTGTTGAAATCCAATTTCCTTCCAAAACTTCTCGGGATGTTGTTGATCGCGGATGGCATTTGCCAATTCGTGTATGTCTGCCAGCGATTAATCCTCCCTGAACTCGCGGTCATCGCGTATCCCTGCCTGGTGATCAGTTTTATTGCTGAAGCCTCCCTGGCTTTGTGGCTTGCTATCAAGGCTGTGAAACCCCGGTACTTGTTGAATCCGGAATAAGGAAAAGAGCCAAAATGAATACCAAAAAGGTGATCCTGAAAAAGGTGTTGGTGTTGACCCTGGTGGGGGGAATGGCTTTCTGGCTGGCTAACCTCGCGATCTCGCGAACCGGAATTGCGGCGGAATACAGGGCAGCCATGTCCATTTCTTATTACCCCATGTTGCTGGAATCCCTGATCGGCGGATTGATCATCGGGTTGTGGGTCAGTTTTCTCTTGCTGCGGTTCTTTGACAATGTGCCAACGAAGGACCCGATCCTGAAATCAGTTCTTCTAAGCTCTCTTGTGCTGGTCATTGTCACAATTGTGCCTGGCGGTCCGTCAAGTTTCATTGCCACAAGTAATGTCGTTCGTTATTTCACTATCGGAACGGTATTTAACGCGATCCGCATCACAGCTCTTGGAATCGCAATAGGTGTTGTGTGTAAGAGGTTCAAAAGGGAGATGAAAGGATGAAAGCGATAATCTGCCCCAAATACGGTTCTGCTAATATTATTCAAATCCCGGAGGTGGTGAAATCAGTACCAATTCTCTTCATCACGATTGTTGGTTTTTTTTGTACTACCCTAGCAGCTTGCACACCTGGTTTAATGGCGCCAGAATCAATTTCCACCGAAACATCGCAAGTTAATATTCCAAACCCCGCCTCGGTCTATTGCGAGCAGAATGGGAATAAACTCGAAATTCACACTGCCGCAGATGGCAGCCAATCCGGGGTGTGCGTTTTTCCGGATGGCAGTACGTGTGACGAGTGGGCCTATTTTCGTGGCGAGTGTGATATGGCAATTCCGGAAAATCCCAAGCAAACCCAAACCGAAGAACCAGCCCCCAATGCCAGTGGCGGTTTTATGCAGCCTGGCACATCGGAATCTTTCACCGATTGGTGGGGCGTGATCAAGAGCACCGAACCCGGCGCTCAATATGATGATTATTTCGAGCGGCAGGATCTGGGTGGATCAATCTGCTTCGGGATTGATTCATTGGACCTCGAGGTAGAAGCGCAGATCCGAGATCTCCGCGACAGCGACAGGATTGTGCATCTTTTTGGAACATTGTTCAGTAATGTTCCTGACTACAATGGTTCACAAGTTCAGATTGATCGAATTGAAGTCGAAGATGAGTGATGATTGAATCAACTTTTCAAGCCTAAAATTCCTCTGACGGACTTCCAGAACCGCTGAAACCGATTGATATCGGTATAGTCCTTTGAAATCACCATCTCTTTTTGGAAAGTAGGTCAAGGTATCAACGCTAGTTTGTAACCACAGAGTATAAGAAACAAATAAACTAACCGTTGATATTTTTTTAGGTTAACCGCAATTATTATATAACCCAATCAAAACCCAGGCGGATATCAATCCAGGGTTATCGGCTGATTATTGACCACGTAGCGGTAGGTTGTT
>CAZHMZ010000057.1:0-19608 GCA_964532655.1 uncultured Anaerolineaceae bacterium
GACTTTGGAGCTCATGACGTTTTCGTCGTCCAGACGATATTTCTGGGCGAGCTCCGGTGGGAGAATCCCAAACGGTTTATGCGGTTCGTGTTGATACCAATACGCGGTGCTGGAGAAATCATCCGAGCGGCGATTGGCATGCCCGTGTTCGATGGAAACGCGGATGGAGCGGCTGAAGCGAACCGGATCCACCAGATGCCAGCGGTACCAGGAAATTTTGCCGGAATAATCGTATCCGCCGGGTTTGGTCAACCCAAAGAAAGGCGATGAAAACTTGCGATCCGGTCCCCAGGCCGTGTTGAAGTAATCCTCCGTGCCGGTACCGTGCAGCGTGGGGGGCCAGCGCGTGCCTTCGTTATCCTCATCGATGAAGATCATTTCATCGCCTTCACCGTACCAGTTGGCTACATCTTTGCCACGGCGCAGGTTGTGGATGTTCAGGTTGCAGCCGATATACTGACCGGAACCTTCAGCTTCCATCAACAGATAATTACCCTCATCCGACAGGTTGAAACCGTAGTGGGTGAGAAAGTGATCCGACATTTCCGGGGTTTCGGCGATGCCGTCGGTGGGGTTTTCACGCCGCCAACAGGCATGCAGACTGCCCAGATCGGCGATTGGCTCATCCCACACTTCATAGTCGATGTTGTAATACAGCCTGGTTTCGCTGCAAAAATTTTCGTTGCTTACCTCAATAAGAGCCGCGGTTTTGAAAGGCATGGGCAGATAACAGTTGAAACCCTGTCCGTCGCTGGGAGCCATCACCATGGGCAGAGAGGTGTAGGTATCCGCTTCAGCATGCCCCATGCCAAAAAAGTCACCCAACGGCGCCAGAACACTGGGCTCTGTTTCGTCATCCCAGTACATTTTGATCAGCATCTTGCGCAGGTGATGCGGCTCCACGCTGGCGGAGGTCAGCCAGATATGGGTGATCATCCCGGCGCCTTTTACATCCAGCAGCACGGCGGTTTCACCATGCGAAACAAAAATGCGGTCCAGATTGTCGCCGTTGCGGGCGTAGCTTGAGGCGCGTCGGGTGTGACGGCGATTGTCAACACGGGCAAAGTCAAACCAGTCGAATTGAGTCACGTTCAACTCCTGGGAGGTAGGGATGAATCACGGATAATTAGCTCTGTCTTCAATACAATTTCACGAGCCGGAGATTTGTCTCCATTAATCCGCTCAAACAGCATACGGGCGGCCAGACGGCCCATCTCATACACCGGTTGGCGTACCGCGGTGATGGTGGGTGAGCACATGTTGTACCATTCCATATCATCAAAAGAAACCAGTGCGAATTCATCCGGGATGATATAGCCGGTCTCCTTCAGATATCCCATGACGCCTTCCGTGAGCAGGTTGTTTGCGCAAAAGATGGCGGTGGGTTTTTCAGCAAGACCAGTAAATCGTTCGGCGGCCGCCCGGCCCGTCATGCGATTGGGGATGCCGGTAACCATATACTGGTCCACAATTGGCAGGTGATAGTCGACTAAAGCGGCCTGGTATCCATCCAGCCGTTCACGCCCGGTTGTGCGATCGGGGTGGGCAGCGGCAATGGCGATACGGGTGTGCCCCTGCTGGATGAGATGCTCCACGGCACGGTAAGCGCCCAAAAAATTATCCACCAGCACTGAATCCATGACCACATCCGAAAGACGCCGGTCAAATGCCACCACCGGGGTACCATTTTTAATCAATCCTTCCACCGGACCGTCAATTTCATGCGTGGGAGAAAGCAAAATCCCGGCTACCTGCTCGGATTCCATCAGATCCAGGTAAATCTGTTCCTTTTCTGCCGATTCATCTGAATTGCACAGGAAAACCGAGAACCCGTTTTGAGAAGCAGTATCCTGGGCCGCACGAACCAGCGCGGTGAAAAATGGATTGAGAATGTCCGAGATGATTAGACCGATGATGCTGGATTGCTGTACCCGCAGGCTTCTCGCCACCCGGCTGGGACGGTAATTCAACTCCCGTGCGGCATCCTGTACACGGGTGATGACTTCCTGGCGTACATGCGGTTTACCGGCCAGCGCGCGAGAAACCGTCGCGCTGGATACCCCCGCCTTCTTTGCTACATCCTGGATCGTTGACGACATACGCCCTCCAAAAAATTCCGAGTGGATGCCATTATGTTTTGAAATCGATTACAAACAATTATAGATGGGAAATGATCCGCGAGTCAACCTTTTTACGTATACAAAAAAAGCCGTCCGGATAGCGGACGGCTTTTTTGTATATGTATTCTTCTATTCAGCCGGTAAAAAATCGACCCTTGATCGCTCCGCAAAATCAGCCATGGTGTACGAGCTGATTTTGACATAGTAATCGGACGTGCTGGCTTTGACATAATAGGACTCATCTGCTTCGTCAAAAGCGCCCACCGTCACCACCAACTGCTGCGCGGCACCGCTCTCATCCAGATAATCGAGTGTTACCACCGCAGATGGTTTTTCCATACCATACTCGGGCAATTCGGTTTTGCCAAGCGGTTTTTTGATTTGCAAATTACCCAGACGGGTGAGCATGGAGACCATGTTGTTTGGATTGAAGACCTCACCCTCGACCAGATCCGCCATGACCCAGTTTTCCTCTTCGGCGGTGCCTTCATTGGTGAACTTGAAGGTACCATTGGCGTTTTGCAGGGTCATGCCGGTCATTTGGGTCCGGTCAACCGCTACATAGGTCGCTTCAATCCAGTTACGCGGTTCGCTTCCGAAATCATAACCGGTCACTTTATCGGTCAGCAGCACCTCATTGGATCCTTCCAGGCGGACGTGCGTGGAGCTTGTACCAATGGAGGAACCAACGTAGAGAGTGTATTTTTTGCCCTCAGCATCCTCCAAAACCACGCGACGCAGGTAATCATCCTCGGCAACCTGCAACCGGGCATGGCTTTCTGCCGTTTTGGTGACGGTGCGGCCGGTCGAAATCTGTACCACATCCGCCATGAGGGTATTGATGGTCTCGCTGTCAGCCGGGAAGCCGTCGCTGTCGGCCAGCACCCACGCTTCGCCGTCCTTTTCCAGGGTCGCGGAATTTCCAGATGTGTCAGACACGGTAAAGCTGACAATCTGATCGGCAGTCAGCCCGCCCAGCAGCGGTTCTCCCGCTGCTTTTGCCGGTTGAGGCCATAACATAAACACTGCCAGTGCAATTTGTGCAATCAGCACACCGGCTAAAATTTGCTGTGTCCGGTTCATGACCGACCTCCTTTATCCAATTTCTCCCTGGGGATAAGCGCCAGCGGTTTTTCATGCCGTTTATCGTACTGCCAGGCGGCGAAGATACCAATCAAAACGAACAACGCCACACCGTAGTTCAGGAATTCCCAGAATTTCTGCTGGTTTTCCTGCAATTCATCGAGCACACGCGTGTGAGCGCCGCGTGAACGAATGGTGAGCAGATCTGAGTCTTCCACCGTCCATTCCACTGCGTTCTGGAACAACTGGATACTGTTCAAATAGCGATCCGCGCTCGAGCTGGATGAAATCTGGAACACAAAGTCATCGATGAAGGTGGCGCTGCCGAAGACCACAATACGCGAGGTCTCAGGCGATTTGTCTACACGTGAATAGAAACTGTCAGTCGGATTGGCAGGCGTCTGGGTCTCCAGTGCGGTCTCGGAACCTGAGGTTTCTTCCTGGGCCTGCGCCTCAAAGGGTGATTCTTTGCCCACAAAATAACTGTCAAAGCTGCCCACCACCGATACTGCCAACGGATAAGACTCCCGAGTTTGGCTTTCCTCGAACCCTGTATTGGGATAGGTGGTGAAATCCGGTTGGATGTTGGGGTTCTCAAGAAGCCAGGAATCAGGGCTGGAGTACAGCAGGGTCTGGGTCTCACGGTTGGCGTTCTTCTCTTCATCCAGGATCACCGGCGATGCCCAGTTCATGGTGACTGCCGCCAGGTTGGTGGTGATGGCGCTTTCCGAATTCATACCGGATGCACGCACATCCGTGAAGAACGGGTAGTCCATATACTGTATTTCATTCACCGTGGATCCGTTGACATCACGGCTCACATACACGGGGAAGGGTTCGTTCTGGTTATCAAGTACCACGCTGTTGGAAAGGTTGATTCCATAATTCGCCAGCAGATCCTGAATACCGCTCTGAACCGGTTGTAAACCCAGCCCGCCCACATACGGATCCATCGCGGCTGTGTAGTTGCTGGCCGCAATCACCAGAGAGCCGCCGCGCATGAGGAACTGGTCGATGGCAAACAATTCCACATCATCCAACCCCTGCGGAGCAATGAGAACCAGTACATCAATCTCGGGCGCCACGCTGCCGGTTGAGAGATCCACCTGATTGATAGTGTATTCCTCGCTCAGCGCCTGCGCCAGAGTATCGTACGATGAGATCGGATCGATCGACTGTCCCCACATATCGGTGGTAGCGGCCAGTTCCTGATGCCAGTAACCCACCACTTTGAGGAAGCCGGTGGAAGTACGTTTGATAGCCGATTCGACCATCTCCTGCACGCTCGCCTCGGTCATCTCCTGCTCAATCGGGTACATGACCTCGGCTTTCTCGCCATTGGTGAGCACCAGGTGCAGGAAGAAGGTATCTTCCGAATAGAGCGACACGGTGAAGGGTTTCAGGCCCATTTCATCAATCAGCGTATCACGTGTGACCGGGGCATCTGCCGCATCAGGGTCAACCACGCTGAAAACCAGCTTGCCGTTTGAAGTATCTGCAATGCTCTGGGCGGCACTCATGGCCACATCCACATTGGCCTGTAAATCACCGGGCAGCGTTTCTTCGGATACATACAGGGTCAGTTGTACCGGTTCATCCAGGGCTGCCAGTACAGAATCAACCGTCTGGAAACCGTACAGAACTTTCTTGATGGCCTTGTCGAGGTCGTATTCCAGGTTGCGAAGCTTGACATCGACGGAATCGGTTGTCTGGGTGATCTCGATGATATCGTTGTAACCCAGTGTAACCGACTGGTCGCCGTAGCGAATCAGGATATCAAAATAGGAGTTGATGATGGAGGTTTCGTTCTTGCCGGTCACCTGGAAGGGGCTGGGATCGATTCCATAGGTATCGTTCGCTTCCGCTTCCGCTTCCGGATCTTTAAAGGGGTCGACCACTTCTGCGGTCACCATTCCATTGGAGGCAATCGAGTACTCGCGGATCATATCCTCCACCTGCGGCCCCAGAGGCGCCAGCAACGGATGGGTATCCTCGCTGATATAAGCCCGGATCAGCAGCGGTTCATTCAGATTGGTCAGCAAATCTTTGGTGACCTGGGAGATGGTGTATTCATGCGATTCGGTCAAATCAAGGCGTAAACCGTGCAGCGGGAACATCCACACATTGACGGCAATCAGGTTCAACCCGATCAATGCAGCCCCGATCATACTCTTGGTTCGATAGGCTTTTTGTTCCTTGCTCCAGCGCGGCGTATCGAGCGACAGGGTATTGAGAAGCAGAAAAACGCCGGTCAGAGTAAGGTAGTAGACCAGGTCGCGAAGGTCGATGACCCCGCGTTGAATCGATTCAAACCGGCTGCCGGTACCCAGCGCGCGCAGGATGTTGCCAATCGACCCGCCGAAGAAGTCAGTCACACTGCGGGAACCCACCAGATAGAACAACCCGCCCACAATCATGGTGGAAATGAGCGCCACAATCTGGTTGTCGGTGCGAGAGGAGATGAACAAACCG
This sequence comes from uncultured Anaerolineaceae bacterium, assembly GCA_964532655.1. GTDB lineage: Bacteria > Chloroflexota > Anaerolineae > Anaerolineales > Anaerolineaceae > JAJFTV01. The sequence goes on from CAZHMZ010000057.1 coordinate 5,676, forward strand.
ATGGCGGCATACGCGCCGGCCATCAGGAAGGCTGCCAGGTAACCACCTGCAACAGGGCCCCAATCGAGATTGCCCAGTCGTGAAACCGTGATGGGGATGGGCAGTGTGAGCATGAGCGCCAGACCGATGAAGGACATGACAGCCAGGAATTTGCCTATCACCAGTTGAAACCGGCTGACGGGCAGGGTGAGCAGCATTTCCACAGCGCCGGAGCGTTTTTCTTCACTCCACTGGCGCATAGTGAGGGCTGCCAGCAGGAAAATCAGCAGAATGGGCAGCCACTCGAACAGCGGTCGTACATCAGCGATGCCGCGTGAGAAAAACTTTTCGACGGTGAAGAAAACAAACAGAACCACCGCCAGAAATGTGCCCAAAAAAATGATGGCAAGCGGTGAACCAAAATATCCCTCAAGCTCTTTGCGTGTAATCGTTAGAATCTGTTTCATTTTCTCAACCTCATTGTGCCAGAGCCAGTTCGTTGAACACCATTTCCAGGGTTCGTACATCGTGGCGCAGTTCGCGCACAGGCCAGTTGTTTTTAACAGCCAACTGGTAGACCGATGTGGATAGATCCGCTTTGCCATCTGCTTTGATGCGGTAGGATGAGTACCCGCCGGCAACCACACTTTCGTCCACCCGCGACACGCCATTAATCGTGCGCAAGGCCTGCGGAACATTGGCAGTCCGGTTCTGCAACACCAGAATGATGTTGGATGTGGATGCCAGATCCGCCAGACGGGAATCCGCTTTGACCTGTCCATTCATCAGAATGATGACACGGTCGCACAACTGCTCCACCTCGGGCAGAATGTGCGTTGAGAACAAAACCGTGCTATGTTTGGACAGGCGTTTGATCAACTTGCGGATTTCAACAATCTGGGTGGGATCCAGGCCGATGGTTGGCTCATCCAGGATCAGCAAATCGGGCCGGTTGAGCATGGCCTGGGCAATGCCCACCCGCTGGCGATACCCCTTGCTCAGGTGAGCGATCGGCCGGGTGAGATATTTTTCAATATCTACCGCGTACACGGCTTCGGAGATGCGCTCCAACTGCAACTCTTCCGGTATCTGGCGAAGTTCGGCGATCATCTTCAGATACTGCTGCACTGAGAGTTCAGGATACAAGGGTGCAGTTTCAGGCAGGTAGCCAATATGTTCCTGGGCAGCCTTGGTCTGGTTCAAAACATCCAGGCCGGCCACTGTAATGCTTCCGCTGTCCGGCTGCAGGTATCCGGTAAGAATTTTGATGATGGTGGTCTTACCCGCACCATTGGGTCCCAGCAGGCCAACGATTTCGCCGTCAGCAATTTTGAAGCTCACATCATTGAGCGCTTTTACCGGGCCGTAGGATTTTACTGCATGTTCAACTTCAATCATACTCATCCTCCTTGGCTAAATGAGTAAATCTTGTTCATACATGATTGAAAAGCACAGGAAAACTTCATACTATCTTTAACATGAGACATGGGTGGTTTTCGTGCCAGCATGATGATCTGGCACGACCGTGCTATTATAATCCCTTTCATTTTTCGTTATTTTTAGTTTTTCTTTACAGGCAACGGTTTTTTGCTTAAGAAAACCTTAAAGCGGGATAAGGAAGCTGCGTCGTTTTGGCCTGTAGATCAGTAGGTAGCACTTTCTCCCAGGGTCACATCCACCTGCAAAGTGGAAGTACCGCGCGCCAACGTCACCTTTACCGTATCACCCGGCTTGTATTCAAAAAGGATGTTGTAATACTGGTTGGCGTCATCGATGCACACATCATTGATGCAGGTGATGATGTCGTTTACCTGAATACCGGCCTGAGCAGCCGGGCTGCCGTTTTGTACATCCAGCACATACGCGCCGTATTCCACCGGTAAGCGGTAGCGAGCCGAGATGGCGGGGTTGACGGCCTGCCAGCGGATACCAAGATTGGGCCGGGCAAAATACCCGTTTTCAATAATCTGGGATGACAGGGTTGCCGCCAGCGAAGAAGGCACCGCAAAACCTAAACCCTCCGCTGTGGTTCCGCTGCCGTTGCGGACGATGAGGGTGTTGATTCCAATCACTTCACCGGCCAGGTTGAGCAGCGGGCCGCCCGAATTGCCGGGGTTGATGGAGGCATCCGTTTGAACCATGTCCTGCATCTCATAACCGTTGCCGGTATCCAGCGAACGGCCGGTGGCGCTGACCACTCCCACCGTGACCGAATTCTTGAACGATCCCAGCGGCGAGCCAATGGCAATCACAGTCTCACCGGGTTTCAGGTTCTCCGAGTTGCCAAAAACAGCCACGGCGGGCATGTCGCCCTCCACCTTGAGCACGGCCAGATCGGCGTATGAATCGTCACCCACCACCGTGGCAGTCAACTCGGTCCCATCGGCCAGGACCACCGTGATGTCGTTCATCTGCTCGATGACGTGATGGTTGGTCAGGATATACCCGTCCGGTGAAATGATCACCCCGCTCCCGCTGGCAGTCGATTCGTCATACTGGTACAGCCAGTCGTTGGAAAGCGGGATCACGCCAATCACGGTCACCACCGCCGGGCCGATTTTCTCCACCACCCGGGTCACCGCCGTATCGATCTCGGAGCTGGAGAACTGCAGCACCTGCGACGGTTCTGATGATGCCGGCACTGCCTGCGCGGTCTCGCCGGCGGCAGGCTGCGTGGTAATGCCTTCAGCGGGGTTCTGTGCCGTTTGAGCAGCAGAGTTGTTCTGCGTTTGTGTCTGCATTTGCGACAGTTGTTTGTTGAAAAACTGATAACTGGTGAACGCTCCCAGGCCAAAACCGGCCAGAGCGCCATATCCCGCAATCACGAAAACAAGCAGTAAATAGAAGATTCTTTTTGAGCTCATAGTTTCTCTGGCAATGTTTCGGCAAATTGGATGAATAGTATCTTTCGCTAACTCCAATCCTATTTTTATCGCGGGATTGTTAGAAAAGTATTATATCCATGTTATGGTCCTGTTCATGAGTTCCCGATAATGCGGAAAACGCGTGTCTGAAAGAGTCAAAATCGACCAAAGATTGGATTATACTGGCGCTGTGTGCCTATCAGTGACCTGTTGCGCACATGTGTCTGTATCACTTACTTTCCATGGATCAAACAGTGTAGCTCCTTTTACAACAGGGGAAAGACATCCACATGGACACAAAGACGGAACAGTATTTACAGAGACAGAGCCCGGATCACAGGCTGATCATCGATAAAATCCGGCAGTTGATCCTCACCCATTTCCCGGACATCAAAGAAACCGGCATGGTCGAGGGTTTGTGGTACGAGGGCATTTTTTACCTCGCCACCATTGGCGATCATGTCAACCTGGGTGTGGGGGTAAAAGGGCTCAATGCCGATGAGCTGAAATTCTTCCAGGGCAAGGGCAAAACCCAGCGTCATCTGAAGTTTTTCTCAACCGCGGATATCCACCCTGAAGAATTACTCGCTTTGATGAACCTGGTGTACAAAAGAAACCGGGAAGCTCAGGAAAACCTGCCGGAATAACTTTTTGGTGCGGATCAGAATGGTAAGATCCATTTTGCGCGGCTCGTCTACACAGTAGAACTTTACCAGCCGAATCCATTCAAAGATCTCACCCCCTCCACAGGATGGGTGATGTGGCCTGCGCATGCTATAATCTCATCAAGAGAGCTCATGACAAATCGAGACAACGAAACCTGGCTGGCTGATCTGCGCGCACCCGGTATCCGGCAAGATGATGCTTTGGAGGACTTGCGCGAGATCGTTCATCGCGGGTTGGCCGGCGCTCTCACACGCTATCTGCGCTCTGATGATCCCCATTTTGACTGGCTGGTGGAAGAGGCCACCCAGGACACATTGTTGAAGGTGCTGGACAAGCTGGACAGCTTTGAAGGCCGCAGCCAGTTCACTACCTGGGTGTACCGCATCGCCGTCCGGTCAGCGCTCACCGAATTGCGCCGAAAGAGATGGCAAAACGTCTCGCTGGATGAGATGAGCGAGAACTTTGATGGAGATAACCTCTTCCCCACATCCGAAGCCCCCACAGAAGACCAGATCAGCCGCCGCCAGTTGATCGAGCGGGTACGTTATATCATTGAGAACGAACTGACCGAAAAACAACGCCAGGCCTTGGTGGCATTAAGCGGAGGGATGGCCATGGATCAGGTGGCCAGTGAACTGCAAACCAACCGCAATGCCCTGTATAAACTGATGCACGATGCGCGAAAGAAGTTAAAGAAGAGGCTGGCGGAGGAAGGCCTGAATGTGGATGAAATTCTGTCCGCGTTCATGGAATAACTTTAAAAAGACAACATGCTGGTCTCTCGCTTTGGGGAGCGACCAGCCGGAGTTGCGATGAAGAATAAGGACCATATCAACCTGGATCACCAATCACTGAAACGGCTCATTGAGTCGATCAGGCATACCTGCGATGAGGAGCCGAATTGTGAACAGGTATATGAATTGCTGGATCAATATGCCGAACAGGAACTGAACGGGATGAACCCCAAAGACCTGATGCCACTGGTTCATCACCATCTGGAAGTCTGTGCGGATTGCCATGAAGAATATGATTTGTTGATGGAAATACTGCGTTCACGCCTCAAAGATCAGCACTAGATCAACAATTTATTCTACAAACAGTAAACCGGGCTTCTGGATACAGCCCGGTCTTTTTATCTCTGTGATCCTAAACCAATACTTATTCCACCGGGTGATAATCCGGCACCGGTATGCGATGGATGACTGCGGCTGAAATCAAAAACAGCCCGCCGTAAATGGCGAAAATGATGATGTATCCCAAACCGGGTTGCAATGTGTTAAAGAAATCAGCCATCGGCCCGCCGATACCGGCTCCCACAATCCCCGCCCCGGCCCCGGCCAGGTTGGAGATGCCCAGATAGCGGCCGGCATCCTTTTTGGGCGCCAGATCGGTTCCAAGCGCCCAGTTAACCGCCATGAAGAGCCCCGTCCCCAATCCAATGATGCAGCCGCTCACGATGACCAGCGGCATGCTGCGCGAGAAAAGCAAGATCAGCGTTCCCAGTGCGGCGATCAACCCCGACAGTTCAATCAGCCGTTTGCGGCCCATTTTATCGGCCAGCGCGCCGCCGAATATTGCGGATGGCATCAGAAACAGCGCCACCACGGCCAGCAAAATGGTGGTCATGGTGGCAGCGTTCTCGAGCTGCAGCACATCCCGCAAAAAGTATTGGGCAAACCCCTGAATAGAGCCCACCGCCGCCAGAAACAGCAGGCGGTTGACCACCCACCAGATGAATGGCTGCTGCTGACGTGCTTCTTTTCCAATACCCACCCACGCGCCGAAATATACGCCCACAAAAATGGAACCGGCCATGGCCAGCAGCCCGGCCAGGCCTACCAGGGCAATCTGCAACCCCAGCGTGGCCCCGGCGCCGGTGAGCGAAACACCGGCCTGTTTGACCAGCAGGACGGCCAGTTGTGATACCAGCACAAAAATAACGGTCAGAGCCACCAGACGCAATGCCGGTTCGCGCAGGCTGCCGGTTGGTCTTTCGGTGAGGGGTTTTTCATGCACAAAAAAGAGCGTTACCAGCATGGTGGCCAAAAAGCCCGCCATGATGATACTTACCACCAGCCAGATTTTGCCCGCGTCTACCAGCGGGCCGATGAACACCACCAGAAACACAGGCAGCAGCTCCAGCACCGCCTTTACACCCGATGCTTTCCCGCGCTGGTTCTCCGGCACCAGATCGGGGATAAGCCCCTGTACAGCCCCGTGCCCGAAGTTGGACGAGATTTGCATCAACACATACCCGAGGATGAGCACAAAGAAAGCGGTGGAGATGCCCAGCGTGGCGCCGAAAAATCCATCCGTATGCGAGCGCGAGAATAAGCTGGAGAGCCCGATCACCGCCAAAAAAAGGATGTTGAACAGCGCTCCCCCCAAAATATACGGGCGCCGGCGCCCCCAGCGAGAGGTATTCCGGTCACTCAGCATGCCGGCCAGCGGCTGCACCAGCATGGCCACGCTCAAACCGATCACCCGCACGGTAGCCAGATAGGTATTTTTCTGCTCCGGGGGCATAAATAGCACCACCAGATACGGCAGCAGGACGGGCGTCATCACCGCGGAGGCGATGTTGATCCCCAGCCAATAGCTGTTGATGGTGAGATGGTCATACCACTTCATTTTGGGTTGCATGTGGATCTCCGGGGAGGGAATGGAGTAACAGACCCATTTTAACCGAAATGAGAATTCTGCGCCTCGGCGCTGATGGTTTCAATTAAAGAGTATTTACAGGTAAAAAAACGCACACCTGAGGTGTGCGTTTTGCTGTCTGCGTACTTTAGAGTTCTTCAGTCAGGTAATCCGGGCACTTCTCCGACAGATATGCCAGCGACTCGAGCGCCTGCTGTTCCGTGAGTTCCAGAATAATAGGACCGCAAAAGTTTGCTTCCGTCAGCCGGTCCAACAGCCATACAGCGTCCAGATCGCCCTTGCCCAGCGCCTGATGGTCTTTGCCATACTGCCTTATTTGTTCCGGCCCCTGCCACGTAGAATCATGCAGGTGAACCTCTCCCAGGCGCGGCAGCACCAACGGTAGAGCCTCCTGCAGACTGATCGGCCCGGAGAAACCAGCCAGAATATGCCCCACATCCAGGCATATGGAAGTATCCAGCTTATCTGCCAGCTCAAGCGTCAGATCAAAGGGGAACTCTATGGTTTCCACGGCCAACTGGCGGGACGGGATGCCAGTTTCACTGAGAACAGCTTTGATACTTTCAGCCGCCCGCTGCTGGAACTGCCTGAGCAGGATGGGTTTCACCTCTGCCGGCAGACGCATCTGGAAAAACTCGGCGGCCAGCGGCCCGGTCGCGTGCAGCACATACATCTCCGGTTCCAGCGGCAGGGTGGCGCGGATGGTCTCTACCAGCGCCTGCACCGATCCGGTGCGCACCGGGGTGAGAAGCGTGGATGGTTCCACAGACCACAGCGGCAGGTGAACGGTAAAAGCCATTTGCTCGTCCTGCTTGAGTTGCAGTAAATCAGCCACCGCTGAGGGTGAAAAAGCGCCCGGGAAGAATAGTCCTAAATCACCGCTTAATTCCACCAGCGAAAAACCGGCTTTCTCAATATGCCGCACCAGTGCGGCATGATCAAACAGCGCGGCCTGTGCTGCAATATCGGCGATTTCCGCCATTCCCTGCATCAACAGACTAAGCTGCATATCCATCAATCCAAAACGCATCATTCCCTCCTGTTTGGTATATGCGCTTGCTGTCTGGTGTTACTCCCCCTTCAAATCCTGGACTGTGTACACCACCAGTTCGTCGTACCCTGAATGTTCATCGTATTCACGCCGGTACACCAGTTCCGGAAAGGCAGCCAGAACAATCTCGGCTGTGGTATACACCAGACAGCCCTCCAATAAATGTCCACCCAGCATGCGGCCCTCTCCATCCGAAATGGAGATGTGCAGATGCTGCCCGGTCATGCCCACCGTGCCCACCAGTGAATCAATTTCAAAATGGCCGTTCACCTGTGTTCCGCCCGGGTTGTTGGCATAGCGAATCACCGCGGTGGTAAGACTGCCCACACACGTGAGGATACAACCGGCGCTGATACGCCTGTCATACACAAAGTCAGCGATGGAACGGGCCAGATCCTGGCCGGGAAGTAAGCGAAAGGTATAGGTTTCCATGGGTTTCTCCTGCGCTGCAATGGGTGGTTTCATGTGTTTCAGATATACTGATTGTATTATATCAACCTGTCTCTTCGTTGTTGATTGGTTGCCTGCCAGGGGGAATATGGATACTTTCTCGACCCTTGTGACACAAATGGATCCTGAAACGGTCAAAATGGATCTGTCCGGCAGACTGGACCGCCGGATGACCGGCCAATTGCTGGATCTGGCTTTTCAAATGGACCGGAAACCAACCGGGCGCATCTTGCTGGATCTTTCAGGTCTCGATCCGCTCACCGGCGATGGGCTGCAGACACTGTGCGCTTTGCACGCCGTGCTGGCGCGCCGGTTTGCCGCGGTTTATGTTCGCGGGCTCAATGCGGAAAACCGTCAGGTACTTGAGATAGGTCACCTTGACCGAGTCATGCGTGAGTATGTGGATGAGGAACAGACTGGTTCACAGTCTCATCAAGGTGATCCGGTCGATCAAGGGGATGCAAACTCTCAATCCTGGAGCCAGCCGATCGGGCGTGCGTTGCTCCCTCAAAGCCCCGAGCAGATGGTCAATCTGAATGTCGATAAACGTCCCCTCACCTCGCCGGCCAACAGCTTTGGGCGCATGTGGCTGCGCACCTACCGGGTGCTGCTGTGCGGAGACCGCCCGCCCGAACAGGTGATGGCGCGCTGGCGGGAACGTTTTACCGATTTCTGGCCGCCGGATAACCGCATTCACTCGAGTTGCAGCGGATTTGAGCCGGGCAGTGTGTGCCTGATCAATCTGGCTTTCCCGTTGGGGATGGTTCTTTCCACCGGCGCGGTGGTCATCCACGCGAATGAAACTTCATTTACCCTGATGACCGTCCAGGGTCACATGTTTTCCGGTCTGATCACCTTCAGCAGCTACCGGGAAGACGATAAAACCTATGCGCAAACTCAGGCCCTCGTCCGCCCCGGCGACCCGCTCTACGAACTCACCTTTAGGCTGGGATACGGGCCCAAAACCGAGGATACCTTCTGGGTGCGCGCCATGAAAAATGTGGCCACCTTCTTTAACACAGGCAGTGAGCTGCGCTGCCCGATGGATGATTTACGGAAAGTGGAGACCTCTTCCAGGCTGATTGATCCCTCGATCCGGTGGCGGCATTCCGGTAATCTCTGGTACAATGCCGCTGTCCGTTCTGCGATTCACCAATTTTTCCGCCCTATCCGGCGTCTGATCAAACGATAACATACTCAACCAGGCAGGCAGCCTTGAAACATACCGCAAACTATGATGCAGTGGTTGTTGGCAGCGGCCCCAACGGGCTTTCCGCCGCCATTACCCTGGCAAGGCAGGGTCTGAAGGTGCTGGTCACCGAGGGAGCAGAAAAAATCGGCGGCGGCTCGCGCACGGCTGAAGCCACCCTGCCCGGTTTTCTGCACGACACCTGCTCCTCGGTTCATCCGCTGGCGGTATCCTCGCGGTTTTTCAAATCCCTTGAACTGGAAAAGTACGGCGTGGAGTGGAAATACTCGCCGGTTTCGCTGGCGCACCCGCTGGATGAGCAGCCGGCCGTGCTGGCGTACCGCTCGCTTGACCAGACAGCGGAAAGCATCGGAGCGGACGGACCGGCTTACCGGCAGCTCATGCAGCCCCTGTTATCCCGCTGGGATGCACTTCTTCACGAGATTATGAGGCCGCTGCGCATCCCGGATGATCCATTCACACTGGCTCGGTTTGGGCTGCTGGCGGTCAATTCAGCCGCCGGGCTGGCCAACCGGCGTTTCCAGGAAGAGCGCGCCAGGGCGTTGTTCGCCGGGATGGCCGGGCATTCCATGCTACCGCTCACGCGTTTTGCCAGCGCCTCGTTCGGTTTGATTCTGGGGTTGAGCGCGCACGCCGTGGGATGGCCGGTGGCTGTAGGCGGTTCGCAAACCATCGTGGATGCTCTGCTTGCCATTTTACGTTCACTGGGTGGTGAAGTGGTGACCGGTTGGAAGGTAAAATCCCTAAACGAACTGCCCCCCGCCCGCACCTTTCTGATGGATATTTCACCCCGCCAGTTGCTGGAAATTGCCGGTGACGAACTCACCGGTTTGTACCACCGGCAGCTTGCCCACTTCCGGTACGGACCGGGTGTGTTCAAGGTGGATTGGGCGCTGGACGGCCCCATCCCGTGGCGTGATGAGCAAGTCTTACAGGCCAGCACAGTCCACGTTGGCGGCACGCTCGCTGAAATCGCCCGCTCGGAGCAATCCGTCTGGCAGGGAGAGCACGCCCAAAAGCCGTATGTGCTGCTGGTGCAGGCCTCGCTGGCGGATCCCTCGCGCGCGCCGGCCGGAAAACATACCGCCTGGGCCTACTGCCACGTGCCGGCAGGTTCCACCCGCGATATGCGTCAGCCCATCGAAGCGCAAATTGAACGGTTTGCGCCCGGTTTCCGCGACCGGATCCTGGCAGTTCACACTACCAACGCGGAGCAATACGAACAGTACAATCCCAATTACATCGGCGGTGATATCAACGCCGGGGTGCAGGATTTCTGGCAGTTCGCCGCCCGCCCGGTGCTGCGCTGGAACCCGTACTCCACCTCGCGAAAGGGGCTGTATCTGTGCTCGTCATCCACCCCGCCGGGCGGTGGCGTGCATGGCATGAGCGGCTATCTGGCCGCCCGCTCCGCGCTGAGAGATGTGTTCGGCATCCGCTCCGAAACTGAAAAGTAAAAAACACCTCCCGAGCAAGATGCTCGGGAGGTGCATTTTCTCATCGCGTGTCGTTGATCAATCTTCAATGATCACGCGATCGCTGGCGCTGCGTCCAAACACCTCCGGCGAGTACATTTCCTCAGCCTTGGTGGCCGGCGCGATAAACTCTCCGGGTGTGGTGGCGCGGGTCACATAGGAATACTCGTACACACCATCCCACAGCAGCGGGGTAAATGCTTCGGCTCGTTCATCACGCAGGTTCTGATGCTGATACCATCTCCACCACCACCACCAGCCGGTTTGTTGATCGCCCGGGTCGGCCGGCACGCTCTCGGATACCGCCAAAGCGGGGTTGATGATCTCCAGTCCGGCCGGCAGCGGATCTACCAACGCCACGTGGTAGCGGCGATTATCCGCCACCATGGTGATGCGTACACGCACCCGCGCGCCCAGTTTGATGTGCCAGGTTCCGTCTTCCGCCAGTACCACGTCATCCGGGTTGTCTACCGCTTCATACACGCGCTGGACCACAAACCCCATATCCACCGGCGGCATCTGCAGATCGGTGGGAGCGTATTGCAGCCCAAGCCGGTAGTACAGGCGGCCTTCGCCGTCCTTCTCAAGGATCAATTGCTGTTGATCGTTCTCATCCATCGAATCAAGCAGGTATTCCATCGGTATTTCAATCTGATGACGATCGGTGGTGTAGCCCTGGAATTCACTGGAACCGGCGTAGGTTTCACCCAGCCAGACCCGGGCCACAAAATCAGGCTCCACCGATTCATAAGCGTCAAAGTAGCTGTTCAGCGCCAGCAGGACGAACACATTTTCCTGCGTGTTGTTCCAGCGCCCCTTCACCTGGTGTGCCATCAGACCGGTCACAATTTTGGGGATCAGATCGCTTTGCGGATTGTCATGAATATACGCATCCAGCAGCAGCGCATCGGTGCGGCGGTTGGAACCCAGTAACACATAATCCTCATCACTGTAATCGGTGGTGAAGTTGGCCGCTCCGGCGGTCTCGACCACCCGGTTGTTAACATGCTGGCGGATTTGCTCCGCCTCATCGGTGTAGCCGCTCTGGTCGATCAGCACCTGCCAGATCCAGGCAATCGCGTCCAGCGAAAGCCGATCCAACCCCATCTCATCCAGCAGGCGGGCGGCTTTATCCGGGTCGGAATCACCGCTCAAATGGCGCACATACAGCGCGTATGCGCTGATGGTGGCGCGGGCCTGCTGTGAATACCAGGGTGGGTAATAATCTTCGATATAGGTCAGATACACCTTCGCGTTCTGCCACATGGCATCCGGCACCGTGAAGCCCATCTCGCGTGCCCGCAACAACGCATGTGCCACGTGAACGGTGTTGTATGGGATCGATTCATCACCGCGCCGCCAGTACGGGAACCCGCCGTCATAGTTCTGCAAACCCTCCAGTCGGTCAATATCGCGCTGGACGGCTGTTTCCATCTCTTCCGGCGATGGCAGTCCCTCGGCCTGGAAGGCCGTCAACACATCCCGCAGGGCAGAAATGCCCAGAATACGGGAGGCAAGCTGTTCAGAGCACTCAAACGGATACGAAACCAGATACAGCACCGCATCGGTCAGCGCCTGCAACGCGGTGGATGAGGTGGTGATCTCCAGACCGCCAAACTGTGAATAGACATCGTCGGGTTTGATCAGCGGTTGGGCGGTCGCGCCGTCATCCAGCACCCCGTAGACCGCGAAAGCCTCGGTGGTGGCGGGGGTGTAAACCGGCAGTACCACCTGGGCTGCGTCGGCATACTCACCGCTGACCGCGGCGATTTGAACACGCGCCGTGCCGGCCAGATCGGTTTTGGCCGGGAAGCGCACCTCAATGCGGTCGTTGGCAGGTACGGTTACGCGCATACCCTGTGATCCGGTCCATTCCAGGTTACCGGCTTCGGCAGCGACTTCCACCACCATATCCTGACCGGTCTGGTTTTGCAGTACCACCGGCAGGTCAAATTGATCGCCAAAATTCAGGAAACGTGAAGCGGAGGGACGCACCATCAACGGCAGCCGGGCTGTGATACTGGCCTCGCCGCTGCCAAATTTCTTGCCGCTGCCATCCACCGCCACCACCATCACCCGGTAGCGGGTGAGATTATCGGGCAGCTTCACCTGTACACTGGCCTTGCCGTCTTCATCGGTGGTGACGTCGGGGGCAAACAGCGCCAGCGGGTTGAAATCAGAGCGGATGGTGATGGCTGCCTGTTCGGCAGCTCCTTCCGCTTCAGCCGCCGGCATGGCCGCCGATTCTTCCACGGCCATTTCCATCATCGGGGCTTCTACAATCCCTCCCGCGTCGTTCAGCGTCTGGGTGGACATTGCCTGACGCGCGCTGCCGGCCAGTTGGGTGGGATCCACGAGGATAATGCTGGAACGTCCATACCGGCTGGAAAGATCCGAGGGGCGCGCATAGTAGAACGTGCTGATCGGATCCAGCAGTTGATAACCGGTCAACGCCAGGATGGCTTCATCCACCACGATGACAGCCAGTTCAGCACCTTCTACCGGCCTGCCCTCCGCGTCGGTCAGTTTCAGATCCAGGCTGGTTTCCTCGCCCGGAGCCAGTTGTTCGTCCTGCGGGGTCACCTCCAAAGCGAGGGTCCGGCTGAGCGGCGGGATACTGAGCGACAGGCTGCCGCTGGCAAATGCCGGTCGGCCGGGGGTATCTTTCAGCGGTTCACCGTCATCATCCAGTCTCTCCGCCTGCCCCGCCACATCCACCTGAATGTTCAGGTTGGGGATATGCGCATCTTCAATGGGAATTTCCAATGTGGCAGTGCCGTCTTTCACCTCAAACCGTTCGGTATACAGAATACCGCTGCGAGCAACCGTCAGCAGCCCTTCCGCCGGGGTAAAAGGTGACTGCACCAGGATTTTGGCCGTGTCACCGGGCTGGTAAGTTTCGCGGTCCGGGATCAGCGTGACCACTTCCTGCTGCACCTCGCGGGCCGGTACCATCTCCCCACCGGTCACCCAGCGGTCCAACACGGTTTCGTTGGTGCGCCCCATTTCATCTGTGATGGATGCAGTGATGGAATAGCGCCCGCCTGCCACCGTTTTGAAGGAACACTGTACCGGCTCCAGGGTGGAACCCACCGTACATTCCTGGGTGTCAACCGGTTTTTCAATCCAGTTACCCTTTTCAAACTTCCACTCCATCCGAGCGGCAGTCACCTTGATGGGCCGGTCTGCTACCGGGTTCCCGTCCAGATCGACCACAATCAGGTCGATATCCAGGGCATCACCGCGTTCCACAAAATAGCTGTCGGTGCGCATGCCCACATACAACGAAGCGGGATGCACCAGTAAACTGGTTGAAGCAGCCCAGGTCTGGCGGTTGATATCCATCACCGCGCTTTGGGCCGTGATGGTTTGTGCTCGCGGCTTTCCGTCGCCGTTGAAATCAATTTTCAAATAATGGGTTCCGGTCGCATCGGTTCGGCCGGCAAACTGTTGTGAAATCGAACTGCCAACAGAAGATCCGCCGCCATAAAACTCAGATGACCAGTATACCGGTGACCACCACGGGATCCACTCACCAAAGGTGAACTCGGGCCAGTTGGGCGGCTGATAGTTGGTC
>CAZHMZ010000058.1:0-14000 GCA_964532655.1 uncultured Anaerolineaceae bacterium
AACGGCTGTTTGCGCTATAGGCCAGCCCCATGCTGTTGCCCGCAAATCGGATATACCAGCGGCTGTACGGCTGTCCGGTTTCTTCATCTATCGTAGGATACATCAGCAGCGGGATCAGCGCGTGATCGGCGGTCATCACCACATCAATGAGCTCGTGCAGCTCGGTCACATGCCGGATCACCTGGATGCTGCCGTGACACTCGTTTTGTATATCCACATCCGGGTTGGCAGCCTCAAAGGCCTGCTCCAGCGCATCCACCGGTATCAGCAGACTGCCCGCGCAAAACACGCGCACAATCTGCCTTTCGGTCTGTGCGCCGGTTGGCGTATCACCAACCGGCACTGCGGCAGGGTTGCAGGCAGCCAGAATTACCAGGCAGCCAACCAGCGCCAGAAGAATGAAGGCATTCCTGTTCACAACCCGGTCCTTCATGTTATTGAACTTCGATACTGACCACATCTTTGAGCCAGGCTGAGCTTTCAAAACCAGGCATGACCATATCCAGTTTGCCTTCCTCGCACTTCGACAGCAGGCAATCGGTACAGGCACGCACATCGGCCAGCGGCAGGGAAAGAGAATAGCCGTCGGAGGCGGTGAAAACCAGAGTTTCGGCTGCTTCCATCGGGATGGCGAGGTCCAGCACAAAGTTCAAATACATGCCTTCATACTCACCCTTGCCCTTTTTGGGGTGTTCGAGCGTCAGTTTGACCTGCGGAAATGCGCTTACGGTTGTATCGCTGAGGTACAGGGTATTGGTCACCTGGCCGATGATGGCCATCACGGTGCCTTCCGGGATAATCACTTCAGCCGGTTCGGCATCCGCCGCAGGGGTTTCATCCGACGGCTGCGCTGTTTCTTCATAGCCCAGCATGGCGTTGACCTCATCCATCAACAGCCGGATTTCGGAGATAGCGCCAATGCGCTGCCCTTTTTCGGTATCGGCGCCCACCAGGCGCAGGGGGAAGTATTTGTCAGGAAGCTGGGCGTCATTGACCAGGTAGGCCACCATGATCTGGCGGTCATAATACACATCGGTGCTGGAGAGTGTGGTGGTGTATCCGTCGGCTGCGACCAGTTCGATGTCATAACCGGCGTTGGCGAGTTCACGGTTGTAAGCAGGGCCTTCGTGCTTGAGTTCGTCATCCACGCGCCCGGTCAGCAGGTAAAGGGGCACGCCCGCCCAGATCTGGCCTTCCTCATCAGTCCAGGTTTCCTGGTGGCATGAACTGGTGCCGCAGGACTGGAAGGTGTTACGGTCAATCACTTCTTCCCGGTTGCCTGCCAGGCTGAGCGACCATTCTTTGCTGACCGGCTGTACCTCAATGCGGTTCACCCACTTCACTGCCCAATGTCCGTCGGTGATTTGGTTGTTGGTGGAACTGATCACCACCATGCGCAGTGTGCCATCTCGTTGAGCATCCATCGGCTGGCCGTCCATGGCATAGGCGATCATGGCGCGCAACTGCTCGTCAAATTCCTTTTCGGTGCCATCTGAGGGATCATAGGTGATGAAACCGCCATTGGTCACCTGGTCATATGAGAGCGTCATGGTATAGCCGTCTTCCGCCACAATATTCACACCCAGGTCCGGGGTGATGCCGCCCATCAGATCCAGCAGATCGGTCAGCAGTACGCCGGTGTATTCAGCCGGAACGGTGATTTTTCCGGTGGAGCTGAGCATGCCGGCCTGCCCGGATGTGGCCGTCTGCGATTTGAGTTCATCCAAAGTGAACTCGAGTTGCTGATCGCCGTTGACCAGGGTCAGCACCACCGGGCCGCTATCTTCTTCCGCGGCCGCCGTAGCAACCGCTTCGGTGGCTTCTGTAGCTTCGGTCGGTTCCGGCTGAGAGGTTTCTTCAACAACTGGCTCCGGGGTGACAGTGACCGCGGCCGGTGTGCAGGATGCGCAAAGGAGTATGAAAACAATAAGTGCAGAGAAGGCAAACAGACGTTGTTTCATGGGGCAAATCTCCTGAAATGTATACTTGTGTGGTTTCAACAATACAACGGTACAGTATACTCATCCGGCGGGATCGTGTCAATGAAAGAGTGGGGGAAGAGCCTAACCCCCGCGTCACTTCGTGACGTACCCCCTTCCCCCACTGGGGAAGGGGAGAATTTTTAATGTGACGTGCAGTGCAGAAGACTGCACTGCACGTCACATTTGAGGGGGAAAACCATGCAGTTTGCGCCAGGATGGCGATTCATCAATAAGGCATGGAGCTTTTTAATTATGGAAATACTCGTTTCTCCGCCCATGTTCGACTCTTCGCTCCGCTCAGGGTGACAGAATAGGCGGTGATTAGAATATCGGGTTATTCCCCTCCTGGGAGGGGTGGCGCACAGCGCCGGGGAGGTGAACCTTAGCATTTCCCGCCTTTATGAGGCAAGGTTGCCGTTCTGACGGCAACCTTGCCTTACAAAGATTCTCCCCGCCCCTGCGGAAGGGCGGGGACAAAGGGGTGGGGTGCGAGAGACGCCCGGTGATATGTCATTGCACCAGCTACTGCATTTTGATTTTGGAGAAACTCGGCTCACCGGCCTCAGTCCGACTCTTCGCTTCGCTCAGAGTGACAGAAAAGGCGGCGATCAGTACATCGGGTAATTCCCCTCCAGGGAGGGGTGGCGCACAGCGCCGGGGTGGTGAACCTTAAATCAACGCCCTGTGATCATCACAAAAAATCCCCGTCCTGGAGGGGCGGGGATCAAGAGGTGGGTGAAACCTACTTTACAATCGGCACCTGCAGACAGGCCGGGTGCTCGGCGTCATGATAGAACTTCACATGCGCAGTGCGCGCATCAGCCCCTGATTCCGCATTCACCACACCGCCGGCGTTGTAATTCTTCTCCAGCGTGGGCGTATTGGGGCAGACAAACACCAAACGCAGCCGGCTGTTCTTGCGGATCTTGCGCGAGAACCAGGTGAACCAGTCAAATTCGTATTTGACGATCTCGCCCATCGGTACCAACTTGCCTTCACGCAGCGATTCGCGATAACGGGCGCGCATCATATCGTTGGACAGCATTACCGTGCGGCCGTCAGGCAGCACTTCATACAGCGTGGCCGCAAAATCGGTATCCGGTACATCCAGCTCAATATAGGTGGTCAGCTTCACATACCCGGAGACCTCGGTGTCCTCGCTGAACGGCTCGGTGTGGTACACCAGGCCGTTGCCAAACAGGTTCAATGCGGCGGTCTGATCAAAGATATATTCCGGGTTGGCTTTCAGCTCCATCTCACCGGAGCGCGTATCCAGCGGATCATACACATACTGGTCCGGTTTCGACTGGCCGGGTTTTTGGGTGGTCAACAGACCTGAATGGAACACATCGTTGGCGCTGCCATTGACTGAATCCAGATAGTAGCAGCGGATTTCGGTGGCGATTTCATCCACGCTGTCAGCGTACTTCCACTCATCGGTATCCATCACATAGTATGCCACCCGTTTCTTCAGAAACTCGGGTTTAGGACCCGTTTTCATGGTCCAGTCATACCATTCCTTGTGCAGCTTGTTCATATCCAGCAGGCTGGCATCACCGAAGGTCATCCCGCCGATGGTTTTCTTGGGGGTACGGGTACCTGCGTGATCCCACGGACCAATGACCAGGAAGTGATTTGCTTTGGCTTTCTCGTTGCCGTATTTCATATGCCGCAGATAAAAGCCCATCGCACCGTTCTGATCGCCGTCGTAATGCCCGGTTATAGTCAGGATGGGCACGTCAATTTTGGCGTAATCCTGCTCGGTGGGCAGCGCGCGGTCCCAATACGGACCCTGGGTGCAGTTCTTCATCCAGGTCTGATAGTGGGTGCTCAGATTTCCCACAATTTTGTCCAGGTCTTTCATGGGCAGTTGATTTTTGTAAATCTCACCGAATTTCTGGCTCCAGAAATCACCGGCGGCAAACAGATTGGTGTTACCGGTCACGCCGCTAGTGTAAGTCATCCACTGGATGAAATAGGTGGCGGCGATGTTCTTGGGGAAGGGGAAGTCCAGGCTGGGGTAGCCAGACGCCACGGGCACAATGGTCGAAAGATGAGGCGGGAATTCCTTGAGCGTCGCCCACTGGTCATAGCCGGCATACGATCCGCCCCACATGCTGATCTTGCCGTTGCACCATGGCTGGGCGGCAAACCATTCCACCAGGTCATGACCGTCATGCGGTTCATTGACCACTGGCTCAAACTCGCCTTCCGAGTTGCCGCGCCCGCGGCAATCGACCAAAGCGTAGACATAGCCGTTCTTGGAGAAATAGGTGGCGCGTTCCTGGTACGAATCAGAAATGTACGGGGTGAGGGTAAACACCAGCGGCAGCGGCTGGGGCATGTTTTGGGGCATGAAAACCGTGGCGTTCAGTTTGACGCCATCGCGCATGGGGATTTTAACTCCCCACAGCATATCGATTTTTACATTGGGATCGGTGATAATTCCGCCCGGCAAATCGACTGCACCGGGGATGGTGGTTTCTTCATCAGAGGTTGACATAGTTTCTCCTTATCAAGTGATAAAACGTGGGGATCGTCGATTACCCCAGCGGGATCTCCAGACAGCTCGCGTGCTGAGCGTCGTGGTACAGTTTCACGTGCGCGGTGCGGGCATCTTTGCCGCTCTCAAGGCGAACCTTCCCGCCGCTGTTGTAGTTCTTCTCAAAGTTGATCGAGTTGATGCACTTGAACACCAGGCGGAGCCGGCTGCCCTGCTGTACCTGCCGGGAGAAGAAGGTAAATCCGCTGAAGGTATACTCTACAATCTCGCCCACGGGCACCAGCTCCTCATTGCGCAGCGAGTTGCGGTAGCGGGCGCGCATGGTATCGCCGGTCAGCAGGATGCTGCCGCCCTGCGGGGTGATTTCATACAGGTTAACCTCAAAATCGGTATCCGGAACATCCATCTCGATCCAGGCGGTCAGCTTCACGAACCCGCTTACCTCGGTATCCTTTTCAAACGGTTCGGTATGGTAAACCAGCCCGTTGTCAAACAGGTTGAGCACCATACGCTGGTTGATCAGATAATCTTCATACACATGCGCCGCATTGGCCTGTTCCAATTCGCCCGGGCGGATATCCAGCGGGTCATACACAAAGGAATCCGCGCCTTTTTCAGACGGCTCAGACTGTAGTTTACCGGATTGGAAGACACTGTTGGCCTGCCCGTTGTGATCATTCAGATACAGATTCATCTTCCGGCTGCCGATTTCATCCAGCGTATCGGCGTATTTCCATTCTTCCGCGCCGGTCACATAATAAGCCACGCGTTTCTGCAAAAAGTCCGGTTTGGGGCCACCCTTCAATACCCAGTCATACCATTCCTTGTGCAGTTGATTCATGTTCAGTTTGCTGGCATCGGCAAATTTGAGACCGCCAAATTCCTTCTGCGGGTTGCCGGTTCCTCCGTGATCCCACGGGCCGATGATCAGATAATGGTTGGCTTTTGCTTCAGGGGTGCCCCAGCGCATGTGATTGGCGTAATAACCCAGCGCGCCTTTTTGATCGCCGTCATAGTGGCCGGTCACGGTGAGCACCGGGATATTCAACCCGCGGTAGGTCTGTTCGGAAGGCAGGGTTTGATCCCAGTACGCGCCGGGAAGGATGTTATCCATCCATTTCTGGTAAAAGCTGGCGGTATTTCCGGCGATGGCATCCAGTTCCACCAGCGGGCGGTGATTTTTGTACAGCTCAAAGTGTTTGTCCAGCCAGTAGGTGTCTTCACCAAACAGGTTGAAATTGGCGGTCTTTCCGCTGGTGAGCGTGAGCCAGTTGATAAAGTACGGTGAGAAAATATTGCTCGAAAACGGGAAATCATACGATGGATACCCGGCGGCGGTGGGCAGGATGGCGCTCAGGTGCGGGGGGTTCTCGACGGTGGCAGCCCACTGGTCAAAACCGCCGTACGAAGCGCCACTCATGGTCACCTGCCCGTTGCAGTAGGGCTGCTGAGCAAACCACTCGATCAAATCATGCGTATCGCGGCTTTCATGGATGACGGGTTCAAAAACACCGTCCGAGTTGCCGCGCCCGCGGCAATCGACCGCGGCGAACACATACCCGTTGCGGGCAAAGAACATGCCCCTGGGCGTGTACACATCGGCATTGTATGGCGTCAGCCCGATAACCACCGGCAGCGGGCCGTTCTGATGATGCGGTTTGAACAGGGTGGCATTCAGGCAGATGCCGTCACGCATGGGTACTTTAACAGCCCAAGCCAGGTCAATATCCTGGTTGGGATCTTCCCCCTTTTGTCCATCTCCTGCAGAAAAACCTTTCACAGAGTACATCGTCATATTGATCTCCAGGTATGAAATTTGTAAAAGCCTGTACAACAGGCGCTATGGTTTATTCAATTGACAAAAGTACAACCAGGTTCTACGTGATTTGCTGCCTGCGAGTGAGCAGAAGCGCAAACGGCGCTCCGGCCAGCATTAAAAAGGCGCTCACATAAAATGCCACGCGCAGACCCACGTTGTCACCGATCAACCCGATGACGATGACTGTTCCCGATTGGATGATGAAGCTCAATGCCATAAAAATGCCGTTGACCAATGAGCGGCTGCCCTGGCAGCTTTCCAGCACAGCGGCCATCAATACCGGCGTGAGTGAGATGGAGAAGAAGCCCAGCAGCAACAGAACCGGGAACTGCATCCAGCCTTTGACTGCCAAAAACAGGAACATGCATACCGGCGAAGCCAGCAGCGACAGGAGCATGATCTTCCGCCGCCCAAACCGGTCGCTGAGGGGACCTGACAGAAAAGCGCCCGCCACACCGGCAATCTGCAGCACGGAAAGTGACACACCCGCGAACCACAGATCGGCGCCCTCGTCGGTTAGAAAGGTGGGCAGATAGGTGGTGACTGCCGATGACATGAAAGCCCGCACCAGCAGCAACACCGAAAGAGGCAGCAGGATGGGCTTCATCAAGCCCACAGCCGAACGGATCGAACTGCCGTTTTCGTTGATCTGCACCAGCCCCTTGACATTCCGCAAACGCAGATACAGCAGGACGGATGCAGCGATACCGCCCAGCATCAGCCACGGCAGCCCGTCGATGGTGAAGTAGCCCAGTACGCTCACGATGACCACCGGGCCCAGCACCCGGCCGATCTCGCCGCCCACCATCCAGATACTCATCCCCAACCCCAGCCGTTTGCCGGATACATTACCGGCGATCACCGGGCCGATGGAGTGAATACCGGCCGAAATCATGCCGGCCAGCGTGAGTAGCAGCGCGATGACCAGATAGTGAGTTGGGATGCCAATCAGGCTCATCAACACGCCGGCCACCGCAGGCGCGATGATCACCACCCAGCGCAGATCCATCCGGTCGGCGATATGCCCGATGAACGGCTGCAGAAGGGACGGAAGCTGCAGAAAGATGGACAGTGAACCGGCCAGTGTTTTGGTGAGTGACAGGTTTTGGATCAGCACCGGCAGCAGCGGTGAAAGGAACGCATCGTAGACATCATGCATGCCATGGGCAATACCCATGCTCACCACGTCAGCAGTGCGAAAATCATCCTGCTGAGTCTCAAGGTTCTCTTTAACTTCGTCCGGATAGGAAATGGTTTCAACTGTATTGGGCATACATCGCTCACGGGTAAGAGTTTCCGACCCCATGATTGTACCCCATCCAGAGGGAGATTTAATTTTTCACTAAAATACGGTATCTACTGCCGGGTGATCACCCGGTGCAGCACAAAATTTCCGAAATCATGCCGCTTGATCTCTACAATGCGCAGCCCGGCGGGATCCGGATCAGTAGTCACGTTGCGCTGCAGAAAGGGCCCCAATGGCCGGGTGAAGATAATCACCAACGTGACCATCAATACCACCAGTGGCAGGCGGTTGATACGCGTCCGCACAGAACGGCCCGTCTTCAGCATACCGATCCAGGCGGTAAGCCCGGCCAGCGTACCGGTGGTCACAAAATTGGTACCGCAGTTGGGATGATAGGCCAGTTTGCCTTCGCCGTGCTGCAGACGGGCCAACGCTTCATCGACGGCCTGCTGCAGATCCTCGGTGGGCACATTACCGAATATGCGAAATCCGCCCGCGTCTGAAACCCCCGCCAAGCGGATGCCAGGATAGCGGCGGGATAACATATGCAGGGTGGCATGCTCAAGGGCATGGTTTTTTCGCACACGGGAAATGGGCTGGTTACTAACATACTGGGTAAAGGTGGTCATTTTTAATCCTGTAAATCTTTTTTTACCGCCGGTTCATCGTCCAAATCATCGAGACAATTTTATCACCAGCGTCAAAGTGATGGTTTCAAGGTCAGGGGCGGTCATCATGCAGAAGCGCTTTTTCCAACGCTTCACGCAGTGTGCGGGCTTCCATCACCTGCATGCCGGGCGGTAGCTGCTCAGTGCGACGGCGGGTCTGTTTGGGGATGATAGCCGTGGTAAATCCTAATGTAGCCGCCTCACGCAGCCGGGCGAACATCTGGCTCACCCAGCGCAGTTCGCCGGAAAGTCCAATTTCGCCAATCAGAACGGCATCCGCCCGGATGGGGATATCACGCATGGAAGAGGCGATGGCTGCTGCAACCGACAGATCGGCAGCCGGTTCGCTGATGCGCATGCCGCCCACCACATTCACAAAGATATCCTGTTCGCCCAACCGCAAACCGGTACGGCGGGTGAGCACCGCGGTGATCATCAGCAGACGGTTGAAATCAACCCCATTGGGGGTGCGGCGTGGGTTGCCCAGTGATGAGGTGGTAGTAAGACCCTGCACCTCCACCAGCATGGGGCGGGTGCCCTCCATGGTGACGGCGATGCACGAACCGGCCGCAGTGGCCATACGCTCGGCCAAAAATGCTTCAGACGGGTTGGTGATCTCCGCCATACCGCGGCTTTGCATCTCGAATACGCCCACCTCCGAGGTGGCGCCAAAACGATTCTTCACCGAACGCAGCAGCCGGAACGCCTGATAACGGTCGCCTTCCAGATACAGTACCGTATCGACGATGTGCTCCAGAATGCGTGGTCCGGCGATGACGCCTTCTTTGGTGACATGCCCAATCAGCACCACAGCCAGGTTGCTGGATTTGGCCAGTTCACGCAGCCGCGAGGCGCACTCGCGCACCTGAGAGACTGACCCGGCCGAGGATTCCATTTCGGGAATGTAGGTGGTCTGGATGGAGTCGACAATCAACAGGCTGGGCTGCA
This sequence comes from uncultured Anaerolineaceae bacterium, assembly GCA_964532655.1. Classification (GTDB taxonomy): domain Bacteria; phylum Chloroflexota; class Anaerolineae; order Anaerolineales; family Anaerolineaceae; genus JAJFTV01. The sequence continues at coordinate 9,167 of CAZHMZ010000058.1, forward strand.
CACTGCGGATGTGTGCCATCATCACATCCAGGTTGGTTTCCGTGACCAGCAGCAAATTTTGCGGAAGCGTTTCACCGGCGTCCGGGTCTACCAGGCGCATGGCGCGCATCTTGATCTGCCGCTCGGATTCTTCGCCGGAAATATACAAAACGGTGCGGTCGCAGGCCATCGACATGGCCACCTGCAGCAGCAGCGTGGATTTACCAATGCCGGGGTCGCCCCCTACCAGAATGATGGAGCCGGGTACCACACCCCCGCCCAGCACGCGGGCAAACTCGCCGATGGAAACCGGCAGCCGATCCTCTACATCGCCTTCGATCTGGTCCAGACGGCGCGGTTCTGAGGCCACCGTCAGAACGGAGTGTTCTTTTTTTGAGACGGTAGGCTCGGCAACGATCTCTTCCACCATGCTGTTCCACGCGCCGCAGGATGGGCAGCGGCCCATCTGGCGCGGTGAGGTCCGTCCGCATTCCTGGCAAACATATTGGGTATGTGTTTTTGCCATAACACCTTCTTTCTATGTTCTGTAATTATACCGGGGTATGAGGATGTGTTATCCACCCGTCAAAATTGCATCATTCATTGGGTTTTACACGTGTCTGGTATGGTGCGTTCGGTTTTTGAACGCGCCACACGGATCCACATGTTCCGTGAAACGGTTGATCATATCGGTGGGTTACGGGGCAGAGTGCCAATTTAATCGCGAGTAAAATTGTGCCCCTCCACCCACCCTATGCAGGCATGGCATCAACAACAATCCGGTCAATCCAAATCCCATCATTCATAGGTTGGGTGGAGAGCGGCAAGATAACCAGCGATACGCAGTAATTACTCGCCAGTAACCCACCGATACATGTCATGAATGAGATGTTTCGATGGGTTAGGGGAACGCTTAACAAGGATTATCTTTTATCCAAGATTGGTGATAAACAAATCCAACGCCAGGCTGATGGATGTCTCGGTGCTCTTGGCGGCGATGTCGATCCGGCGCAGCTCACGGTATTCACTCTTCAACTGCGGCAAGGTGAATTGACGGGCCTGGGCATACAGCTTTTTGGCAACAAAGGGGGCTACTTTTAGAATGGATTGAATTTTTTCAATCCCCTGACCCTCATCCATCAGGGCGCGTGTTTGAACCAGCAGCCTGAACTGGCGTACCACCATAGGGAAGATACTCTGTTCATCCTGTTCATCCAGGAGGTGATGCAGCACCTGCAGCGACTTGCGCGTGTTCCGCTCCGCCATCGCATCCACCAGCTCAAACACACTGGCTTCGGCTTTGAAAGCGGTCAACTGCTGAACATCTTCCAATGCCACCGGGCGTTCACCGTTCACATACGTGAGCAGTTTGCCAATTTCCAGTTCCGCGATACGGGTGTTGTTTTCCACCAGACCTGCCAGCTCAACAGCGGCTTCTTTATCAAATTTACCGCCCATTTCAGCCGCGCGGGATTGGATCCAGCCGGGCATGGCACCGGTTTGCGGCAGGGAAAAGTCTTTCAAGTAAGCACGCGGTTTGTGAGCCATACACCACTCACGCAGCCAGTGTTTTTCACTCAGGGTGTCCCACCGCCATTCGCCCTGCTTGAATTTTTTCTGATCCTGAACAACCAACACCAGCGCGGTGGTATCCGGCAGTGATTCCAGCATTTGGCAGAACAATTTTTGAGAATTCTTATCGGCCAGGCGGGCCAGCGGGTGAGATACCACCACCAGACGTCGTTCAGCCAGAAACGGCATGGTTGCAGCGGCATTCAGCAGTTCGGTCTCGGTGACCGTGGTTCCGTCAAAGCGAGCAGTATTCATGTCAGCGGTCACGGGATCGCCCAACTGACCGTACAGAGCATCCACCGCGTGGTTGATGGCCAGCTCATCATCGCCGTAAAAAAGGTACACAATCGGTTTTTGTTCCAATTTGACTATCCCTGATTAACCCTTTCATACCTGATGGCTCTGGAACCACCCATGAGGTTATTATAAAGCCGCATGTCACGCGAGGCAATTGAGCCAATATTACCGGTTCTATTCCATGAAAAACTGCCCACCGTCTGGCGGGCAGTTCTTGAAGGCCGAGATGATAGAGAATCTGCTGTTACGCCCGGTTCGACTTTTTTACGACATCTCTTTGCGGCAGTAAAGGCATAATCAGCAGCATGGTTTTGTAATACGGCAAATCGGTGTAATTCGGAAGCTTGATGTTTTGCGCACGGAAGTCGCGGATCGTTTGGGATATCGCATCAAGCTGCTGAAAAACCTGAGTAGTCTGTTCATCTGTGAGACGGCATCCAAAATCGAAATAATAGTTTTTGGCAGAGGCGTCGCCTGTTTGGTTCTGGACTACCCTCTCACGGGAAATCTCCAGAACGTTCAGCAGGAAATCGTTTTGCAGTTGAGTCATTTTCCTTGAAAACGCGATATCTTCCGGATGAATTACCGTGTGCTCTGACAGTTTATCAAAACTGTAAAAATGAGCCCGGCCCAGATAATACTTTTCCATGATGCCGTTGACCAGTTTTTCATAAACAAACTCGGCCAAGCCCACTTTTACCAGCACCTGCAAATGATAATGCGCTTTTGGGCGTGAAACACCCACCTCGCGGGCCAGTTGAGCGGCCGTTTTAGGTGACCCCGTTAACAGAGCAACCATCCGGTAGCGGATCCTGGAGGCAAACGCTTCCATCTGATCCAGGTTCTCCAGATAATATAATTCCTCAATCTGAAATTGATCCTTTACTTTTTCCATTCTCAGCCACCGATTCCCTTTTCTCCGCTACGGAAAAATCGCTTCAGACAGTACCCATAATTTTATATCGTTTTTTCTTTTCTGGTTTTCGGATCCAGCGCGTCGCGCATGCCGTTTCCGATGAGATTGACAAACAGCATGGTGAGGAAGATGGCAAAACCAGGGAAGAACGACATCCACGGAGCGATGCGCAGGTATTCGCGTCCGTAGTTCAACATGGCGCCCCATTCAGGCGAGGGCGGTTGTGCGCCCAGACCCAGGTAGCTGAGACCGGCCGTCATCATGATGGCGCCCGCCAGATCCAGTGTACCGTAGATCAGGATGGGCGAGATGATATTGGGCAGGATATGCTTGAACATGATCCGCCCTGCACCGGAACCAACTATTTTGGCGGCTGTCACGTATTCAAAATTTTTGGCCTGGATCACAGAACCGCGCAGCAGCCTTGCATAGCCGGGTATACTGGAAAACCCAATGGCGATGATCACGTTGGTGAGATTGGGTCCAAAGGCGGCAATAATACTCAGGAGCAGCAAAATGGTTGGAAAAGCCCAGAAGATCTCAATGACTCGCTGGGTGAGATCATCGATCCAGCCGCCAAAATAGCCGGTAATCAGACCGATCACCACACCGCCGCTTAAGCCGATTAAAATGGCAAAATAGCCGGCCTTCATGGATTCACGACCGCCGTACAGTACGCGGCTGAGCACATCCCGGCCCAGATCATCGGTACCAAACGGATGTGCGGCTGATGGGCCGCTCAGCATATTGTGGAAATCCATCTTGATGGGATCGTACGGCGCGACAGATGGAGCCAGAATGGTAACCAACGTAATGGCCAGAAAACCAATAAACCCAATCTGCGCCAGCGGATGCCGAACCAGCACTTCCAGGCTGCGCATCCAGGGACGCTGCCGGTTGGTGTGATACCATCCGCGGATTCCCGTGGGAGCTGTCATTGCTTTGGAATTCGCACTCATTTTCACACCTCTTAACTGAACCGGATGCGCGGATCGATGGCGGCGTACATCACATCGACCAGCAGATTGAAACAAACGAAAAGCACGGCGGTGAACAAAACCGCGCCTTGAATTTCAGGATAATCGCGCGCGTTAATGGCACTGATCATAAACCGCCCCAGCCCCGGCCGTGCAAACACACTCTCGGTAAACACTGCACCGGTTAGCAGGTTGACGGTCAGAATGCCAAGGTAGGTGGCGATGGGGATAAATGCGTTGCGTAAAACGTGGCGGGCCATGATTCTGCGCTGCTGAACGCCCTTGGATTTGGCGGTGCGTACGTAATCTTCGGACAGTACTTCCATGATGCTGCCGCGCGTCAGGATGGTCAGTACAGCGGTGGGGCCGATCGACATGGTGATGGCCGGTAATATAAGCGAATTCAGTCCTGATCCTTCGGAGATACTGACCCAATTAAGGTATACACCAAACACAAACACCATCATGATGGCAAGCCAAAAGATGGGCGTGGATAACATACAAAGATCCAGAAAAATGATCACGCGATCCAGAAATGAGTTGTTCTTCCAGGCTGCCAGCATACCCATTGGTATACCTACCAGGACAGAGATCAATAAAGCCGCCCCGGCCAGTTGAGCAGTAGAGGGAAAACGCAGCATAATACTGCGCATGACATCTTTTTGTCCGCGGTAAGAGACGCCAAAATCTCCCTGCACGGCATTCAGGAGAAAGCGCGCATACTGCACAGACACTGGATCATCAAGACCCAATTGCACACGCAGCTCCTGAACTTTTTCCTTGCTTGCGGTAGTGCCGGCCATCAGGCGCGCCGGATCGCCAGGGGTTACCTTGGCAATTGCGAACACCAACAGCGATACACCCAGCAAAACGGGAATCATGAGCAATATTCGCCGGACAACATAACTTAACATGGATACTCCAGATTCGCAGAATTTCGAGGCGAGACAGACAGTTGAAATCACTGTCTGTCTCGCTCTGTTACATCAAAATTTACCTTTTATGGATGCATGCCCGTTAGGTTACGGCAGATCGGTGAAGTAAGCGTCCATCAGGTTGAGGCCGGTGAACGGAGAATAGCTGGTACCGGTCA
>CAZHMZ010000058.1:14100-19425 GCA_964532655.1 uncultured Anaerolineaceae bacterium
GTCGGCCAGTCATACTGTTCGATGGTGACATTGGCGCCCATTTCACGCCACATCTCGACCAAAATCTGGGAGTATTTGGAGTAGGTTTCGGGGGTGAGGGATTTGAATACAAATTCCAACGGTTGGCCGTCCTGTTCGTAGATACCGGTCGATTCGTTCATCACGAAACCGGCTTCTTCGAGCTTGGCTTTGGCGGCTTCCACATCATACGGATAACCGGTGCCTTCCACAGATTCGCAGTAGCCAATCTGGGCGGGTGACAGAGAGCCATCCAGCGGGGTACCATAGCCCAAACCAACCACGTCCACGATGGTCTGTTTGTCAACAGCGAGGTTGAAGGCCTGGCGGACCAGTTTGCTGTCAAACGGCCACTCTTCCTGATTGAAGGTGATGTAATAATAACCGGTGTTCAGATCGGTCAGCAGTTGATAATCGGGATTGTCAGCGAACTCAGGCATGTCTTTGGCCTGGATACCGAATGCGGTGATTTCACCGGCCTGGAATGCGGCCAACTGGGTGGTGTAATCGGGGAGAATGCGGTATTCAATGTTTTCGAGATAATACGGGCCGGTATTGGCGCCTTCGTAGGGAGCGAAACCCCAGTTGTAATCTTCGTTACGGGTGAGGACGATTTTCTCGTCGCTGACCCATTCAACCAGTTTGTACGGGCCAACCGAAGTGACTGTGTTCCAACCGTAGTCATCGCCGGCTTCTTCCACAGCGCGCTGGCTGTATGGAGCCAAATAATCGCCGTAGGTGAAGGTGTTGAGGATGGGGAAATAGGGCTCATCCAGAGTGATCACCAGGGTGTAGTCATCAGCGGCTTCCCAACCGGCAATAGCGCTCAATTGATCGGCGGTCACAGGAGAGATGAAGTCATCAGCCGTGGCGCGGTCAAAGGTGTATACCCAGTCCTGGGCGGTGAGAGGATCACCATTGTGGAACTTGACATCATCGCGCAGATGGAATGTGTAGGTCTTCCCGTCTTCGCTGACATCCCAGCTCTCAGCCAGGTAGGGAATGTAGTTGCCTTCCATGTCTTTGGCCAGCAGTGCGCCGCCAATCCAGCCCATGACGCCGCTGGTGATGGCGAAGCCGGATTTCTGGATGTCCAGGGTGTCAGGCTGTTCCTGTGAGGTCAAAACATACGTACCGCCAACTTTCGGTCCGGCAACGGCTGCTTCGGTAGCAGCAACAGTTTCTTCCACTGCGGCTGTCTCTTCTACTGCAGCAGTTTCCTCAGCGGGAACTGCATCGGTAGCGGGAGCTTCTTCAACGGGTGCTTCGGTGGCCGTGGGTGTACAGGCAGCAAAAACGAACGCCGCAACGATCAGTACACTGGTCATAACGATCCATACACGTTTCATCTTGTTCTCCTTGATAAATTTTGGGAAATGACCTGTCAATTATTTGACTAGTCGAAACATTGACATTGTATTGAATAAAGAAACACCTGTCAAGGGTTTGACAGGTGCGGAGGTTTGAAGGTTTCGGAGAAAAATTTGCCCAAAAACAGGGTTGTTTGCGCTCTGAAAGCCTTTCAGAGCGCATTTTAGGTGGTTTTCAGGACATTCTAAAAGAGGTGGAGCCGAACAACTTAATCAAGTGCCTGTTTGAGTTCATCCCGCAACCCGGCCAGGCGTTGGTCCCGCTCGTGCACAAATCGCTCAATCCCCTCCAGCAGCCAGTGCGTAGACAGATGAGCCTCTTCAATCACCTCATCCAGCGACCCACCGGTACGCCAGCGGTTATCATAATCGGCGCTGATCGCGTAGGCCTCGGCGGTTTTGTTGAACAGCCATTCATGCATCAGCCAACGCGCCTGGGTGGTGATAACGGTTGAATCCATCCGATCGGCGGGGCTGACCACTTTGCTGCGATACTCTTCGGGTTGGAGCGCAAACAGCTCCGGGCTGGCGCAGTACACAATCTTCACATTTAATTTCCTGGCATCCAGTTCAGGCAATATCTTAACCAGGTTGGCCATGGCGCTGGTACCCTGAACAAACAGCGTTCCCCCGCGCGGCTGATCAGCGCGGAAATTGCGCACGATGTACGCCCCTCTGGCAGCCTCAAAGTGCGAAGCCATGCCCAGCGCTGCGCGATCCGGCGTTTCAACCCCCGGGCGGGTAAGATGCAGCGCCACAATGGGAGCGGATTGGCGCAACGCGGCTCCCAGCAGCACCGGCACCTCGTTGTATTCCCACGGGTGCAGGTTGATGATCTGCCCGCGCGGGAAAAGCTGTGTGACCCCCGGCGAGAAGATGCCGAAATGCGTGCGGCTGTCCTCGGCAGTTTCCGGGCCGGAGTGCCCGGCCACCCACAGCACTTTGCCCAGCTTCCACTGGCAGTCCTGTGCGAGCTGACTGAACAATCGAAACATGCCGTACTTGAGATACGAAAACGATCCATAGGTGGAGCAGGCTCCCCAGAAGCCTTCAAATTCCTGCTCGGGTTCAGCAGCAAAGTTGACGCTGGCCAGGCCGGCCATCAGCCCGGCATTGCCCATCTCGGTGATTTCGGTGGGCAGCAGGGCGCCTTCATCACTTCCTTTACGTTCATACCAGCCGTAGCCCGGATAATCGCCGTACGCGTGACCGAACCCGCTAATATTGGTCGAATCGCACAGATCGGCGGAACAGGCAATAAACAGCGGCCGTCCGTAGTCTTTTGCGCCCAAGGCATTCACCCAGGCGCCCCATTTCGCCAGAGCAGCCCGGTTGGGTTGTTTCTGGCCGGGTTGATTATACAGATCGGCCGGGTAGTTTTCATAATCAAAGACACGCGGGTCAACCAGCGGGTTGGCCCCTTTCAGACGATAATCCTCAATTTCTTGCGGAACTGAGTCGCCGATTTCCACAAGCCGATCAGCCAGATACTGCCACAGCTCTTCATCCTGCTCCAGCACCTGCATGACAACTTGCAGATTGCGGCGGAATTGCGTCTGAACCTCCTGCGGATCTGCGGGCGCCGGGCAGCCAAAGCCATCAAACTGCACCTGATATTTCTCCATAAAAGGCTGTTTGGTCTGCCAGAACAGCTCGTGGTTCATGGGATGCGGCGAACCATGCGAAGCGTTATCGTATTTGAGATAACTGCGTCCCTTGCGGTTCTTTGACCAGATGACGGACGGCTGTTTGTTCGGGTTGGCATCGGCGCAGGCACGGGTAAATTGATCCGCCAGGGCGGTCCAGTCATCACCCTGCTCGGTGCCATATACACGCCAGCCGTGCGCCGAAAACCAATCCGCCGGGGCGCCGTACACCACCGTGCTGACGCGGTGATTGTCGATGCCGTAATCATTCCAGTCGATAAGGAAGTACAGGTTGTCCAGCGCCAGACCCCATGCGGTATTCATGGCCTCATGATTGGCGCCGGGTGTGAGACCGCCCTCGCCTTCCAACGCGAACACCCTCACCCCTTTGGCGCCGGCCCGTTTTAGCGCCAGCGCTTCACCCACCGCCGCCGTGCTGCCGTGCCCGGAGGGGCCGGTGTTGAACTTGAGGAATAGTGTCTTGCCTTCCATCTCAGCATGGCCTGATAGCCCGCCGTGGTGGCGGAACCTCAGCAGATCTTCCCAGGTGAGCACCCGCTGCGGATCATCTGAAAGCTGATAACGCGAATCACCGGTTTTCCGGTATGCCAGACGCATGACTTCATTGAACAACGCCAGCGTGCAGTACACCAGCGGGATGGTATGCCCGGCCGACAGGATGAACCGGTCGGTGAAACGCCTGCCCGGATTGCGGATATCCCAGCGCATAGCGCCGCTGAGCAGCAGCGTGAGGAACAGATGCACCTTGGAATGCGAACCCCCCGGGTGACCGCTCTGCCGGTAATTGAGGATCAGATCCAGCAGTTGATCAATCAAGTCTTTGGTTTTGTCCCAGTACTGATATTGTTTGAGAGCTGTTTCGGTAATTTGCATACAGTCAACAGAAGGGATGGTAGAGGTCATGAGGTGGGTAAAATCCTTTCCTGATTTTGGTGATCACAGCCTGTGTGGTCCGGCAGACAGGTGAAACAGAATGGCCTGTCTTCGCCTACAGCATACCCGCAATTGTACCTGTTTGAAAGACACATTCCTCCTCCGGGTTTCGATAAAAGTCCTCTTTCCAATGGTCCATCTTTCAAAGGTCATCCTGACAGGCAGTATCGTACTCATTTCCGGGGGCGAAATTCCCGGCAATCCATCCGGCGATCTTTGTGTTTGTAGCCTGTACGGCTTCATTCATTGCAGTATCTTCGGGCACTCCCCAGATCTGTTTACCGAATTCGGCAATATCCACCAGGATACGCTCACAGCGGTAGTAAGTGATCAACTGCCGATTTACGGCGCTTTCACCGTAGCCCTCGTAGAAGCAGGGGGTCTCATTCATATCCTCCTGATCACCGCCAATGTTGCCACCGATGTACATCAGATCGCATTCATGCGGCGCCAGTTTGACCGTGTCCCAATCCAGGATCACCCATCCCTCGTCGGAAACGATGAAAATGTTCCACTTGTGTAGATCGGCATGGCAGGGCACCAACCGGAGCGGTTGCTCCCGAAAATGTGCCCCCAGTTCGCCGGCCCGGTTCAACAAACGACGGATTTTCGCTTCATACCGGCACAGCACATCTGCCACCGCCGCTCCCGGCGTCTGTGCAAACTCGCCGGCCAGTGAGCGGTGCAGGTAAGATTCAGCCAGCAGGCGCGACTCCGCCGAAAAAACCTCCTGTTCCAACGCCCCGGCCAGATGAGACGGGAGCGTGCAGGCATGCACTGCGCGCATCACCTGCCCCAGTTCAGTCCACTGCCTGGGGGTCATCTGCGTGTCCATGGCGGACGTTCCCGATAGAAACGGGTACAGCATCAGGCTGAGCGAGCCGTCCTGCACCCAGGGTTGGCCGGTTTTATCAGGGATGGGGGCCAGAATATGCGGGATGTTTTGACAACTGAAAAAAGCAGGGATATCCACCCCGGGCAGTATCTGCGCGTAGGGGCGGGTTTTGAGAAAATATGGCTGCGCGGCATTGTGCACTTCTACTTTGAAAACATTTGAGAAAGCGTCAGCCCCCAGATCCAGCGTTTCTATCCGGATGACATCCAGGCCGTACCGCAGGCGTACAACCTCTGCCAGATGGCGCGCCCAATCCCCGAGTTGCATCGTCATAAGCCGGATATTCCTCCGCGCCGGTCAGCGGATCCCCTCAAACAGATCGGTTTCATTCACCGACGTATTCACCAGCGAATAATTGCGGACAAATGTAGCTTCGGTAAACAGACTCCGCCTGATTTCAGGCGTCAGGTTCATCAGATTGCCAAACCCGGTGAACTGCGAC
>CAZHMZ010000059.1:0-19024 GCA_964532655.1 uncultured Anaerolineaceae bacterium
TGCGCCCGCTGTTCGAGTTCTCCGGCGCCTGCGGCGGCTGCGGTGAGACACCCTATGTCAAGCTGCTGTCACAACTGTTCGGCGACCGCACCGTGGTTGCCAATGCCACCGGCTGCTCCTCCATTTATGGCGGTAACCTGCCCACCACCCCGTGGTCATTCAACAACGAAGGCCGCGGACCGGCATGGTCGAACTCCCTGTTTGAAGACAACGCCGAGTTCGGTCTGGGCATGCGCCTGACCCTGGACAAGCAGAATGAATTTGCCCGCGAGATGCTGACCGCCCTGGCTCCCCAGGTGGGTGATCTGGCCAACGCCATCCTCACCGCGGATCAGTCCACTGACGCCGGCATCAGTGCCCAGCGCGAACGCGTGGCTGCCCTGAAAGAAACCCTGAAGGGCATCAAAGATAACAAAGCCAAACACCTGCTCAGCCTGGCTGATGCGCTGGTGAAGAAGAGCGTGTGGATCCTGGGCGGCGACGGTTGGGCGTACGACATCGGTTACGGTGGTTTGGATCACGTACTGGCCTCCGGCAAGAACGTCAATATCCTCGTGCTCGACACCGAAGTCTACTCCAACACCGGCGGACAGTCCTCCAAGGCTACCCCGCGCGCCGCAGTGGCGAAATTCGCCGCCAACGGTAAGGGCTTGCCAAAGAAAGACCTGGGCAAGATCGCCATCGGATATGGTTACATCTATGTGGCCCGTGTTGCCATGGGTTACAACGATGCCCAGACCCTGAAGGCCTTCATGGAAGCCGATGCCTACGACGGACCCTCCCTGATCATTGCGTACTCGCACTGTATCAACCAGGGTATCGATATGTCGAAGGGTCTCACCCAGCAGAAACTGGCCGTGGATTCAGGCGCCTGGACGCTGTACCGCTACAACCCGGCCCTGCTCGACGAAGGCAAGAACCCCTTCGCCCTTGATTGCAAGGAACCGTCGGTACCGCTGAAGGACTATGTCTACAACGAAACCCGCTTCCGCATGCTGACCCAAACCGATGAGGCGCGTGCCGAAATGCTGCTGGCCGAAGCTGAGAAAGACGCCAAACGCCAGTGGGAGTTCTACAAGAAGCTGGCTGAGTAAGCCAGACTGTAAACCTGCAAAGAAAAACCGGCGGAAGATTTCTTCCGCCGGTTTCCTTTTGATCAGGTTACTTTCTCAATTTTGTTCCGCACATGCGGCAAAAGACATCTTCAGGCGATGAAACCGTTCCACAGTTGTGGCAGTAGACGTTTGTCCGCCGGGTGAGGGCTTTTTCGGAGGCAGGGGTTTTACTGCCGCGCTGAAAGGGACTCAGGCGGTTGGGGAGTAAATACCAGACCACCGCCACGGTAACCAGCACGGCTCCTACTGCTGCCAGCACCCAGGCCCAGGGGTTTTGAGATCTGCTCGGCAGGAGTGTGGATTGATCTTCGGTGGCGAAAACGGCGTCATAACCTTCGCTTAGAGAATCATCCGGTTTACTGTACTCGACCGCCAGTTTTACCTGCTGACCGGCATCCACCGCGCCCAGCATAGCGTGATGATATGTTCGACCGTCCTGATAAACCCCGCCGCCTTCCATGGGTGGATCCAAACGCACATCCACCGCATTGGCCGGCTGCAGAACCTGCACAGCCATAGATTCCACGGAATAACTTGCCGGCCAGACAAACTCAAAATTGCGTTGATCGCCGGAACGCTGCAGACCGGGGTCATAATATTCAAGCTGGATGGAACCGGCAGGGGAGCTGAAGGTCACATCGATCCAGTCACCGCTTTGCTGCGTATCGTAATCCAGGTTATACAGCTCGCTTTCGCCTTCCGTGTTGACATTTACATAGGCCAGGTTGAACGGTCCTCCGCTGGAAGCCGGGATGCGAACGGTCAGCTCGGCCGGTAACGTGACTGTATTCGCCAGGGTGAAGTGGAAGATCACCAGTACTTCCGGCCGGTCGTATTCAGGCCAGATATCGATCTGCATGGTCTCGATGGACACGGCTTCAGCCGAAACGCGAGCCGGTTGGAGGAGAAACACACAACATAAAAGCAGGGCAGTCACATACCGCATAGATCATATCTCTTTCAGGGTGTTGATTATCTGATTAGCATCTTGATTATACCTTGCCGGGAAAAAGATTCCGAAAACCAAAAAATAACCGGCTTGCTGTGCAAACCGGTCTTTTACAATGAATAATGAAAAAGAACTGACTATAAATATTCGCGCAGTTGACGTGACCGGCGGGGGTGGCGAAGGCGGCGCAGCGCTCTGGTTTCGATCTGACGAATTCTCTCACGGGTAAGGCCGAATTTCTGCCCCACCTCTTCCAGTGTATGCACCCGTCCGTTTTCCAGACCAAACCGCAGCCGCAGCACATGCGATTCACGCGGCGGCAATGTATCCAGCACTTCGCGGATTTTTTCACCCAACAGCTTGCCGTAGGTGCTTTGCAGCGGACTGGGGGTGTTCTGGTCTTCGATAAACTGACCCAGTTCGGATTCTTCATCCTCGTCATTGATGGGGCTGTCTAGGCTGAGCGGCAGCCAGGAAACCTGGATCATCCAATTGGTTTTTTTGATTGGCAGGTTGGCAAGCTGGGCCAGTTCTTCATCGGTTGGAGCGCGGCCCAGTTTTTGCTCCAGCTCATGGGTGGCGCGGTACAGGTGGCGGATCTGATCCACCATGTGCACGGGTACGCGGATGGTGCGGGCCTGATCGGCGATGGCGCGCGAGATGGTCTGGCGGATCCACCAGGTAGCATAGGTGGAGAAGCGGAACCCGCGCCTGTATTCGTACTTCTCCACCGCCTTCATCAATCCCAGGTTGCCCTCCTGGATCAGATCAAGGAAGGGTACGCCGCGACGGGTGTAGCGTTTGGCCACGCTCACTACCAGGCGGGTGTTGGCTTTGATGAGGTGCTCGCGGGCTTCCTGCCCGTCACGCACCTGGGCTTCCAGTTGCACGCGCAGGGCCGGATCATGACCGTTGAGCTTTTCGAGATGCCGGCCAGCCTGTTTACCGCGTTCGATGCGCTGAGCGATGTCGAGCTCTTCATCCATGCTCAACAGCGGTACGCGGGCCATTTCTTTGAGATACAGGCCAATCGTATCATCGCTGGAGATGGGATCCAGGCTGGAGCAGGGGTCCAGATCGGTGCTGGTATCGTACTCGTCTTCCAGGCTGTCGTCTTTTTGCGAATCGACTACCTCCGCCCCGTTACGCTTGAGCATTTTGAGTAAACAATTCAAGCGATCGTGATCATGCGAAAGGCCGGGGATGGCTTCGTACAGATCCTCAATGTTGATGTATCCCTGCACGGCTGCCTTTTCCATCAGCAAGGATAGAATCTCCGAGTTACGGCTATGTCTGTCAATGCCTTCCATTCACTACCCTCCTATATTGAATGGTATGACTCGAACAAGATAGAGTTATTCAACTGATAAATTGATATTCTGTTGTGTTGGGCTTTTGACCGCCGGCTAAAGGTCTTCGGGTGTCTGGTTTTGATGCTCGCAGGTGGCCTGGTTCCAGTTGGTTCCACACACGGGGCATAAACCCTTGCAATCCGGATCGTGCAGCGGCTTGATCGGTGTCTCTAACAGTAAGTACTCTTTGAGCAACGGACCTACATCTATGTACCCGTCTTCCGGCAGGACGAATTCCGGCACATCTTCATTGGATTCTTCATACGAGCGCGGTTTGGGAAACACGTACAGGTCTGTAAATTCGACATGCAGCGGTTGATTGAAATCCTCGAGGCAGCGTACACAAGTGGCAGGTATCCGGGTGTTAAAATCCCCTTGCAGTAAAAGACCTTCAGAAGTTCGGCTGATGCGGATATTTCCGGTGATCTGATCGGTGGTGATATCTTCCGCTAACTGTAAATGTGGAAGATCGAAGGGAAAATCTCGAAAAGACCCCCTGGCTTGGTTGTATAGAAAACCGACGTTGATTCGAAATGGATTATGTGTGTTGCTCAATGGCTGCTAGTCTTCAAAAGGTATAATTGTATGGGTGAATTATAACACATTGAATTACCTGAGTCAATTTTGTTGAATATACTTAACAAAAATAATAAAAATACTGCCGGAAAGGCAGTTTTCTCAATAATGAGAGGGATATTTGGACAATAATCCACGTAACATATCAGGCAAGACTTCACAAATCATTTTAATTGCTTCCACCAATCCGGGCAAGCTGGTGGAGATGCAGGAGCTGTTCACCGCCTATGCCAGCCGGCCGATCTATCTGGTGACGCCGGATCAACTGGGGATCCGTCTGGATGTGAAGGAAGACGGCCATACGTATGCCGAGAATGCTGTTTTAAAGGCTCGCGCTTATGCCCACGCCAGCGGACAGCTCACACTTGCGGATGATTCCGGTCTGGAAGTACAGACGCTGGACGGCCGGCCGGGGCTGTATTCCGCACGCTACACCGGCGGGCAGGCTTCTGCCAACCTGCCGGGCGCGGGAAAGCTATCCGATGCCGAACGGCGGCAGGCGCTGCTGGCCGAATTGAGCATGTATCCGCGTCCCTGGCCGGCACGGTTCTTTTGCGCTGCCGCGCTGGCCTGCCCCAATGAGAATGTGCACGTCAGGGAAGGCGCCTGTGAAGGTGAAATCATTCCGGAAGAGCGCGGGCAGGGTGGGTTTGGGTATGACCCCATCTTTCAATTGACCCACGCGGATTACGCGGGGTTGACCATGTCGGAGCTGAACCTGGATCAAAAAAACCGCATCAGCCACCGGGCGGTGGCTGTGCGGCAGGTGATTCAACTGCTGGAAAGCCGGTTGAAAGAAGGTTCAGGTCTGTGCAGCGGTTGACATTTTAACCCGGATCTCCTGCATGCGCGCCTGCAGCGCATCGACGGCAGTGGGGTCATTTTCAACCAGTCTCTGCCACAGGGCCTGAACCATCGCCTCAATGGTGATGCCGCTGCTGCGGTAGGCTGTTTGCAGTTCATCCTGCGCCGTGACTGGCACGTGAGCGGATTTGATACTTTCAGCCTGAGCCAGCATGGCTTCGGTGGGTTTTTCAAGCCAGTCAATACGCCCCTCACTGGTTACACCGTAAATGGGTAACCCGGCTGTGCACAACTGGGCGTGCAGTTTTTCGGCGTTGTACTCGATTTTCACTTCTACAGATCCATCCATTTTTGATCCCTCTGTCAGGCCATCACCAGGGCAGTCAGCCCGGCGCGAATGGCGGCTCCGGCGCCGTTTGAGCCATAAAAAGTGACGCCGGTATTGCCAAACTCAAGCAGATAACAGGTCACCAGACCTTCTGCCAGGCAACCCGTGTAAAAAGCCGCGGCCGGGCCGATGCCGTTATGGATATGAGGTATGCGCACCTGGGCGCTGTTGACATCGGTTGCGCCAACCCCGATCCCGATGCCGGCATTGCCCCCGTCCGCGCTTTTCATCAGAAAACCGCCCTGGATGGAGATGCCATCCAGCGCCAGACCGGTCACCACCTCAAGTTTCACCACCGCTGTTCCGGTCGCCGGCCGGAAAGCGTTTGTGGTGTACGTCCAGCTTTGGGTGCCGATGCTGCTCTCCATGGGTCTGGGCAGGCGGTTGTAACGATTCCAAACCAGCCGCCGCGCCGTGTAATCGGCGCAGATGCCGGCAGTTTCAGTGATGGCAAGGGTGCCCAGGTACACCAGCCCGGGTGAACCGGTTTTCACCTGGATGCCATCCTGCACGGTCAGGGCCGTACTGCGCACCGAAACGGAGGTCCAGGGTTCCAGTTCCAGCATCAGCACGCCGGACACACAGCGCAGAAACACATCCGCCGGTTTGCCGGCCGGCATGCCTTCCAGGCTTTTACTCAATTCAGAAAAGGCATATTCCTTCCAGCCGCTTCCCGGCCCATATACGCTGACCCGGTTGGACAGAAAGGGTGTGTAGTACAGCGTCCCGCCGCTTTCAGCATCGGCGGCCGGGCTGCCGCTCACCAGTGATAAACGCCCTCCAAAGGTTTGCGGCGTCTGCAGCCCCAATGCATTCAGCAGCCGGCTGCGGCGTTCGACGTACAGGCTGGCCTCGTCGATGCGGACGCCGTCCCAATAAAATCCGCCGATGCGACGACGATCACTGCTTTCAGCGGCGGTGGTGTTCACGTCCAGCGAAAAGGTGATGGATCCCGGGCTGCGCACGGCGAACACATAATATTGGGCCGGGCTGCCGGATGGCCTGGCCCCGGTGGGCAGATCTACAGATATGGATGCACCCAGCATGCACCCGCTCACCATGATGCACACCGGTGATGCAGGCGAAGCAGGCACACGCACACGGTCGATTTCGAGCAACTCCAGCGCCAGACCCTCTTCATAACCGGCCAGTAACTGGCCCAGCGGCGCTGAATTGAGCACATTTTGCCCCAGGTACAGGGCGTCGTTACGCAGGTTGTTGTAGTGAGCGCTGGCGGTGGGCTGCCCGGGCGTCACTTCACTTGAGAGGGGATACGGCATGTATGCCTCCTGATTGATGGTTGATCATGGACAGCGCGGGCGTGGTCATGGATGGCGTTCATTCCGCTGCGATGCCCATGGCCTGCTCTACCGGTTCACCGGTGAGCGGGTCCATGCGGATCTTCTCGGATGGCGCGCGACCTTCCTCCTGCCAGGCTGGTCTGCTCACCGGGCCGGCAGCAGCGCCGCGGCGCAGCATGGCTTCCACATCCACCGTTTCGCCGGCGAAGCGATACACCAGGCGTAGATACTCGGCGTCGTCGATCAACCCACGGCTGCGCAGCTTGCCCAGCCCATTCACCATGTTGGACACCGCGGCTGCCAGGCTGACGTTATCACGCGCGCTGATATCGGCGCCTTTCACCTGAAACTCAGCATCGGGGTTCAAACCGCGATCTGTTTGCGCCCGGCGTCGGAGTGCGATGGAAAGCAGGTTATGCACCAACCACAGAAAGTATTTCTGGCGCTGTTCAAAGCGGCGGTAGGTAGGTCCGCCGGCTGCCTCGGCGGTGGTGCGGGTGGCGCCTTCCGGTTCTGCCAGAAAGTGCATCGGCAGCCCGCTCCCGGCCGCGATCATCTTTTTCAACGCCAGACCGTCATTCATGGCATCCGCTCCGGCCAGACCCGGCTCGATCACACTCCAGTCCTCGCTCTCATCGGTCACCAGAATGCTGCCCGGTTTGGGCTGGCTGGCGTTGAGGGTGCGCTGGCGGGCGCTGCGCTCGGCTTCACTGGTGAAGCGGGTTTTGACCACATACAAAAATGCGGTGCGGAAACGATTCAGGCGGGCGCGGTCTTCCAGCCAGTTGGCATAGCGGGAAAACCATTTGAGCAGCGGGGCCAGATCACTTTCGCCCCACTGCGCCCCCACCGGCCGGTTGACGGCGTAATGCACCATCACGGTCTCAAAGCCTGCGCCGGGCAGTGGTTGATCCGCATCCGGGCGGCAGGCCGGCCAGGGACGCGGGTTCAGATCCTGCAAGCTGGCTTTGGGATAAAAGTTCACTTCCTGATCGGTGTCGTTGGCGGCGCTTTCGATGCGTTCGATCCAGGCAGCCGGAACCGCACGGAAGTAGGTCATCCCGGCCGGATCGGTGCTGAGCAGGAGAAACAGGTTGCCGGTGCGCGACAGTTCATCGCACCACTCGCCGGTGCGCACCTCAAGTTGATTGAGCGGATGATCCCAGATCTCGTGCAAAAAACTGGCGGCTGTTTCATCCTTGCAGTCAAAGGCCAGACCGCCGCCCACCACATACTGCGTGGTCAGCTCAACAATACGGCGGGCCAGCGGGTTGACGCGCCAGGCCTCCAGCGCCTGCTCAAAGACTTCGTTCCGGCCGCAGGCGTAGCGGTCGCGCAGGGTTTCCGGCCCGCTGCTGACGCCGGCCAAAAATTGATTCTCCGTTTCCGCCACGGCCAGGGCTGCTCGGACGCGCCCGTCGATCCGCCGCCCAAACACCTTCTGAATGATTTGCTCCAGCATAGGTGTTTTCATCCCGCACCGCTCACGCAGTCTGCTGCGCCGCGGTCTGCAATACGGTCAGCCGTACCGTGGTCCGCAAGGCAGTCCTCTGCCCCGTGGTCTGAATCGCTGTCCTCCACAACATCGCCCACATACGCCTGTAACGCCGTATTCAACCGGCCGTACTGGCGGGTGAAACGCTCCATCTCGGTTTTCAGCTTTTCCAGCCGGCTCTCAGCCGAAATGGGCTGCGGCAGGCCCAGCCAGGCATACAGATCGGTCAGGGTGCCGTCAAAGCGGTTAAGATCCGCCTTCTCGCCGTTCAAACCGGGCAGAATATACCGGTCGCCGCTCCACTGGTGAAAAATCCAGCACTTCATCCCATCCGGCAGCAGGGGCTGCATGGATTGCGGGACTTCTTTTTCGAGCAGTTCCTGCCAGGTCAGCGAAACACTGCCGGCCGGGTTGGCCCAGTGAGCGATCCACAGCGGGTAATTCACCAGCCAATCCAATGCGGGCGCGGCGTACTCCTGTATGAAGCTGGCGCGGGTGTACACCAGCACCTTCTTTTTGCCGACCGCCGGGTGACCGCTGAAGCGCAGACCATCCCGGATGGCGTTGGCGGTGAGCTGCCCGGCCCGGCTGATCACCTGCGGCGACAGCTTTTTTTGGATACGCGCCGGCCATTCAGCCCAATCGGCCCAGTACTGCTCAAAATCCAGCGCGGCGAAGTCATATGACAGACCGCTTGTCTTTTGCAGAAAGAAATCCGCCTGGGCGCGGGCATCGCTGAGCGGATCGCACCAGTGGTACAACCCCACCACTATGCCGGCTTTTCGAGCGCCATCGGCCAACCCTTTCAGATTGGGGTTGACACGGTAGCTGCCCTGGGTGGCTTTAATGATGGCAAAGCACACCCCGTTTTCCTTCAACAGGTTCCAATCCACCTCGCGTGCGGTAGAACCCAGATCAATTCCGTAAATCATTTTTCACCTGCTTTCCGTAAACCCCTCGATTGTTATCTCCAGTAGCTGCTTTCCCAGGTGAGTGAGCCATCCCACAGGCTGAGCTGATAACGGGTCTCATTGATGACGCCCGCGTACCCGCTCAGGTTGGTGAGCTGCACCCTCACCGCCGAAACATCGGCATAATGCTTCTCGGTGGCGGCGTATTCCAGCGCGCCCAGTTCGACGATAGAACCCAGCCCAAACCCAAAGCGCAGCCCGGATGTTTTTCCCAGAAAGGCGGTCAGCATGGCATACATTTCCAGGCGGCCGGTCTGGTGCAGGCTGCCGTCCGGGTTGACCAATCCGTCAGCCAGCAGGATATCAAAGTACACCCACACCTTCATGGGCTGGCTCAGTCCGCTGTACACCTCGCGTTTGATGGCCAGGCCCTCGGGGTAATGGCTGGCGGGGTCCAGCACAAAGCCAAACGGCTCGCCGTTGTTCACATCCGGGTGCGCCAGGGTAATGTGACAGTTGCTGCCAATGATGTTCTCGCTGCTCATGGGGATATCCCTGTCAGTTATCCCAGCGGTCCAGCTTCCAGCCGCCGTTAAGGACGTTCATTAGGGTCCGGCTGGTTTTCAACACCTGCACTTCCTGCCTGAACTCTGCCAGGGCAGCTTCAGCCCAGCTTTTCAGCTTATCCGGCTCGCTCGATTTTTTACCATACGCCTCCACCATGTGTAGGCTGTGCAATTCGGCCGCCCGCCCGGACGCGCCTTGCAGCAGTAGGGTCTCGTGTTCCGGCAGCAGGGTGGTGAGCAGAGCGCCGTCCAACCCCTGCAGGGTATGCCGGGCGGTAAAGGAGACCCGCAGCAGATCACCGGCGGTCGGAACCAGCCGGCCTCCCAGATAAAGCCAGGCCGCCCCATCGCGCCGGTAGAAATACCACTGGCGCAGCGGTTCAGGCGCGTCCACGTCCGCATGATGCGGGTAGATCACTTCCAGTACCGTCAGCAGACCCGGCAGGGACGCCAGGCTTTGCTCGCGGCCGGCGCTCGTCACGGTGATTGGCTCGGTTTTCAACTGCGGGCTGCCCGCGCTGAGGGCGTCCAGCGCCCATGCAACCGACTCATCCAGCAGGGCGGTGCTGTAGCGGATGCCGGTATCGCCCAGCAGCACCTGTAAACGGGTATGACATTCTGACACATCCATATTCGCCGCTCCCGGCCGGTGTTTCCATCCATTTTTGCCTGAATGGAAACACCGGCGTTTTGATTGATCTTTTACCCGGCCTGTATCCTGCGCAGGCGGCGGGCCATCTGCACCCGGTACTTTTCCGGTTCGCTGACCTCATCGGCAGGCTGGCTGGTGCCGATCAACGGCACGTTTTTGACGGCCAGATGCGTGGTCTTTGAGGTGAGTAGTTGTGTGATGTACCCGATGATGAGCAGGGCGATCTTGGCCAGCCCTTCCAATTGCTGATCCACCTGGCCGGGGTCGATATCCGGGCGGATCACCTTCAGCAGGAACAGGGCTGCCAACCCCAGCAGGTTGAGCGCGGCGCTCCACGTTTGCGCGTCACCGTCTTTCACCACCCCCAGCAGCTTGAGCAAATTGATCACCACAGCGATCAGGGCGGCCGTACCCACCAGGGCCGACCACTGCGTCAGTAGTTCTGTAAAATCCATGCGTTCTCCTTTCTCTTTCTACCCGTCCGCCATGTTGCTCTTGTGCAGCGGGCGGTAGTCATTCACCCACACGGCCAAAAAGTGACGCACTTTCAGGCGATGCTCGTCGTTGGTAAAGACGGCCGGGCTGAGGTTGTCACCGGCGATGAACACTTCGGGCATCAGGCCGAAACGCTCGCCTACATACACGGCCGGCGCGATGAGCGGATCACACACAGCGGCCCAATTGCTGGGGTCGGTCCATTCGGGCACCACCTTCACATCGCCGGGCTGCCCGCGCTGCATGTTCTCGCTGAAGATGTTGGCGGCGTTCTCCAGGCTGGGATACAGGATCTTCATGGCGGTCAACTGCAATGCCCGCGGCACCAGCAGATAGCGCGGGTTGATGGCCATACGCGGCCCGCTGCCGTACAGACCGGGAGCATTTTTGATCAGCATGGGCTGATCGTAGACGGCCTGGCAGGCGGCATCCCACGTTGGGGCGCTCAATGCGCCGGTGAACAGGTTGGCGTGCCCGCCCGGCAGGGCCGTTGCATCGGCGTTGAAGAGCTCGCCCGTATCCGCCATGGTTGGGCCCACTCCGCCGTTGGCGGTGAAGATCTCGCTGACCAACTGGCTGATCTTGCGCAGACCGGCGCTGGCCAGCTCGCGCGGGTAGGCGGCCAGTTTGCGGGTTTCATCGCGGTCGATCAACTCCAGCGTGAGCGGGATATAACCGCCGTACTTCAGGAAGGTGCCGGTCTCAGGGCTGTCACCCACTTCCAGCTCGGTATAGGGTCCGCCCTCCGTCACCACCGGCAGGCTGCCCACCGTGCCCACCAGTGTGCCGGTGATGGTGTTGAGCGTGTTGAAGTGCTCCACGGTGACAATCTCTTTCCACCAGTCGTAACCGGCCCGCCCCAGCATCTCCCAGGTGTTGACGATGACCTTGTTCATCACATTGGCCACCAGCCCGCTGAAATCGGTGGTGCCGGCCAACTGCGCCCGCTCGGGGTAATAACCGCCGTACAGATCGTGATCGCCGGTCAACAGCATATACAGCTCGCGGATGCCCTGCAGTCGGTGTGCTTTCAGGCTGCGCAGGTGCGGGTCGCGTGGCGCGCCCAGCAGGTCTTCGGCGGCTGCTTGAAGTTGATCGCGGGTGCTGAACATGCCCTGCACGACGCCTGTCTCGGCTGTCGGCGCGCTCTGCACTGTCAGCGCGCCGGTCAGGTCGCTGACCAGTGCGCGGGCCTCGCTGATGGCCTGCTGCAGTTCGGCCGGGTCAAACGTCCGCCCGGTGAAGCGGGTGCGCACGTGCTTTTGCATGGGCGCCGGCAGACGGCTGGCCGCCAGCGCGGTATCCAGCAGATACCCGCATACCGCGCTCTGCGCCTGGCAGGTTTCATCCGCCGCCGGATCGGCCAAAGCGCCGACTTTCATGGTGGATCTCACCGCCTGGCGGATATCCGCTGTGGGGGCGGTTTGATTGACAGTCTCATTTTCCGATTCCATCGTTCCCCTTTCCTGTTCTCGATCATGGTTTTGATTCGTTTTTTGTTCCGTGGGCAAGGCGCTCTGATTGAGCGCGCTTTGGTAAAGCGCGCGCACAAAGGCTCCGCCGCGGGCCGGGTTGTACACCAGATCCACACTGAATACCTTGATGATCTTTTCCACGGTCTTGCCCTTGGCGGTGAACAATACATCGGCCGAAAATCCGATCTTCGGTTTCGGCTCCGGTTGACGGATCACCTCCTTTCCCAGTTCGGCCAGCAGAACGCCGCCCGGCCCTGCAGCCGTCAGGGTCACCTTGATGCCCTGAGCGGCTTCATCCCAAACTGCCTGGCTGAACAACCCGGCCAGGTCGCGGATGCTGCGTTCCCGCAGGCTGTGGTCGATAAAGCATTCGATACCGTTCCACAGGGGCAGCGATTCACGCAACACCTGGGCGCTGAACAGCCAGCCGTTGCCTTCGCCGGCGGTCATCGCCAGCACCTCAAAGCGACCCGGCCCGGCTGCCTGCCCTTCCAGATTCATACGCAGTCTGATCGTTTCCAAACCTCCTCCTTTCAAGTGAGTTAAAAACCTTCATCCAGTTCTTCCAGTACGTCGCGGGCCGGCAGGATGAGCGGCGCGGCACTGCCTGCCCAGTGGTGATGATCCAGCAGCGTGCACAGGGCGGCGCTGATCAGTAAATCGTCATGCAGTATCTCGCCGGTGGAGGGGTGACGCTTGCCGTCCGGCACGCCCCAGCGCATCAGCTTGCCGGGGCCGTCCAGCACCTGGCTCTCGCAGAACTCGCATTGCTGCCAGAACAGCTCCTGCAGGGCCGGCTCACCGCCCGTGGGTTCTTTCCAGCGGCCGGTGTCGCATACCGAGAGAAAATCCCAGCCCAGCCGGCTTTTGCTGGTGGATGTGAACAGGAACGGCTGGATGCGATCTCCGAAGGCCTGCGCCAGAAAAGACGCCAGACCCGCTCCCACGCCGGTGGCATCCACCACCACACGGCGGGCGTTCCAATGTTCGATCAACGCCCTGAGTTGGCCGTATAACTCCGCGTGCTTGGTTCCCTGCCACTGCCGGCGGTACACCGCGTGATAGGTGGGCGCCCGCAGCAGCGGGTCATCCAATGTTTTGGTGATCACCTCCACCACCGTTAACGCGGTCAGATCCCTGCTGGGGTTGTGCAGACCAGCCGCTTCGCTTTCCGTTTGGCTTGAGGCAATGACGCCGTCATTGCCACTGCCACCGAAGGTGGCACCCTCGTCTTCCCCGGCCACGTCGATCAATATGGCGTACAAACCGCCGGGCCTTGGCCGCTGTTGGGCCGGGTGTGTGCCCTGCATCAGCGCCCGCCGCGCCGGGGTAAACAGACTAGCTTCGGCGTCGATTTCTTCGGCATAGTACTGTGTGCGAATGAGCGGATGGCTGCGCCCCAGCCGGGCGGTTTGTTCGGCTACAAAGCGTCCGTATGCCGGAACCTCGACTGCCACGTCGTCCGCGTTGATCACAAAGGCGCGCCGAATGCCATCAGCCTGCTCGGCGACCCGGGCGGCGCGTAACTCTCGCGCCAGTAGCGTGCGGCTGGTCCAGGCGGTACCCCAGAACACCCGCGTGGCGTGCGTGCTGGAAGCCATCGGTGCGATATCCTTGTCGAACTTGTCGATGCGCACATCCTGAGCTTCATCTACTTCCAGCAGCAGGCTGGCGGTGGCTCCCACAATGTTGGCTTCCGGCGCGCCGGAAAGAAACAGAATGCGCGAGTTGCCCAGCCGGTAGATGTAACCGCTCTCTTTGCGCCACTGCCCGCGTGTGAGCAGATTGCGGTCGAGCACGCGTTCCAGCCGGCGCATGGCGTTCTGACTTTGCGGTTTCCAGGTTGGGCTTACCTTAACCATTTCGGTGTGATATTCTTTGAGCAACAGCAGCAAATAGGCTTCGATATGCGCCTGCAGCTCGTTTTTCCCGCTCTGGCGCGGAAACATGACCACAATAGAACGCCCCGCGTTCTGCATCACCGAGTCGATCACCGCTTCAGCCACCTGGCGCTGGTAAGATCGCAGCTTAAGCCGGCCGATGGCATCGGTGAACCGCACGATGTCGGTGACCAGCGGTTTGAGTTCACCGACATCGTGTGATAGGCTGGCGGTTGACATTTCCGGGTCTACGGGTTTTTTCGGCATCTCACTTTTCCATTTTTCAGCGATCATCGATTCATCCGTATTTCTCAATCGTCAGGAGCGAAGGCCAGGGGACAGCCCGGCTGGCAGAAGGGCTGCTGAAGAGTGGTACCCGGTTCGGGTAAGCCTGTCAGCGCATGGTTTCCAACACCGTTCTGCTGCCGGCCAATGGCATTTACTGCGCTGCCCCCTGGCCCGGGTGAGCAGAGAACAGGCATCTCCCCCTGCTGGCCTGTTCCCGTTCTGCTCCCTGATTCATCCGGCCGGTGCTCACCGCCTACCCGGCTCCTGGACGGCCGAAACATTGGTTTTTTATTGGGATGCGGTCTACAAACGTTCCGTAACTTTCAAAAATAGTACTGATGTTCTATTTTTATACCATTTTGACAGACAATCCCCTTTTTTCAATCTGTCAAAAGGGACAGACAGGTGGATTCATCTGTTGTTTTCGTCAGGGGGGAAATCCTGGATGGCAGGCACTCAGGCGGATTTTGCCGTTCTGCCTGCGTCAGGAGGGAAACTGGCGGCTCAGATCGAATTCTTCTGTCACTTCACGGAGAGCCTGCTCAACCGCCTGCTGCAGCTCGCTTTCTTCATCGCGGTGTAAACCGTTCTGCGCTTTGACCAGTCGGACGATGGTCTGGCAGGCGACGGAAAGGGTGCGGATCAGATCCTGCATGGTTTTCAGATCCGTCTCCGCCTGATCGGCTTCGACCAGGCGCCGGATGTACAACCGCAGCAGCGCCACTTCCTCCTCCAGGCTGCACGGGTTGAGCGGCACCAGGTCCGTAGCGCCGGCCAGTTTCCAGGCGCGCGAGTAGAAACCCTGTCTGCGGGTTCTGGCATCGCCGGTTCGAACATGCTGCCGGCGCGCGGGATGCGGAACAGAGGTGTTCTGCTTCTCAGACATGCGGTTAACTCCTTCAACGGCTCGGTGAATTCCGGCCGTAAGCTGCACATTTATTTTATAGAACAGATGTACTATTTCAAGATAGCTCTTTGGATAGGTTGGATTCGTCAGGTTGGTGCAGGGGATTTAAAACAAACAGGGGCTGCCCCCATAAGAGCAGCCCCCGTCTTACAACGGTCGTAATTGTTGAACTAGAATTGGGTCTCTGTACCCATGATGTAATTCTGCAGTCCTTCAATCAGACTCTTCTGATTGGAAATGATGGCCTTCACCACGTCGCCGATGGAGATCACTCCGATCACATAGCCGTGTTCCACCACAGGCAGGTGGCGGATGTGCTTGTCGGTCATCTGCGCCATGCAGGCTTCCATGCTGTCATCCGGGCTGATGTAGTACACCGTGCGGGTCATCACATCTCTGACCGGTTCATCGGATGTCTTGCCCTTCAGACGGGTTCGGCGCGCGTAATCACGCTCAGAGAAAATCCCCTTGACCTGGTTATCTTCCATCACCAGTACCGCACCGATATCCTTTTCCGCCATCAGCCGTAAGGCATCCAGTATGGTATCTTGCGGTTCGACGAAATAAACATCACTGCTCTTTTGATTGAGGACTTGTCGTACTGTGGTCATTGCATACCCTCCTGATCTGATCCCTTAGAAAAAATTCCAAATAATAAATATGCCAGCGAGCTTCGGTTGCTGCCGTGACTCTGTTTTGATTTCCGCCATGCTGACAATTCCGCCCTTATTGATAGTGTATAAAAATTCATGACCGTTGTCAAATCCAGTATAAAAAATTTGGATTAAAGCAAAGTGATTTTTTTGCATTATTCTTTGGAACAGGAGGACATTCATCGCCCTAAATTGAGAAAACATTTACTTCGAAACCCTGTACTTCTGTGTCATTTCGGAGGGTCAGACAGCGCTTTTTGCTGTCTGACACGGAGAATCCGCGTGCGGAGGACCGCCCGAGGGGTAATTGATGGTGGTTCCAGATCTAGAACCGTGCAGAGATTCTCTCTTAGCCGATCCCTCATTGCGACGGCGCAGACGTCATTGCTCGGAATGACACCCGGGGAAATGCTGCCCCTTTCTGTCAGTAGCGGCGCACAGTGTGCGCCGGGGATTTACGGGTTAACCTTCCGGTAGGGGCGGATATTATCCACCCGCCGTTGCCATGCGATCAAGGTTCCAGATATGGAAACGTGCGGAGATTCTCCCTTAGCCGATCCCTCGCGACGGCGCGGACGCCTTTGCTCGGGATGACATTGAGGAGGGGTTCCCTTGCCATACTCATCCTATGAATCAACGAATGATTCCCATCTTTCACCTGAAAGTATTGACAAACCCGTTTATAAAAGCTATTATGTAATAGAATGAATGTTCTATTAATTGTTTTGTGACTTGCGCCAGGGGGCAACATGCGCGCGAGACAAAACAAACGAATTCGATGCAGGAGAACAATGACACGCTTACTGTTTTTACCCAACGACCAGACCTTTTTACTGCTTGAATCCCCGCTGCAGGCCGGAGCAGTGATCGAAACCATCCAGGCCGGTCAGTGGACGCCGCCTGAACCGTATGGAAGCCTGCTGTCTGAATCGAAACCGCCCATTTTGCTGCAAACATTTCAGCAGGGCACACTGGTGGTCATCACCACCAGCCGACCGGTTGATCTGGACGTCGATACGGTATTGCACCGCTCCGGGAGCGCCCGGTCCGCGGCCAATTTCCTTACCGACCGCCAGGCGGATGTGCTTCAGTATCTGAGCGAGGGCCTGACCACCAAAGAGATCGCTCTGCGATTGGGGCTGCAGCCGCGCACCATTCTCATGCATGTGGCGGCGCTCAAACGGCGTCTGGGGGCCAGTACGCGCGCCCAATCGGTGATGCGGGCAGCATCGCTGGGGCTGTGCAAAACGGGCATGCATCCGCGTGCCGAGCCAAAACGGCAGTTGAAATAAATTATTCCCTGACCGCTACCCAGGACAGAACTTATTTCCCGTTGTTTACCGGCCGATGACCGAGATCACCGGCCGGTAAACTGTTTCTGTTCATCGCACCGGCCGGTTTGCAGAAGCATCGATATTACGGCGGCTGAAAATATACTATAATCTTTTTAATCCCTTGTCAGGGATTCATCAGGGGCGTTAACAACAACGTTGTCAGCAACGACATTATCAGGATCACTGCTTTTGTCTCTTGCACGAAAGGAGATGAAAAGATGAAATCTGCAAGATTTTCCATCCTGTTTATCCTTATACTGGTCATGCTCTTTTCCGGCTGCGCTCAGCCCGAGGCTTCACCGGAAGTAGCAGCCACTCAAACCAACCCGCCCACACAGCCGCTTCCCAGTCAAACACTGCAGCCCACATTCACCCTCACCCCCGAGCCGCTGCCCACCGAAACGCCCACCCCTCACCCGGTGGGTACCCAGGCAGCCGTGGTGCCGGTGGAGAACCTCAACCTGCGGGCCGGGCCGGGCACCACCTACGCCATTCTGGCCTCTTACCCGATCGACACACAGTTGACGGTCATATCTCGCGTCCCCGGGGATGAATGGGTGAGGGTCCAAACTGCCGATGAAAAAACCGGCTGGATGTCGTCCGCGCTGCTGGGCCTGGGTGAGAACGCCGCTTACCTGCCTCTGGAAGACGTGACCGACAGCATCATGGTCAGCGGACGGGTGATTGATTCGACGGGCAAGCCGGTGGATAAGGTGAACATCGCGGTAATACATCGTCTTCAAGCGGGCGCTTTGCGCACCGACGCCGTCAGCAACGCCGACGGCTATTGGTACGCTTACATCCCCAAAGAATCGGTCGGTATCTGGGAGGCACAGGTGATGGGCGCGGATTGCGCCAGTTGGATCTATGACAGCGCCTGTAACCTCAGCGGACATTTTCTGTACAACTACCGCTATATTTTTGAACCCCCGCCCAGTTCGCCGTTATTGTTTATGTACCAGACCGCGGATGCCTTCATCACCGGTGAGCTGACCAATGCCGAGGGGACGGCGGTGAGCATGCGCGTGTTTGCTGAGCGCAGCGATGGCGCGTATGTGTTCACGGCCAGCAACCAGGAAGGTAAGTTCTCCCTGCCGGTCAGCGGCGGCTCCTGGAAAGTGTACAGCATGCAGTATAATCCAGACCTGGAGGGCGAAAGTGTGACCGTCCAGGTGGAAAGCGGGATCAACCCCGTAACCGTCTATATTAAAGCCCCTGTCAAAAAGGAGTAGTGATTATGCCGCAGGCGACCTTCCATTTCCCCCCAGGTTTCTTGTGGGGCACCGCCACTTCATCTCACCAGGTGGAAGGCAGCAACACCAACAATAACTGGTCTGTATGGGAACAGGAACCCGGATGCATAGTCAACGGTGACCGCGCCGGGCTGGCCTGTGACTGGTGGGGCGGGCGCTGGCGGCAGGATCTGGATCGCGCCGCCGAAGCCGGGCAGAACGCCCACCGTATGTCCATCGAGTGGTCGCGCATTCAACCCACCCCCAACCATTGGGATGAATCCGCACTGGATTATTATCGTGAGATCATGCGCGGTATGTATGACCGCAAGCTGACCCCGCTGGTGACCCTGCATCACTTCACCGATCCGATCTGGCTGATGAATGAGGGCGGCTGGGCCAACCCGGATACGCCGGCCAAATTCGGCCGCTATGCGCGCAAGGTGGTGGAAGCCCTCAAGGATTACGTCACCCTGTGGGCTACCATCAACGAACCCAACCTGTATACCTATTTTGGATACATGGATCCGCTCTTCCCGCCCGGCAAGAAGGATCCCAAACTGGCGTTTCTTGTGGGGCAGAACCTGGTGAAGGGGCATGCCGCCGCTTACCGCGAAATCCATGATGTGCAGCGGGAAGCCCGGGTGGGCA
>CAZHMZ010000060.1:0-18806 GCA_964532655.1 uncultured Anaerolineaceae bacterium
ATGCGCTCCCACAGCGGCAGGGCCAGAATGGCCGTCACAAAAATGGCTGCCATCAGCAGGTCGCTCGAACCTTCGCGCCGGATGACATATTTGATGTAGTACAGCAGGGCGGTTTGAACGATCGACATGGATACCCAGGTGAACAGGTAGATCACTGCCCCGAACACGAACGGACGATTTTTCCAGGCGGCTTTCAGCGAGGCGCGAATCTTGGGCTGCTCCTGGGCCATAAACTCCTGGCGTTCTTTCACGTTCAAAAACACCAGCAACATGGGCGCCGCGCTGGCAGCGGCAAAAATGGCGCCCATCAACAGCACGCGCGGCGCATTTTGAGGCACCAGCCCGCCGATGATCATGATCGGCACGGTGAAAGCCAGCAGGCTGCCCAAAATGGAGAAAAACATACGGTAAGTGGTCAGGGTGGTGCGTTCGTCATAACGGTCGGTCAGTTCAGGGGTGAGTGCATAATAAGGCATATACAGCAGGGTGGCGGTGGTATCAAAAAACAGGTACGCAATGGCGTAATAAATTGACAGGGCAATCTGGTTGTCCCAACCGGGCCGGAACCACAGCATGGTGAAAGCGATGGCAAACGGCAGCGCTCCGAACAACAAAAATGGCCGCCGGCGGCCCCAGCGGGTGCGCGTCCGGTCAGACAGATGCCCCAGGATGGGATCATTGATGTAATCCCAGCTTCGCCCGATAAACAGGGCAATCGCCGCAATGGCGGGCTGAATCCCCACCACAACGGTTAAAAAGATGGCGAAATAGGCGTCTAAAATGGTGGAGGTGAGGCTGAATCCGATATCGCCAAAACCGTAGATGAATTTCTCACGTCGGGAAAGGGTACCTGCCATGCAAACGACCTCTTGTTGGATCACAGATCCGGTAAAAGATAGGGCGGCCTGTCAAACGCGAGCCATCTTCTGCACAGTCTGGATCAAATGAGATTGGGGAACCGGATACACCGGTGAAAATATTATACACACAATTCAATGAAACCCTGTTGCTGACAAAAAGTGCCGCACCATGCTGATAAAGCGTTCCGGCTTTATAATGGAGAAAAATTCATCAGAAGACAGGAACTTGCCATGACCTTTCACCAGGAAATTTACCAGCAGCCGGCCGTTTTGCAGCGCATTATTGACGAGCAGTGGCAGCCCATCCGCGAAATTGCGGAACATTTACGCCAGCAGGATATTCGCTTTGTGTTTCTGGCAGCGCGCGGCAGCTCAGACAACGCCGGTTTATATGCCAAATACCTGGTCGGGTCGGTCAATCGTCTGCCGATTGCCCTGGCGGCTCCATCGCTGTTCAGCCTGTATGAAACCGCCCCGCGTCTGCAGGACTGCCTGGTGATGGGTATTTCGCAGTCCGGCAAATCACCGGATATTGTACAGGTGCTGCAGGAAGGACGCCGGCAGGGACAGACAACC
Source organism: uncultured Anaerolineaceae bacterium (assembly GCA_964532655.1). Classification (GTDB taxonomy): domain Bacteria; phylum Chloroflexota; class Anaerolineae; order Anaerolineales; family Anaerolineaceae; genus JAJFTV01. Next base: position 1,437 of record CAZHMZ010000060.1, read on the forward strand.
CTGGCCATCAGCAATGACGTGCAATCACCGCTGGCGCTTGCCGCCGATCATGTGATCGATTTATCGGCCGGCGAGGAGAAGGCTGTGGCCGCCTCCAAAACCTACACGGCCCAGTTGATGGCGGTTGCTCTGCTGTCAGCCGCCCTGAGTGGTGAGCCGCAGCGGATTGACGAAATCAGGCGCGTACCGGAACTGGCCGCGCATGCGCTGGAGCAGGATGAGAGTATCTGCCAGCAGGCCGAACGATATGCTTACATGCAGCAGTGCGTGGTGCTGGGGCGCGGGTACAACTATTCCAGCGCGTATGAATGGTCGCTCAAGTTAAAGGAGTTGTGCTACATCACCGCCGAACCGTATTCATCGGCTGATTTTCAGCATGGCCCGATCGCGCTGCTGGAGCATCAATTCCCCATCCTGGCAGTCATGCCGCAGGGTAAGGTGTATGCGGATATGCTGCAGCACGTGAAGGATATGAAGGAACGCCATCACATCGAGCTGGTGGTCCTGTCGGATCAGGAAGAAGCGCTGCGGTTGGCGCAGACGGCCATCCGTCTGCCGGCCGGCGTACCGGAGTGGCTCAGCCCGATTGTGAGCATCATCCCGGCTCAGTTGTTCTGCAATCACCTGACGCAGGCCAAGGGCTTCAACCCGGATGCTCCGCGCGGTTTGCGCAAGGTGACCGAGACCTGGTAGGATCGGCTAAGGAAAAATCAATCACGCCTGCATATCTGGAACCGCTATCATTCTCCCCTATCCGATCCCTCATGACGGCGAGGACGCCTTATTCGGGATGACAAATGGATGAGGTTGCGCCGGACAAATTTTTCTTGTTAGCATGCATTCTCTCATTTGTCATCCTGAGCGCAGCGAAGGATCGGATACGGTTGAATCTTCTCACGTTTCCATATCTGGAACCGCTATCATTCTCCCCTATCCGATCCCTCATGGCGGCGAAGACGCCTTATTCGGGATGACAAATGGACAAGGTTGTGCAGACAATATCAGGTCTATCATTTCATCTCCCCCATCCTGGCAAAAGGTAATCTGTTTCATTGTAGGGGAGGTTCATGAACCTCCCCTACCGGATTTACAGGCTAGCATTCCCACTGTTGGGAAATATTCATCGCTGTCACTCTGAGCCTAATGATGAAAAACGGGCGGGAAATCCCGCCCGATGGATATTTGTGTAAGCCTGTAAAACAGTCAGAGATTAGTCCGCAGGAACCTTATCCGCGTCCAGCACCAGCCTGAAACCGCACCCGGCCACATTGTCGATCCCGAAATCTTCGGGGCGGGTAAAGCAGCGGTAGGCGCAGCGGGCGTGGTTCATGGTAAAGAAGGATGAACCCCCGCGCAGCGTCTTGAAGGCATGCCCGTACGCACCACACTTGTAATCGGAGCCCGGGTAGGCCTCGTACCAATCGGCGGTCCACTCCTCCACGTTCCCGCCCATCTCATACACACCATACGGGCTGGCCCCGCCTGGGTGGGCATACACACTGGCGGTCATGGAGAATTCGCCGCGATCCCACACCAACGCGTTGGCCTCAGAGAATTCATTTCCCCACGGCCAGCGGCGGCCGTCAGTACCTCGGGCGGCTTTTTCCCATTCCGCTTCGGTGGGCAGGCGTTTTCCGGCCCATTCACCGTAGGCGCAGGCCTCATACCAACTGATGCGGTGCACAGGGTGGTCTTCAAATCCCGCCGGGATTTCCAAACCGCCCCAGTGACGGGGAGCAAACGCACGCGTTTCATCCATGTACCGTTTCCAGTCGCGGTTTGTTACCGGGTAGCGGTCAATGTAGTAATCCGGCAGGAATACAGTGCGCATGGGCATCTCTGGCGGGAACTCATTACTGCCCATGATAAATTCGCCGGCGGGGATAAGAACCATCAGTCGTTTGTCTCGGGTGGTGATTTCTTTCGCGAGCATAATCTGTCTCCTTGTCATCCAGGTTTCTGATAGGCGCTGTTTTTCAATCATACAATATTTTGACCGGTTTCAACAGGATACCTTCCCAAACGACTTATGGTATATTCCAGATATGAAGCCCTACCCTCCCCCTTCCCACTCCTCAAAACTGGTCATGCTGGGCAGCGGCACGCCCAACACCGACCCGGACCGGTTTGGCCCGGCCGTGGCTGTGGTGGTCAACCATCAGCCCTATTTGTTTGATTTTGGGCCGGGTGTGGTGCGACGCTGCGCAGCGGCTCACCAGGCGGGCATTGAGGGTCTGGCCCCCTGGCGGCTGACCCGCGCGTTTGCCACGCACCTGCATTCGGATCATACGGCCGGCTTTCCGGATCTGATCCTGACGCCCGGCGTGATCGGCCGGCGAGACTCGCTGGAAATCTATGGGCCACAGGGTATCTCGGCGATGACCGGGCATATCCTGGAAGCGTACCGCGAGGATTTACGTGAGCGCATTGAGGGCTTGGAGCCGGTGACCGCCGGGGCGTATGTGATCAATGTACATGAAATTGAACCCGGCCTGTTTTACCGCGATGACAATGTGCAAATCAGCGCCTTCCCGGTACGGCATGGCAGTTGGACCGCTTATGGCTATAAAGTGAAGACACCCGGGCGCACCTATGTGATCTCCGGGGATACCGCTCCAGTGGGCACGCTGCTGGAGCAGGCCCATGGTTGTGATGTGCTGGTGCACGAAGTTTACTCGGTGAAAGGGTTTGCCACCCGCCCGGCGGAATGGCAGATTTACCACGCCAACATGCACACCTCGGCGCACGAGCTGGGCGATCTGGCGCAGCAGGTGCAGCCTAAACTGCTGGTGTTGTACCACCAGCTTTTCTGGGGCGTCAGTGAGGAAGAACTCGTGGATGAAGTTCGCTCCCGCTATGACGGCGAGGTGATTTCAGCCCATGATCTGGATGTGTTTTAGACCGGGTTAAGGAGAAAGCACCCCTCCGCCGGTTATCCCACCCATCACGGTAAACCCACTTACCTGCTGCACCGTAAAATCAGGTACGCTGGCTTTGTAAAAACGCATCTCTTCAGTGCTGCTGCCACCGCGGAAAAACAGCGTCTCCGCACCGGTAACCGGATCCTGCACCCAAAACAGATTCTCTATCAACCCGGTGTAAGAGCTCTCTTCATACCACATCGCCTGACTGATAAACAAATCACTGCCCAAAACGGAAGCCCACCATTGCCCGCCGGGTGAAAATAGAGGCATTTCCAGCAGCGTCATCAGTTGAAGGAGTTCGCCGGTCAGGCTCACTTCCTGGGGCTGGATGTTCATATCCATCACAAAGAACGAATTGCGCCCCGGCGAGTAAGTCACCTGTGTTGCCGGCAGAGTGGCAATCTGAATCACATCACCGGCAGGGGTAAATAGCAGCGTACCGCCATCAGCGACCAGCGCCACGGTACCATCAGGAGAAATGGCGGCATCGTAGAAGGGATCATCAAATAAAACGGTTGCCTGTCCGCTATCAAGGTTAACCCTGCGCAGCACAGAACCGGGATTGGTAGAAGAGGTGCGGGTGATCACATCGCGCGGCCCAGACCAGCCCACCACGGTTTCATTGATGCTGTCTGGCGGCAGCGAATACAACGTGCGCGCCTGTGCGCCGGAAGCCGATACAACCCAGGCGTCGTCCATCTCAAAGCCGGCGCCGGTGCCAAAGCAATTCGCGGTGAAAAAGACGATGTCTCTGCCATCTGGCGACCAGGAAGGGCTGAATGCGTAAGCCGGCTCGCTGGAAAGCCGGGTGATTTGTTCGGTATCTACCGAATATCCATACACATCTGCCGATTCGCCATCCTGACCGCCAATGAAAACCAGACTGCGCCCGTCCGGTGACCAGGCCATGGCGCTGCCTACCGCCATGGCTCGCGTGGTCTCTAACGAAGGCTGGCACATCTCTCCGCCACCGGCCGGATCGGTTGATTCTACGGTCAGCTCAGCGACCATTTTGGTTGTCATTTCAGGCAATTTGGCCACAAACAGCGACAGGTGAGACAGGTTGTTGGATTCCCAACTGGCAGTGAAAGAAAGAAAACCGCCTTGTGGAGCCAGAGCCACCTGATGGATATACCAGGCCGTGCTGGCCTGATTCACCAGCCCAGAGGGAGCGCTGCCATCGAGGTTGGCCGCCCACAGCCGGTCCTGCGCGGCCAGAATCACCCACGGCCCGGTCATCGACAGGTTATCCTGGCTGTGCGGGGCCTCCGGCGTGACACCAGCGGTTGGCGTCGATAAATCAGCCGGGGTAACGCTGGGCTCAGGCAGTACCTCGGCAGCAACCGTGGAGACCTCCTCCATCGCCGGTGGTGTTTCCTGAACGGCCAGGTTGGGTATATTGCAGGCTAAGGTGATCAGAAACAATAGCCCAAAGATGGGAAAAAGCAGACGGGGTAAGTGGGGTTGGTGCGGAGAAGCGGGAGATGCCATGGCAGGGATCCTCCTCGTTTTCTGATAATATCAGTCTTCTGATAATATCAGTCTTCTGATAATATCAGTTTTCTGATACACATATCGGTCCTCTGATAATATCAGTCTTCTGATACACATATCGGTCCTCTGATAATATCAGTCTTCTGATACACACATCATAACTCGAAACAGAAAAAATTCCAGCAGTGGATGAATTTATGCGATTAAGAAACGAGGGCAGGTCTCAGGCCTGCCCGTCAAAAGTAATCCGTGGGGTTATTTTCCGCCGTACTGCTGCCAGTGAATGACTTTCTCGTTGTACTGGGTGCGGGGTTCTTTTTCTTCAGCGGGGTATCCCACATAGATGACGCACATGGGGACGACCTCTGCCGGTAGATGCAGGATTTCTTTGACCACTGCCGCAGTGCCTTCGGCCGGGTAGGCACCCAGCCAGACGGTACCCAGTCCCATCCCCACTGCCGCGATGAGAATGTTCTCGGTCACGGCGGCGCAGTCCTGCTGCCAGAAGGTATTGCACGAGGTACTCCGGCCGATTTGCGGGTTGTAGCATACCGCGATGGCCGCAGGCGCGTTGTACGGACCAAACTTCATACGGGCATGGAACTGCTCCATCACAGCCGGGTCATCCACCGCCACAAGTTCCCACGGCTGGTTGTTGCAGGCTGATGGCGCGGCGGTACCGGCTTTGAGCAGATCGATCAACTTTTCACGCTCTACCGAACGGTTATCATATTTACGGATGCTGCGGCGTTTGAAGATGATTTCGAGGATATCGTTCATGGAGTGGCTCCCTGGAAAAGTATTTTGTTAATTTTACGATATTCCGGTTGGGTTACAGCGGCAGCCAGGTACCCAACCCTTTTTCAACGGCGCGCTGGTAGATGACCGAGCCCACCGCCATATCGCACATGGCCAGACCAAAGTTCATGGCCAGGATACGCTGGGAATTCTCCGTGCGGCCGGGGTGTTGACCGGTCAAAATTTGCGCCAGCTCTACCGAGGGGTCGGGGGCGTCGTTCAAAAAACCATCCCTTCGGGCGGTGGGGATCTGGTTCAGGTCGTCAGTGGTGATCAGATCCATCTCGTCCAGGGCGGAGCGCTGCCAGTAGCTGTTGTAATCCAGCGCGCAGGCAAACGCGCCGGGTTGCAGCCAGTCGGCCTGGATGGCCGGGTTGGGCTGCTTCAGCATCGGTCCGCTGGTGACCACCAGGTCGCTGTTCACCACTGCTTCGCGCGGCGTTTTCACCCCGATGATTTCCAGATCCAGTTTGCGTGACATTTCATCCACATAACGCTGCTGGCTGTGCGGGTCGATGTCATACGCGTAAGCCTTTTCCAGATCGAACACGGTGTGAAAGGCTTCCAAGTTGGTGCGGCCCTGCACACCGCAAGCCAGCACGCCGGCGGTTCTGCTATCCGGGCGGGCCAGCGTGCGCGCGGTGAGCCCAGTGGAAGCGCCGGTGCGGTTGGCGGTCACCCAGGTGGCGTCCATCACACATTGGGGGATGCCGGTATCAAAATCGTTGAGAATCATCAGGCCGGTGATGTAGGGCAGGCCCTTTGCCTTGTTGGAGGGGTAACCGCTCACCCATTTGATGCCGGCGGCTTTCAGACCGGGCACACTGGCCGGCATGGCGTGTAAAAATGCGTTTGGGATGGGGTGAATGCCGGGCTTGGGCGGCATTTCCACATTACCGCGGCCTTTGTCCAAAAAGGCCTGCTCCAGAATATCGATCAACTCGGGCATTTTCAGGGCGGTGTCTTCCACATCGCGTCGGGAGAGATATAAAAGTTGCATGAGATGTCCTTCAAACGGATTTACAGCTTCAGCGTTAATTGTAATCCACCCGGCGCGATGCACGGTGAAAATTCACCCCACCCCTTTATCCCCGCCCCTGGCAGGGGCGGGGAAATTAAATTATGTTGGCGGTGTTTGACGTTCTGACGTCAAACACCGCCAACAATGCGGGGAAAACTAGATAATCACAACATGCGGCACACATTGCCGCATGATGAGCGCCATCTATCCGACGGAGGGGAATTGAACCAGACTGAATTATGTTCCCCATGTAGATTGGCTGCTTACTCCGATAAGTTCTTCCACCGTAATGAAAAACCCCAACCAAAAGAAGCTGCTCCACGTGTTTTCAACGCAGACAGGCCAGCGTGCGCAGAGGACTGCGCACGCTGGCCTGTATTAAGAGTTCCCCGCCCCTGCGGAGGGGCGGGGATAAAGGGGTGGGGTGCTTCTAAATACTCCTCCCCCAAAAGCCTTAATCCGGCAGATCGAACTGCACCTGCCACGGTCCCTGGACAATCAGGCGGTACGCAATAATCTCGAGCGTATACACATTGTCTTCGGTCTTCAATAATCCTGCATCGCTCATGACGCAATTTGCAAACAGACCCGTGCAGGCCTCTTCATAACCACCCCCTCCCATCGGCCATTCGGCCTGCCTTTCTTCGGGTACGAACTGGCGGAAGGTGATCCCTTCAAACCCGGGGGCCTCAAGATAATAGCTTCCGTTGAAGAACGTGTTTTGCGGGCCGCTGAACTGACCCTGGCTGTAATCGTTGAAAACGGTGGCGTCAAAATACTTCATCGTAAACGGGTGATCCGGAATCAGATCCACAGCCTGGTTGATATCCCACTGGTTTTGACCCGCCGGAAAAGCGGCGTCAAATTGGATGGAAAACGATGAGGCGGGTTGACCGGTCAGATTCACGCCCTGGATCAAATTCACCATTTCGAGGGTCAGCGGTCCGGTAATCTCTGCCTGTGTGATGCGAAAAGCGCGCGGATCGATGATCCCTTCTCCCAGCGGATTTTCCACATACAGGTTCAATTCGCCCGGGTCTACTTCTTCATATTCCACCTCAGCGCCGTTGACACCCAGGATGCGTAAATCCTCTTTGATGTGCTCATGCGGGAACTGAAAACTTTCCGGGAACTGGAAATACACCTCTGTGTTGGGGACGGTAACGAACCCCAGCAGCAACAAATAACCACTTTCATCTTTGACCATTTTGCCCTTAAGCGATTCGAGCGGGTCAATCGCCGGCTCAGGCGCCTCTTCTTTGGGAACGGTGGTCTCTACGGACATCTCGGTTTCTTCGGGTATGAATTCCTGAGATGGAATGACTTCCTCAGTGGGTTCGATCAGTTTGACATCCACCTGAACACCGGCGGCGTCAGGCTGTGTACAGGCTGACAACATCAATCCGATCAATAAACACAGTCCTGCGACTTTTTTGAACATGGGTTCTCCTTGTTATTTACCCGAATCCGTCTTCATTGCTGGAGCGACCGGGGTGAATTGCATTTCATAGATTTCCAGACTGGTGCCGGGCGGGGGAACAATAAAGCGCAGCGGGATCTCGACTCGCTGATCCTCGTCCATGCACCGGCAGCTTGAGCCTTCCGGGCAGTCCGGCACTGCTTTGGCGGTATGGATGATCAATGTGGCTTCGTTCACATCCGATGGGATGGGCGGGTAACCCCCGTTGAAGTCCCACCCCAGCTCACTGCCGTCAGACAAACGCAGTGTTCCAAGCGAAATATCCTGGATCCTCTGGTGGGTTTCCGGTGAATAGACCAGCCAGTCCTCGCACACACGTGTGTCATTTTCCTCAGGATACGCCAACACGGTCTGGTCATCCGTGGTGTAGGCCCAGCGAATGGTCACGTCAACTCCCTCCAGACGCACGGTTGCCGGTGATTCCAGGATGCGTAAAGCGCTGGAATCTTCCACGAAACCAATCCCCGGAAAATACTGCCCCAACCACTGACGCACCGCGGCCAGCACATTTTGCGGTCCGGCTGCAAAAATCAGGATCGTCAGGGTGATGATCACCGCCATGGCATATCGCCACACCAGCGGACGGCGCTCACGACCGGTTTGGGGGGTGCTCAACATTTTTTGTCGTAACGATTGAACAAACTGTGGGGAGGCATCACTCAACCCCATGGCGTTTGTCAGCTCCGCTTCAAATGCCTCCGGGTATGAAATATTCGTGCAGGGATTATTCATGTGTAACCTCCGCTTTCGTTTTAAGCCGTTCCAGCAGGCGATAGTAAGCTTTTTTCACGCTTGCGCTGTTTTTGTGCATAACCACACCAATTTCTGCAAAACTCATTTGCGCTGCCAACCGTAAAGCCAGCAACTCGCTGTCTTTATCAGGCAATTCTGAAAGGATCTGCCTGAGCACGAATTGACGTTCCTTTTGAAGCACGTCAATCACCAGATCCGGGTGGTATTCCTCCAGGTTCTCGCTCAATTCCACCAGGCTGCGTCGATGATTTTTGCGGTAATTATCGATTTGCTTGTTCCTGGCAATGGTAAACAGCCAGGCCACAAAGTGACCGTCGCAACGGTACGTGGACAGCTTTTGCATCGCAGTTAAAAAGGTCTGCGAGGTGATGTCTTCGGCTTCGGCTGTATTCGCAGTTCGAGCCAGCAGGAAACGATAGACCGGTTGAACATAGCGGTCATACAGAACCGCGAACTGTGTCAGATCCTTCTGCGCTCGCCGGACGAGTTCATCTTCATCGACTGCATCGACCGGGTTGTACACTTTTTCGTCCAAAAATAGCTCCTGTACTGCCAATTGTTTTGATCCTCCTTTCCGGTAAGATGGGTGGATCACGGGTGTTGGGTGATGTGATCCATTATGTTAATCGTCTGACATTTTCAAAAGGGACACCGGGAAAGTTGGATAGGAGGCAGACACATTTCATCGATGAACAGGCCGTTGGGATGAGCCTGTATTTATCTATAAATATAAACTACCGGATATGCGTTACAAGACCGTTGAATCAATTTTGTCCAGTTGGCAAACCGGTTGCATGATCAACGCGGGAAAAGAGTAAAAGGGAAAAACTCTATCATTGAATATGTTCATTTTAAACCTGATCCGTTATGGTCGTATGGAGAATGAGATAGCGTTTATACGGAAAGCCTGTTGCTTCGGTGAAGTAAACGGGTTGTTCTGAAGGATAACCATGAACAGCCAGCTTTTCGGAGGAGCCAAATATAAATGTTTTGTCAGAAATGACCGTTGATGGTTGACGCTGAATTTTTGGCATGTTATCATAATAGGGACAAATTTAGCACTCTAAGCCTTGGAGTGCTAAATTTGAGGAAAAAAGATGAGTGACTTATCTGAACGCCAAAAACTCATTCTAACGCTGGTGATCCATGAATACGCCCGAACCGCTGTGCCGGTAGGCTCCAAGAACCTGGTGGAGGACTACCGTCTGGATATCAGTTCGGCGACGGTTCGCAGCGAAATGTCGGCGCTGACCGAGATGGGTTATCTGCGCCAGCCGCATACATCGGCCGGACGCGAACCCACCGAAGAAGCGTACCGCTATTTTGTGCGCAACCTGCTGCATCAAACCGAACTGCCGGATTCGACGCGTTCCATGATCAGCCACCAGTTTTACCAGAGCCGCCAGGATGTGGAACAATGGATGCGTCTGGCTGCTTCGATTTTGGCCAAGCATACCCGCGCGGCCTCACTGGTGACGGCTCCTCATCCGGAGCAGGTTCTGTTGAAACACGTGGAGCTGATCTCCACCCGCGGGCGGCAGGTATTGATGATCCTGGTGATGCTGGGCGGTGAGATCCACCAGCGCGTGGTTATACTGGATGAGCCGGTTTCGCAAGAGCAATTATCCGAATCATCGCGCAGGCTCACACATACCATTCAAGGCAAGGATATTGCATCGGTCAAGGCAGTTCAGAGTCAGTATTCAGGGCTGGATCAGGATATTCTGCGTTTCATCATCAAAGAGCTGGAGTCCATCGATTCGCTGACATCCGGCGAGGTCTATCTGGATGGGCTGACCAACATGCTCGAAGAGCCCGGTTTCAATAACTCCTTTGAAGCCCGGCGGGCCATTCGCATGCTGGAAGAAAAATCGCAGATTCAGGAACTGCTGCAGCAGGCGCTGGCAGCCGATACGGTGGGCGGCGTACAGGTGCTGATTGGCGGTGAGGGTTCATGGGATGAGCTGCGCCAGTGCGCAATCGTTCTCTCGCGTTACGGTATGCCGGGTCTGGTGACCGGAATGCTGGGTGTGGTGGGCCCCATGCGGCTGCAATACGGCCGCACCATTTCGACCGTACGGTTCCTTTCAGGGCTGTTGAGTGATCTGGTTGCTGAAACCATCATGGAATGATCATAAAAATAAATCGACAGGAAGTAAGGTATGAGCTTAAAAAAAGAAAAAGATAAGAAAACAGGCGAATCAAATAACGAAGAAGCCCAAAATAAGGAAAACACGGCTCCTCAGGAAGGCGGCTCCGCCGAACAGGGGGAGGCCACCCGAATGGTTCTGCTGCCTGCCGATGATGTGGATAAGCTGAGAGCGGATGCGGCGGCTGCGAATGAACATCTGGAAAACTGGAAACGCGAACGGGCTGATTTCCTGAATTACAAGAAGATCATCGAACGCGATGAAAAAAATCTACGTTCGAACGTCAAAATCGACATGATCAAAAAATATTTGCCGATCCTGGATGATCTGGAACTGGCCATGAAAGCCCTCCCTGACGACTCACGGGATAGAGCATGGTTTTCCGGGATCGATTTGATTTACAAAAAACTTCAAAAGATCCTCGAAAGCGAAGGCGTTACCGCCATCGACGCGGAGGATTTTGATCCGACACGGCATGAAGCCGTCACCTTTGAAAAAAGCGATGGGCACAGCAGCGGGCAGATCATTGAAGTGCTGAAAAAAGGATATATGCTTGGCGACCGGGTTTTGCGCCCGGCGCAAGTTCGAGTAGCTCAATAGGAGGATTAATCTATGGCAAAAATTATTGGAATTGACCTGGGTACAACCAACTCTGTCGTAGCCGTCATGGTCGGCGGCGAGCCCATTGTCATCCCCACTGCTGAAGGGGAGCGTTTGTGTCCATCGGTGGTTGCGGTGAACAAGAACCACGAGCGTCTCGTGGGGCGCGTGGCCCGCAATCAGGCCATCATCAACCCTGAGAATACCATTTTCTCCATCAAACGCTTCATGGGCCGCAAGTTCGACGATGCCGAGGTCCAGCGCACCATGCAGCGCGTTCCCTATAAGGTAACCAAGGCGCCTAACGGTGACGTGCGGGTCGTTTTGGATGGAAAAGAGTATTCACCGCCGGAGATCTCGGCCATGATTCTGGCCAAACTAAAAACGGACGCCGAAGCTTATCTGGGTGAAACCGTGACACAGGCCGTCATCACCGTGCCGGCTTACTTCAACGACGCTCAGCGTAACGCCACCAAAGACGCCGGACGAATTGCAGGTTTGGAAGTGCTGCGTATCATCAACGAGCCGACGGCTTCATCACTGGCTTATGGGCTGGATAAGAAAAAGAACGAAGTGATCGGCGTCTACGACCTGGGCGGCGGTACCTTTGATATCAGCATCCTCGATGTGGGTGAAGGTGTGTTCCAGGTTCGTTCCACCTCTGGCGATACGTTCCTGGGTGGTGATGATTTCGATATCCGCATCATGGATCACCTGATCGATGTCTTCAAGAAAGACACCGGCATGGATCTGAAAAATGACCGCCAGGCTCTGCAGCGTCTGCGTGAAGCTGCCGAGAAAGCCAAGATTGAGCTTTCCTCTACCATGCAGACCGAGATCAACCTGCCCTACATCACCGCCGATCAAACCGGCCCCAAACACCTGGTGTACACACTTACCCGCTCGCGTTTGGAGCAGTTGACCGAAGATTTGATCCAGCGCAGTCTCGGCCCGTTGAAAACAGCCCTGTCAGATGCCAATCTGAAGACCGGCGACATCAACGAGATGGTGCTGGTAGGCGGTATGACCCGTATGCCCGCCGTGCAGGACGCCGTGCGCAAGATGTTCGGCAAAGAGCCCCACAAGGGCGTGAATCCGGACGAAGTGGTTGCCATCGGCGCAGCCATCCAGGCCGGTGTGCTGGGCGGCGAGGTGAAAGACATCCTGCTGCTCGACGTGACCCCCCTGACCCTGTCGGTGGAGACGCTGGGCGGTGTATCGACTGCCATTATCGAACGCAACACTACCATCCCCACCCGCAAGAGCCAGAATTTCTCCACAGCCGGTGACGGCCAGACGCAGGTTGAGATCCACATTTTACAGGGCGAACGCCCCATGGCTTCCGATAACAAGACCCTAGGCCGCTTCATCCTGGATGGTATCCCGCCGGCGCCGCGCGGCATCCCGCAAATTGAGGTGACCTTCGATATTGACGCCAACGGTATCCTCAAAGTGACCGCACTCGACAAGGCTACCAACCGCAGCCAGCACATCACCATCACCGCCAGCTCCGGTCTCAAGGAACAGGAGATCGAGCAGATGAAGAAGGATGCCGAGCTGCACAAGGAAGAAGATGAGAAGCGGAAGGCGCTGATTGAAGTGCGCAACCACGCCGATAACGTCATTTACACCGCAGAGAAACTGCTGCGTGAAAACGAAGGCAAGGTGCCCGCTGATCTGAAAACCAAGACCGAAGACGGCATCAAGAGCCTGCGCGATCTGATGAACGGTGACGATGTGGACGGCATCCGCAAGGCTACCGAAGACCTGGGCAATGTAGTCCAGCAGATTGGCGCCAGCATGTACCAGGCCGAGCAGCCCAACCCGGCCGCCGGTGGACCGCAGAACACCCCTCCGAATAATGACTCACAGCCGCGTGATGACGGTGAAGATGTGGTTGAGGGCGAGTTCAAAAACGAGTAGAGTAATCAGTGACCTGTTCGGCTGAAGCTGAACAGGTCACTGATTAACATAAAATCTGAAATGGAGGTTCGAGAGGCAGGAAATTCCCCCTTCTCGAATTCTCCATTCTACATATAATAGAGCATCTGATGGCAAAACGTGATTACTATGAAGTTCTGGGCGTAAATCGGGGCGCCAGCCCTGATGAATTAAAGTCAGCTTTTCGCAAGCTGGCACGTGAATATCACCCCGATGTCAACAAGGCCCCCGACGCTGAGGAACGTTTCAAAGAACTGAATGAAGCCTACGCGATCCTTTCGGATGCCGAAAAACGTTCGGTGTATGACCGATACGGTTACGAAGGCCTGAACGGCATGGGCGGCATGCCCGACATGTCGTCGATGGATTTCTCGGATATTTTCGAGGATCTGTTTGGCTTCGGGTTTGGACGTAGCAGCGGACGTTCACGCAACCGTCCCATGCGGGGCGCCGACCTGAACTACACCCTCAACCTGACCTTCGAAGAAGCTGTTTTTGGGGCCGAAAAAGAGATCGAGATCACCCGCGATGAGACTTGCAGCCACTGCAAGGGCAGCGGCGCCGAACCCGGCACCACACCTGTGCGCTGCTCTACCTGTAACGGCACAGGCGAGGTGCGTACCGTTCGGCAGACCCTGCTGGGCTCCATGGTGCAGGTGACCACCTGCCCCACCTGCCAGGGCAAAGGCGAGATGATCAGCAGCCCCTGTACCGTCTGCCGCGGGCGCGGGTTGGAGCGCAAGACGGTCAAGAAAACTGTCAATGTGCCCGCCGGCGTGGATAACGGGAATCAGATCCGACTGGCCGGTGAGGGGCAACCCGGTCTCAACGGTGGCCCGCACGGTAATTTATATCTGGAAGTGGTGGTAAAAGAACACCAATATTTCCACCGCAAGAAGAATGATATTTTTCTCGATATCAATATCAATATCGCCCAGGCAGCACTGGGCGCTGAAATCAAGGTGCCCACTCTGGAGGGCGATGTGAAGCTTTCCGTCCCGGCCGGCACCCAGCCCGGTAAAAGCTTCCGGTTGCGCGGCAAGGGGGTACCTTTCCTGCGCAGCAACAGCCGGGGTGACCAGATGGTGATCGTGAATGTCGAAGTGCCCAGCCACCTCACCAAAGAGCAGAAGGAATTGTTTGAGGCACTCGCAAAAACTTTGGGTTCGGAAGTGCTTCCCCAGGAACGAAGCTTCCTCGATAAGATAAAAGAGGTGTTGGGTGGATGAGGGCCAAAAGTTACACTGGCTGGAAATTTCCCTGCAGGTAGGGAATGAACTCGCCGAGGCGGTTGCCGAGGTGCTTTCACGGTATGTGGCCAACGGGGTGGTGATTGAAAATGACATGACCTACCGCGACGATGACGATCTGGGCACAGCGGTGGGAAGCGCGCGCGTGTACGGGTATCTCCCGGTGGATGCGCATCTGGAACCGCGCAAGCTGTTGATTGAAGAATCGCTCTGGCACCTTGGGCAGATTATGCCGCTGCCGGAGATCCAGTATAAAGAAATCGCTGATCAAAACTGGATGACAGCCTGGAAAGACCACTATAAACCCATCCTGATTGGGGAACGGCTGCTGGTCTTGCCGGCCTGGCTTGAGAACCCTTATGCGGATCGCAAGGCGGTCAAGATCGACCCGAGCATGGCCTTTGGCACCGGTATGCACCCCTCTACCCAGTTATGCCTGCAATTCGTCGAAAAATACCAGCAGCCCGGTGAAGATATCATCGATATCGGCTGCGGTACCGGCATTCTGGCCATTGCTGCACTGCATCTGGGCGCCTCGAAAGCCGTCGCGGTGGATACCGATCCCATCGCGGTGGAAGCAACGCTGGAAAATGCGCAGCGCAACGGGATTAACTCCGGTCTGGAAACGGGTGTGGGAACCCTCGAAGAGGTGACGGCGGGCAACTTCAGCATTGAACAGGCTCCGCTGGTAGTGGCCAACATCCTGGCATCCGTGGTGATCAGCCTGCTGGATCGCGGGCTGGCGTGGCTGCTGCCGGATGGCGGCAAGCTGATCCTGGCCGGCATCCTGGAAAACCAGGCTGACCGCGTGATTTTCGCCGCCGGCGAGCAGGGGCTCACCATGATCGACCGCCGCATGATGGGCGATTGGGTAGCCATGGTGTTCACCAATTAGGTGTTCACCAATTAGGTGTAAACACTGCCATTAATGGATTATCGACCGCCCGTCACATGACGGGCGGTTTTTCAACGGATTGCTCTGCCCGTACCGGCTGCACGCCCACATACGCCTGAACGCCACTCTCACTGTCATCCTGATGTGAAAACGTAGTTTTCACGCAAGGATCGCCCAAGGATAGGCAATAATGTTTCCATATCTGGAGCCGTTATCATTTTTCCCTGTCCGATCCCTCATGGCGGCGCGGACGCCTTATTCGGGATAACAAATGGGTAGGGTTGCGCGGGAAAGGTTTTTACTCCTTAGCGCGCATGCTCTCCTCTGTCTTCCTGAGCGCAGCGAAGGATCGGCTAAGGATAGATCTTCGCAAGTTTCCATATCTGGAACCACATTCACTTTCCCCTATCCGATCCCTCATGGCGGCGCGGGCGCCTTATTCGGGATGACAAATGGGCAGGGTTGCACCGAACAGGCTATCCCCGTTAGCACGCATACTCTCCTCTGTCATCCTGAGCGCAGCGAAGGATCGGCTATGGACATCTTTTCGGGCGTTTGCATATCTGGAACCGCTGTCACTTTCCCCCGTCCGATTCCTCATGGCAAGGTTGCGCGAAAATTTGACCGGTCAAATTTTCGCGCAAAAGTACAAAACTCGGAATGATGTACAATTGGGTGGTAATACCGTAAGTGATTTCCCATTCCTACGCACAGGAGCTGTCTTATGTCTTACACCCAGGTGGAAAAGTTCTTATTTGAAAAGGTATCTGAGACCAATCTGGCCAGTGCCGCGATTGCGCTGGTAAAAGATCAACAGGTAATCTGGTCGCGCGCAGTGGGTTACAAGAATTTGGAGAAAGGCCTGCCGGCCACCCCGGATACCCTGTATGGGATCGGCTCGGTCACCAAGTCGTTCACGGTTCTGGCAGCCCTCAAGCTGGTGGAACAGGGCAAAATCTCGCTCGATGATCCCGTCGACAAATATGTGCCCTTCAACGTCAAACCATTTGGTGAGCCCATCCGCATCTGGCACCTGCTCTCTCACTCCTCCGGCATTCCGGCCCTGGGCCACGCTGAAGCCGTCATCGGCGCTGCCATCGGCGATTCTGATAAATGGATCCCGGCTGCCAGCTACAACGATCTGCTGGCCTTTCTGCAGGACGCAGCCGGTTGGGTACGCAACAAACCGGGTGAACGATGGTACTACCTCAACGAAGGTTATGAACTGGTCGGCGCGGTGATCGAGAAGGTATCCGGCATGTCCCTGACCGAGTTCGTCAAACAAAATATCCTGCTCCCGCTGGGAATGAATCGCAGCACTTATCTCAAATCAGATTTTGACAAAGATATCGACGCTGCTGTACCTTATATCAACACGGGCGACGGCAAGCGCATCCCCTCCACTTACGCGTACGGCTCCATCAACGCCGCCGGCGGGTTGATCAGCAGCGTGCACGAAATGGCCAAAGTGGTCTCCATGTACCTCAACTGGGGCGCCTACCCGGGCGGACAACTGCTCAGCAAGGCATCCCTGGAAACCATGCAGACCCCGCGCGTGGATACAGCCCAAAAGGAAGGTCCCTTCGGCCAGTATGCTTATGCTTTGGGTCTGGGCATCCTGCCCAACTTCCTCGGCCGCCGGCTGGTAGGCCACAGCGGCTCGGTGGGCACCGCCACCGCCTACATGAGTTTCCTGCCCGCCGAAAAACTGGGCGTGGTCGTGCTGGTCAACGGCGGCGGATATTCTCCCAGCTTTATGGGCCAGTATGCGTTGGCCGCTGAACTGGGCGAAGACCCCGATAAACTGCCGTTTGTCAAAACAGACCATCTGCTCAAAGAATTGACCGGTAACTATGAGACCTACATGGGCACCACCAAAATCTCCGTTCGCAAAGCCGGCGATTTCCTGATGATGGTCAACCCTGGCAAGTTCGGTACCTCCACCACACCGCTCATCCCGGTCAGCCTGGAAGGGAATCACCGCACCTTCTACACCCTCTCGGGAAATGCCAAAGTGTACGGCGAGTTTGATATTGAGCCCGGCCGCACCACTTTTGTGTTTGA
>CAZHMZ010000061.1:0-18678 GCA_964532655.1 uncultured Anaerolineaceae bacterium
CGTGTGGCGGTCAGGGGTTTCAAACTCCAGCCCTTCTGTCAGGATACAGGTTTGCGTATAGACTGTCATGGTTGGATCCAGATCGCGCAGATACAAAGGCCAGGTCACATCAGTGCTCAGGTTATCATCATGGCAGCCGGTTAAAATGGCCTGGGCGGCCCGTTGTGAGAGGCCGCGCGCGCCGGCGCATACATCCCAGCACTGACCGGTGACCAGCCTGAACACCTCGTTGATGGTCCCCTCGGTGTCACGCTGCACGCGCGGATGGGTCTGCCAGGCCCGCGGGGTGCGGCCCAGCACAGTGAAGCCAAACGCCTGCACAAGTTCGGCTGTTTTGGCCAGTTCAACCGGGTACTGTTCTGCCCAATGCAGGGCGCGGTCAAAATCGCAGTACAGCAGAAATTGCGCTCCGGTTTGCAAACCCAGCGCCACGGCTTCGCTGCGAGCGAGCCCCAGTTTTTTACCGTCACCGGCCGGAGCAGGGTGGTTGTCCACCGCTGCGCCGGCTGCATAAAGTAGTTCAAGCATTTCAGGGTGGGTGGTTTCACTGGCCCGTACGCACACCCGCGCAAATATCCCGCCCAGGGTGGGTAAAACCCGCCGGGTCTGTTCCGCCATATAAGCGTGTGGATCATGCAGTGTGCAAACGAGTACGGTGGATGTCATAAGGAGCCTGTTCAGACAATAAAAACAGAGAGGCATTTCCCTTTTCCTCTCTGTTGATTCGTTCCGAGAAAGGTGCTGACCCTGTTGAAGTGATCAGAGCCGATTTCCGGTCATGCCTGTTTTCCTAGCGACGGCGTTCGTAGCCCCCACCGTTGCCCCGTGATCGGTCATCACGACGTCGATCGAATCCGCCGCCGCGATTTCCTCCGCCACCACCACGGTCTTCACGCGGTCGGGCAAGATTGACCGTCAGGGCGCGGTCCATGTAATTTGCTCCGTTGAACATGCTGATAGCTTTTTGCGCTTCGGCATCAGTGCTCATTTCCACAAAGGCGAACCCTCTGGCACGGCCTGTCTCGCGGTCTTTGACGATGGTAACAGTTTTAACTGTACCGGCTTGAGCGAAGTAATTCTGCAGTTCTTCCTCTGTGGCGGTGTAAGACAAATTTCCTACATAAAGCTTGGATTCCATTCTATCTCCGTTTGACTAAAAGAAAATTAACAGCCAGGCACACACCAGGTTACGAACAAGTGTTATTTGGACTACCAGTGCGATCTTAGGGAAAGATACAATATCAAAAGGCCTATTTTCTCTTGTTCCTGTTAATCGGGGAAAACACTGCTCATCTCAACAGCCGGCACGATTTCAGTATACACATTATGATGACAAAAAACAAGTAGATTGAGCCGACTTTCTGTCAAAATTACCATAAAATCTGCCTTGAATCCTGAAGATTGGTGTAATTCTTTGGGTTCTGAAGGTCTCTCATGTACAATTATCCTGTTCATGAATCGCAAAAAGAAACCTTATCTCCGCACATGTGATCTGGCACGAGCAGCAGGTGTTCACGTAAATACCGTGCGTCAGTATGAAAAATGGCGCCTCATCCCGGCTGTGGAACGCAGTGAGAACGGATACCGCCATTACACACGCCGGCATCTCGATTGCCTGCTGCTGGCGCGCATGGTTTACGAGGCGCCGTATCCGGGGCAGGAGATCAGACGGATTGGCAAGGATGTGATTGACGCCGCTGTGGCAGGCGACTTACAGATGGCCCGGCAGGTATCGGTTGAATACCGGCTGGCCATCGAAGAGGAAATTGACCAGGCTGAACGCGCTGCTTCTGCTCTGGAGCAGTGGGCAGCCTCGGATCTCGCAAAAGATGAAACGCAGCCGCTTTCATCCGGCCAGGCTGCCAGGCGGGTGCGTATCAGCAAGGATATGCTCCGGCATTGGGAACGCTGCGGCCTGGTGAACGCACCACGTAACCCGCAAAACCGCTACCGCCAGTACGGCGCGCCTGAAATCGAACGGTTGAGCATCATCCGCATGCTCATCCGGTCCGGTTACAGTACCATGGCCGTACTGCGGATGCTGACGAGGCTGGATGAGGGAAAAATCGACGGTCTGCGCGATGCTCTGGATACCCCGCGGCCGGATGAAGAAATCCTCTCAGCCTCCGACCGCTGGTTGAGCACCCTGCAGGAAGAACTGGAACGCATCGGGCGCATCCAGGATTTCCTTAGCAAGATGGAGGGTTCGAATCTTTCCCGGGAGCAATAAAGATTTTTGCCTTTTCACAGAATTTCAATCGGTTTTGAGTAATTTACCCGGTGCAGAACATCGGTATAATTAATATTTGTTCCAGACTGATTTCTAAAAAATTACACTCCAAAACAAGGGTGCACGTGTAATAAAGGAGCACTTGCATGGCCAAAGCAATCATTCACCGATGTCAATCGTGCGGGGGTCCATTGAACGTACCCGCAAGAGGCGGTAAGTACACCTGTCCCTTCTGCGGCAATATCAATCTTTTTGAACCGGAGCAAAGTCCGTCTGATCAGGTTTCGTGCCCTACATGCGGTGCTCTGAATGCCAAAGAGGCTGTTCACTGCAGCGAGTGCGGCACAAAACTGGTCTTTTCGTGTCCAAACTGCGGGGCCATGAATGAAACCGGATCGCCTTACTGTGTTCAATGCGGGATAAATTTTCAGGAAGAGGATGATCGAAGGAAAAAAGTCGAAGAAAACCGCCTTGTACAGGAGTCACAGAAAAAGCAACAGGCAGTCATTCGCAGAAAACGGGTCATTATTTTCGTTTTGATTCTTCTGGCCGTTTTCTGCTTCATATGTGCTTTAATTTCCTATGTGACCAAATACTCGCCCTCGGCCAGGGCTTCCGCCACCGCTGAAGTCATCGCGGCGCAACAGGCGACTCAAACGTCGATCCTCCAGCTTGAGGAACAGTATCCGTATCACGGCAGCAATGGTTATTTCTCCATTTATCTGAAAAGTTTTTGTATCGGACAGGATACTGTTACTAAAGACTGGTATGTGATCAGTCATTTTCTGTATTATCCGGATCAGGACCACACCATCTTTAATTGGGATTTTGAGGACTCATATCTCACTGATAGTATTGGCAATGAATTTTCTGCGACCTATCAATCCGCCTACAGTGACCAGGGACGGGTGGATACAGTTATTGACCCCAATGCCACTTCGGTAACGCTACATATACGCGTCAAGGCTAAGGATCTGGAAGAAATCCCGATCGAGATTAACCTTTCTGACCCCATCCTGACCGAAAATTGTGGTGACTGAGCTCTAACATCGACACTATTTCTTAACTTGCACCGTCTTTCTGAAATTTCTGAATATTCCCTTCCGTAAAAGAAGGGATTATTTGTCTGTTTCTTTCAGTAATGGCGGAAAACAGCCCGATTTGGATAAAGTCTACACTTGCACACCATAGTTGTACAATAAATTTGCCGAACTTAACGAACAGAGATTCATTGAAGGAGAACAAAATGCCTAAGCCAAAAGTCGTTATTTTTAACAGCATCAGCCTGGATGGGCGGCTGGACAACAGTATAGATATGGGTCTTTATTATGGATTGGCCGCAACCTGGACGAACGTCGAACCCCTGGTTGGCTGCGCCATGCTTTCAGGCTCGGGAACCATTTTACCCGGGTTTGTGGGGCAGGATGACTCGGCGTTTGAACCCCCCGCCGACCCCAAACAAACCATCCCCGGAGCGGTGCCTTACCTGGTGGTGGTGGATGGCCGTGGGCGCATCCGCACCTGGAAGCAGCTGCAGGCGCAACCCTACTGGCTGGAAACGCTGGCCCTGTTCGCGGAAGATACTCCCCATATTTCGCAGCAGGCAGCCCGGGAAGCCGGTGTGCCCATCATTACCACCGGTAGGGGGCATGTGGACCTGGCGGCCGCCCTGGAAGAACTGAACGTCCGTTTCGGCATCCACACCGTACGCGTTGACAGCGGAGGCACCCTGAACGGCATTTTACTGCAACAGGGGCTGGTGGATGAGGTGAGTGTGTTATTAAGCGGTGTGCTCACCGGCGGTAACGCGCCGGCTGCGTTGTATGGCGGCGAAGACAGCCCGGCGATCATGAATATTCCGTTGAAACTGTTCCATGTAGAGCAGGTTCAGGAAAATATCCTATGGCTGCGCTATGAGGTAGTGAAATCCTGATGGGCGCACACATCAGAATGAGTGCGCTCGAAACAAAGAGCGCGCAGATTACCGTGACAAATCTGCAAAAAACCTACCGGGTTCCCATTCGGCCGGAGGGGCTGCGCGCTTCGGTGCAGAGCCTGTTCAACCGCCGGTACGATTCTGTGCAGGCGGTGTGCGGGGTCAACTTTTCCATCCAGGCGGGTGAGATGGTGGGGTTGATCGGTCCCAACGGGGCCGGCAAGACCACCACGCTCAAAATGCTCTCGGGATTGCTCTACCCCAGCAGCGGTGATGCCCGCATCGATGGGTTCGTCCCCTGGGAACGCAAACCGCAGTATCTGCGCCGCATCAGTATGGTGATGGGCAACAAAAGCCAGATGCTGTGGGATATTCCCCCGCTGGATTCATTCCGCGTGCTGGGTGAAATCTACAACGTATCACCCGGTGAATACCGCCAGACACTCGACGAGTTGATTGAGCTGCTGGAGATGCAGGAACTGCTGAATAAACCGGTGCGCAACCTCTCACTGGGGGAGCGGATGAAGTGCGAGTTGACGGCGGCCCTGCTGTACCGCCCGGTGGTGATGTTTTTGGATGAGCCCACGCTGGGGCTGGACGTATCCATGCAGTTGCGCCTGCGCCAGTTCCTGGCCGAGTACAACCGTCGCAGCGGTGTGACCGTGCTGCTGACCAGCCATTACATGGCTGATGTGACGGCCCTGTGCCCCCGTGTGATCCTCATCCATCACGGAAAACTGTTATACGATGGCGCTCTGAGTGAACTCTCTCAGAAATTGGCCCCGTTCAAGCTGCTCAAGGTCACCCTGCGTGGTGAGCCAAACGGCTTTGAACAGGGTCTGCCGCCGGGAGCCTCGGTTGTGGAGAATGGGCCGGACCAGATCACCCTGCGTGTTCCGCGGGATTCGGCCCCGGCAGCCACCGCGCACCTGCTCAACACCCTGCCGGTGGCGGATTTGACGGTGGAGGATCCACCCATCGAGGTGGTGATCGACCAGGTGTACTCGGAGGGTGGGGTATGAACACGCGCGGCGGTTTGGCTCTGATGCGCGGTACCTGGCTCTCGTGGATGCAGTACCGCAGTTTTTTCTTTTTGCTGGCCTTTGGCTGGATGATCCCGCCGTTGATCTACATGCTGGTCTGGTCGGCGGCGGCCGGCACCGGGCAAATCGCCGGTCTGACGCGCGGTAACCTGACCGCCTATTACCTGATCCTCATCCTGGTCAACCAGGTGACGTACGCGCAAACCAACTGGACGGTGGGCGATCTGATCCGCTACGGGCAGATGAACAGCGTCCTGTTACGCCCGCTGCACCCCATTTATGATGCGATTGCCAGCGAACTGGCCGGTAAGGTGGTTTACCTGGTGTTCGATGTGCCGGTGGTAATTCTGCTGGCGCTGGTTTTGCGCCCGGAGATGACACTCACCTGGCAGGGCGGGCTGCTGTTTCTGCCAGCCCTGGTGCTGGCCTGGGCGCTACGTTTCTTCTGGGGATACAGCCTGGCTTTACTGGCGTTCTGGGCCACCCGCGCGGATGCTCTTCTGGGTTTGCAGGATGCGCTGGTGTTTCTGCTGGCCGGGCAGGTGGCTCCGGTGGCGCTGCTGCCGGGGTTTCTGCAGCAGGCGGCGGTGATCCTGCCGTTCCGCTATATGGTGGCCTTTCCGGTGGAGGTGATCACCGGTCAGGCGTTCGGAGCGCAGCTCATCACCGGCTTTACCCTGCAGGCGGCCTGGCTGCTGGTATCTGTGCTGCTGTATCGGGTGATCTGGAAGCGCGGTCTGCGCAATTACGCAGCGGTGGGAGGATAAGATGCGCTATTTTCGCTTGATCGGCCGGTTTATGAAAGCCTCCTTCCTGGAAGAGGCCGCTCACCGGGCCAATTTTTTCATCAGCATCCTCTACTCGCTGCTCAACCTGGGCACCGGTGTGCTGGGCGTGGTGGTGTTGTTCGGGCAGGTGGAAGAGGTGAAAGGCTGGAATCTCTCATCCACACTGGCGCTGTTGGGGGTCTATCTCATTGTCAGCGCCCTGCGCAGCCTGTTTATCGGCCCGGGTCTGGATACGCTGGCCGGGATGGATGGCGAGATCTGGAGCGGTGCGTTTGACTTTACCGCCCTGCGCCCGCTCAATATTCAGTTTTATGTCAGCATTCGCAAGTGGCGCTGGTTTTCCCTGTTTGATCTGGCGCTGGGCGCGGCGGTGCTGGTATACGCCGTGACGCGTATGGGCCAGGCGCTCACACTCGCGCAGATTGGTATGTTTTGCGCGGCGCTGGCTGCCGGGGTGCTGACCCTGTATGCCATTTTGCTGGCCTTTGCCGGGCTGGTGTTCTGGAGCCCGGAGGTACTGTTCACCTGGTTGTTCAACGGCATCTTCCAGATGGCGCGTTATCCGGTGGGGGTTTACCCCGGCTGGTTGAAGCTGGTACTCACCTGGGTGATCCCGGTGGGGGTGATCACCACGCTGCCGGCTCAGGCGCTTACCGGGGCGCTTTCCGGCTCGACGCTGACAGGCGCCGTGCTGTTGGCCCTGGTGCTCAGCGCGGCCGCTTCGCTGCTGTTCCGCACCGGTCTGCGTCATTATGCCAGCGCGTCAAGCTGATCAAGCCTCAGTCTGCCGGGTGATACCACGTAGATTGAACCCCCGTGGTCATTTCCTCTTCCCACGTGTACAATGAAAGGACGCATCAAACATGCGTGAAAGGGGATTTGAAATGAAACAACCAAAAACATGGACGTACATGGGTGCGTTTTTATTCATGGTAATGGTACTGGCCGGCTGCGGTCAGGTTGCCAGTGTCAATGATCTCGAAGGCACCTCATGGACGGTGACCGAAATGGGCGGCACTCCACTGGTGGAAGGCACCAGCATCACTGCGCAGTTCGCCGACGGCAAAATTGGCGGTAGCGCGGGCTGCAACTCCTACGGCGGCAACTATGAAGTCACCACCGAAGGCGTATCTGTCAGCGATTTGACCTCCACCATGATGGCCTGCACCGATCCGGGTGTAATGGAACAGGAACAGCAGTTCCTGGATACCATTCAGAATATTCAAAGCGTGGACGTGGGAAGCGACAAACTGACCATCACCTCGGCGGATGGGACGCAAATTGTCTTTGTTCCGGCGAGCGCTGAAATCGAGACCGCCACTTCTACATCGGAAGGATAAGGAAAGAAGTTTGACCCGGGCCGGGAGTTTCTCCCGCCCGGTCTGTTTTAATCACCTTTACCCTGTTTTGTTGGAAAATTAAAAAGGATCGCATATCGCGGCACACCACGCTGGTTCGGAGTGAAGCTCACTTTATAACCGGGTAGAGCCCTCACCCGTGCAGTGAGGCGAAAAACCTGTTAAAATGGCACCACCACCATGACCCAGGTTTTATTCTTTCCGTATCCGTTCCTGGTCGCGCTGATTTTTCTGATCCTGGCGGTGATCCGTCGCAGAAAACGCGGCTGGTTGTATGTGTCCATTATGATGGTGTTTGGGCTGTATCTCATGCTGGTGATGGATCTGGCGGTTTTTCCCATTCACCTGCCGGCAGATTGGCCGGTTTCGCAGCCCTGGCGCAGCTTCAGCATGCGCGATCACAGCATGATCAACCTCAATCCGCTTAATCTGCGGTATCTGTTCTGGTATGTTTCCAGCGGCATGGGCACGCCGGCCGCCATCGCACGGGAAATTGGCGGCAATATTTTGCTCACGCTGCCTTTTGGGTTGATGATTAATCTGTTCCATCCCATCCCAAAAAATCGGGCGTTCTGGCTGATTTTGGGCGGCGGGTTGATGCTGGAAATGGCTCAACTGCTGATCCTGATCTTTTTTGGGCCGTCCACGCATTCCATTGACATCAACGATGTGCTGCTCAACGCGCTGGGTGTCTGGCTGGGCTGGCTGCTGTACCGGCTGACCTTCCGGGGCTGGAGCCTGGAGAAGCCTTCTGCCCCGCGTTCACGGAATCTGAGCAACGGTTCTACCCCCACGCGCTCTTAATCTGAACCGGCTCTGGCAATCCAACGGGCCGGGCGGGCAGCCTGCTGACCCAGAAACATGCGCAACTGCGCTCCGTGTTCTACTACATGACGCAGATTGTATAGCTGAAGCTCGGCAAAGGTCAGCTCTCCCCACGGGAACCGGCAAATACGGGATGCCTCTTCATTGGTAAGAGACAGGATCGTTTCGCGGGCTTTCTGGCGGCAGTACGCCAGATAATCGAGCAATTCCTCCCGGGTATATACGCGCGGCGGCAACATTCCCTCGTCATCCATCTCTACCAGGTCAAAAGGTTCAGGCGGAGTAAATCCCTCTTCTGCCCCGTACAGATACAGATCCAGCCAGAATAACGCGTGATACGTCACATACCAGAATGACCCGGATCCGGCAGGCATGGAATGCTCTGGCAGGGCCGGCCAGAGGTTCTCTTCCCACAATTCATCCGGACAATCCCTTACCGCGCCGGAAAACATATCAATGGCTGCGCCAATTTGCCGCCACAGCATTTCCCGATTGATGATATTCATGAATATATTCCCTTCAAACAAAAGCGGCTGCTGTTGAATCAGGCCGTTTACGTCAATCCACCCTGGAGCAGGGCGGCGTTTCTGTGCAGCATTTCCTCCAGAACAGCCGTATCGATGTCATCCAGCCGTTTGATGTAAACGCATCCGACTCCTGTTTTGAACTTCCCCAGCCGGACCAGTAAATCAACCTGATCTTCCAGTCGCCCCGTGAAATAGAGGGTCAGGTTTTGCTTGCGGGGTGAAAACCCTGCGATGCAGGTTTCGCCTTCATGCCCGCTGGCATATTTGTAATGGAAAGCGCCAAAACCAATAATCGAACCTCCCCACATTCTGGCGGTCTTTCCGGTGGCATTTTGCATCAAGTCGACCAGCCGGAGACTGTCGGTTCTCTTCTGTTCATCGCTAATCTGACTGATAAATTGTTCTACATTTGCATCTGTGGGCCGGGTTTTTGCTTCATACATGGATTGGTTCCTTAATCTTTGAATTGATCCTGATCAAGTAATTGATCAAAATCATTACATATGAATCTGAAGCAGATGTTAAATCCCATGGAAGAACAGAAAATTGCGTATAATCGGCATATTGGCGATTAAAATGGCTTCGTCATGGAATGAGAGGAAAGAATGGATATCAACGACTACGCCGAAAAGAACCGGGCTGCCTGGAACGAGGCCGCGCCGTATCATCAAAAACATCGCAAGGTAGATTACTACGAAGCATTCAAAGACCCGGCTTTCAGTGTGCTGAAAACGCTTGAGGTGCAGGAACTGGAGAAAATCGGGCTGACCGGTAAGCGAATCGCCCATCTGTGCTGCAACAACGGGATAGAGTTGATCTCTATGCTCCGGCTGGGAGCTGCCCATGGCACCGGATTTGATATTTCGGACGCGTTCATTGAGGAAGCCGGCAAGCTGGCGGAGATCGCCGGGGTGAGTTGCGATTTTGTGCGCACCGACGTACTGGAGATCCCGGCTGCGTATGACGGGCAGTATGATCTGGTGGTGTTCACCATTGGCGCGCTGACCTGGATCAAAGACCTGCCCGGGCTGTTCGGGGTGGCGCGACGGCTGCTCAAACCCGGTGGGGCTTTGTATGTATATGAAATGCATCCCGTCCTGAACCTGTTCGCCGTGGAAGGCGAGCCGCAGTTCGATCCACAGGACGAATTGAAAATAGCCTTCCCGTATTTCAACGACCAGCCGTGGGTGAGCAACGATGGGATCGATTACATCGGCGGCACGCTGTACGAGGGGAAGGAATCGGTTTGTTTCGCGCACACCTTCTCGGATATTTTATCGGCGGTGATTGAAAGCGGGTTCATCCTGACCGGCTTCAGGGAATTTCCGCAGGATATCTCAATGGCCTTCGCGCATCTGGAAAAGTATAACAGGATCCCGATGAGTTATCTGCTGACGGCGCGCACGTAGCGGTGATTTTTTTGTAGGGGAGGTTCATGAACCTCCCCGAAATGAGGATCAATATCGGTGGGTTACGGGGCAGTGTGCCGGATCGATCGCGGGGAATACGTTGCCACTCCACTCCCATATCCTAAAGTCCGCGCTCATAGGGTGGGTGGAGGACGGAATTCCAGTCACTGTGCCAGAACGGCAATCCGCCCGGAACCCACCTAACCTAATAGGTCGATGTTTGAGTTCGTTTGATATTGTGATAGCACAGTCTAGAAGATACTACTTGAAAAATTATTTTACAAAAGTATTGCAATATAATTTGTTGATAGCTGATAAAAATTCCAGGATCTGATTTTGCAGGGTAGTGGAAACATAAATCCATTTAGACAAGATGCAACCTACAAATAGTAAAAAATTCCTTCATGGAATTGATTTAAGCTATTGGTATCCAGTTTGGAATTTACCGATTACTGGGACATTATTTTCTGCAAATTATTTACTGGCAACTCATGCTTCCTTTAAGGGAGAAAAGATTATCGAAGACATATCTCTTGAAGAACTAAGTAATCCTTCTCAGTGTTTACCAACCGTCCCGACTAATCGCATGTTATGGTTCTACATCGCTCAGAATATCAACTACGGAAAGTCACTAAAATATGGAAATTTCGATTCAAAGACATTAAATAAAGAGGAAACAAAACAATTAATCAAAAAAGGGGAAGTTGAATACATATTTGAACAAGTGCGACGAGAAGTCTCTCCAACTCTAGCTAGCAGATTAGGTTGTTTATTTTTAACGGATAATTCCAAAGAAGGCAGAAAACATATTAATAAAATGTTCAACGGAGATATCTATATAATAAAGGTAGAGATTGTTAACGCAAGGAAGGTAACAAGAGTAGATACAGTTTGGTTTGATAAGTATCAAGAAGAGTATTGTAGGTTTGATTCTGCTCCTCTGGATTACATTGAAAAATACTGGCAGGGAACACCTTATACTAAAGGTAAGACTTGGGAGTATTTGGTTGATGGGGTTATTCGTTGTAACGATCAACAGGATCTTGAATATATCAAAAACTTTGGTAAGCGAAATTTTCCTTGGCTTTATAAAAATCCGAGCGACTCAATTTAGACGTTGAAGAAATCACCTGAAGTCTTATTGATTTCAAAACAATATTTATCGTGACCAATACGTTCTTCCTTATTAGCGATAAAAAAGGGGCTCTTCTATAGCATGTAGAAACTTGGATTGATGAAATTATTACAGAAATCAATCTTGTTTAAGAAAAGAACAGCCAGTCGTCCCAGATTGAGAACCGTGAAGCATTTACCCTCGGGCGGATTTCTCGCGGTGACTGGCTTCGCCATCCGTGCTCGAAATGAAACGAATTGGATCTTATGGTTGATGTAATCGTATCGGTGGGTTACGGGGCAGGGTGCCGAATTGATCGAAAGTAATGTTGTGCCCCTCCACCCACCCTACGCAGAGATGGCCCAAGTATTGCCTCTTTAAAAGCGAGATTCTCCCTCATCAATCATTTCTGAAAAAATGAGCATCACTCCGTGAAAGTATAGCCGGTCGTTGGTTTACCTGCCTTTGATGGCAGAATTGTGCAGTCTTCTGCACAATTCTGCCATCAATACCTTCTCCCCGCCCCTGTAAGGGGAGGGGAAAAAGGGGTGGGGTTCTTCATTTGTCAGACAAGCCTTGTGTGAAACCCTGCTCTCATTTAAAATAGAATCATCAATATCACCATTTGAACTGCACAAATCCTGACCCACTCCACGGGAGGCTTTCATGGATTCCATACTTGAAGTAAAAGAAATTCCGTATTTATCCGGTAAAAAACGCCTGCTTCTGCAGGCGGAGACAAAGCTGGATGATTTGCTCAACCACCCGCAGTGCCCCACCTTCATTTACAGCGCCCTGTGCGGCAAAGTGACCTGGCAGAAACGCAACGAACTCACGGTTGAACGTGTACTGGCTGCCCCCGGCCTGGCACCTCAGTTGATGGGCGCTCTGCTGGTATGGGGCGCCGGCTGCATATTGGATGACGGCAGCGAACGCCCACTGGAGTCGGTGACCGCCGAACCGGGCGCGCATCACCGGGTGCGGACGTTGATCCTCCCGCTGGATGTACCGGGTCGTGCTTGGGGCGAGAGCCGCACCGGCAGCACCCCGGAAGATTGGCCGATCGTGTGGGCCATGGCGGTGGTGGATCACCAGGATGGACAAATCGGCAATGTCCGTATCGCTCTCAGCGGCGTCTGGCCGCAGAGCGTGGCGCTGGCCAAATCGGCAGGTGGGCTGGCAGGCAGCAGCCTGAACGATGAGACCATCCGCCAGGCTGCCGAGGCCGTGATGGCGGAGGCCAACCCGCGCGATGATTTCCGCGGCAGCGCAGAATATCGTAAAGAGATGGCCGGCGTACTCACCCGCCGCGCCCTGCAGG
This sequence comes from uncultured Anaerolineaceae bacterium, assembly GCA_964532655.1. Lineage (GTDB taxonomy): Bacteria > Chloroflexota > Anaerolineae > Anaerolineales > Anaerolineaceae > JAJFTV01. The sequence continues at coordinate 12,552 of CAZHMZ010000061.1, forward strand.
CGTGTCTGGAAGGAGCAACAGCATGAGCGAACCCATGGTGAAGGTTGAATTTACCCTGAACGGGAAAACGGTATCCGCGGACGGGCCGCGCAACAAATCACTGTTGGTGATGCTGCGCGAGATGGGCATGTTCAGCGTGAAAGACGGCTGCAGTACCGGCGATTGCGGCGTGTGCACCGTGCTGGTGGACGGCAAACCCATGCGCAGTTGCATGCTGCGCGCCGATAACATGCAGGGCCGCTCGGTGATGACGGTGGAAGGCCTGAGCATCAACGGCGAACCGCACCCCATCCAGAAGGTATTCATGGAATGCGGCGCGGTCCAGTGCGGTTTCTGCACCCCTTCGCAATTACTGGTCACCTACGCTTTGCTGCAGACCAACCCGAACCCTTCCGAGTACGAGATCCGCGAAGCCCTGCACGGCGATACCTGCCGCTGCACCGGTTTTGTGCGCATTGTGGATGCGGTCAAACGCGCAGCCGCCCTCATGCGCGGCGAGCAACTCCCGCCGGTGACGCACATCGAGCTGGAACTGCCCAAAGAAACACGCGGCATGCGTCTGCCGGAAGCTTATTACCGCAAGGACGGCAACCGCTGGCCGCTGCCTCCGCTGGTATACACCCCGGCGGAGATGAGCAAGACCAATTTTATCGGCAAAGCCGAGAAAAAAGTGGATGTGGAGAAATTAACACTGGGCCGCCCGGTATATACCGGCGACGTACACATCCCCGGCATGCTGTATGGCGCGCTGCTCACCAGTCCGCACGCGCACGCCCGAATTAAACACATCGACGCCAGCAAGGCGCGCGCCCTGCCCGGCGTGCAGTGCGTGCTGACTCATCTGGATATCCCGCGCGTGAAATATGCCTCGGGTGGTCAGAGCTACCCGCAGTTGCTGCCTTATGATCAGGTGGTGCTGGATGACAAAGTGCGCCATGTAGGCGACCGGGTGGCCGTGGTGGCTGCCGATACCCTGGAAATCGCTCGGCAGGCCCTTAAGCTGATTGAGGTGGAATATGAAGTGCTGCCGGCTGTGTTTGACATGCAGGAAGCCATGCAGCCCGGCGCGCCGGTGATCCACGACGAGCCGGACACCGAGGGGATTTACAGTCCGCAAACCAACCAGATCTTCCACATCGAAGAGCAGAACGGCGATGTAGATGCCGCCTTTGCCACCGCCGATGTGGTGGTGGAGGGCACCTTCCACACCCCCAAACAGCACCATGCACAAACCGAGCCGCACGTCACCATCACCTGGTGGGACGAGGATCACCGCCTGGTGGTGCGAACCAGCACGCAGGTGCCGTTCCATGTGCGCCGCATCATCGCCCCGCTGATCGGCCTGCCGGTCAAGCAAATCCGCGTGATTAAGCCGCGTATCGGCGGCGGATTTGGCGGCAAACAGGAGATGCTGCTGGAAGATTTGTGCTCACTGCTCACCATTAAAACCGGCCGGCCGGTGAAACTGGAAATGACCCGCCGTGAGGAGTTCACCAGCGGGCGCAGCCGCCATCCGCAGACTATCTACTATAAAGCCGGCATCAAAGATGATCAACTGGACGTGCTGGAATTGCGCCTGATTGGCGATACCGGCGCGTACGCCTCACATGGCCTGACCGTGCAGATGGTGGGCGCATTCAAGGGCCTCACCCTGTACAATCCGCCCAACGCGCGCCTGATCTGCGACGTGGTCTACACCAACACCCCGCCTTCCGGCGCTTTCCGCGGCTACGGCTCCATGCAGGAGCAGTACGCCATTGAGGTGCTGATGGAAGAGATTGCCGAAAAGATCGGCATGGACGTGGTGGAGTTCAAACGCCAGAATTGGATCCAGGTGGACGAGCCCATGTACATGGCCCGCAAACTGGGCGAAGGGCGCGAGGGCTACGACCAGAAGATGAACACCAGCGCTATGGAACAGTGTGTCAACATCGGGCTGGAGGCCACCGGTTATTATGCCAAACGCAAAGCTTATGAAAGGCAGACCGGCGTCAAACGCAAGGGCATCGGGATGTCGGTCATGTTCCACGGCAGCGGTATCGCCGGGCTGGATATGGCAGCCGCCACGCTCAAGATGAACGACGACGGCTCATTCAACCTGCAGATCGGCGCCACCGATATCGGCACCGGCTCGGATACCATCCTGGCGCAAATCGCCGCCGAGGTGCTGCAGATCCCCGTGGAAGACTTCATCGTCTACTCCTCCGATACCGACTTCACCCCCTTTGACAAGGGCGCTTACGCCAGCAGCACCACCTATATCAGCGGCGGCGCCGTGCGCAAGGCCGCCGAGAAAATCCGCGAGATGCTGTTCGAGCAGGCCGCTGTGATGCTGGATCTGGATTCAAGCGAGGGCTTCAAAGTGGGTGACCGGAAGGTGACCGCCCCGGACGGGCGCTCACTGACCTTCCAGGACATTGGGCTGAGCAGCCTGCACCAGCAGAACCAGCACCAGATCATGGCCACCGCCTCGCATATGAGCGTGGAAAGCCCCCCGCCCACCGCCGCGCAGTTTGTGGAGGTGGAGGTGGATACCGAGACCGGCGAGATCAAGGTAGAGCGCATGCTCATGGCGGTAGACTGCGGACGTGTGATCAACCCCATTACCGCCGCCGGGCAGGTAGAGGGCGGTATGGCCCAGGCGCTGGGTTTTGCCCACACCGAGGAAACCATCTTCGACGAGGAAGGTGACACGGTCAATGACCGCATTGGAGCGTATCATATTTACCGCGCCCCGGAGATGCCCGTGACGGATGTTATTTTTGTGCAGACCGATGAACCCAGCGGCCCATACGGGGCCAAGTCGGTGGCCGAGATTTCGATTGACGGGGTGGCCCCGGCCATGGTGAACGCCATTCACAACGCCTGCGGGGTGTGGATGCATGACCTGCCCATCACGCCGGAGAAGCTGTGGCGTGCGTTGAAAGGATAAAGGCTGTCGTCAAGTTCGGTATGCGTGAAATGGTATGCAGTGAGTATCGCGCGCTGCCGGTGATTATGGAAAAGCAGCGAAAACACACGTCAGGCCGACTCCTCGTCGCGGCATGAAGCCGCTTCTCGGAGTGACAACCAGGTATGAGAGTGGCTGTCTCCAGGCATTACCTGCACGCATTGTCACCCCGAAACGGCGTCCGCGCCGAATTGAGGGGTCGGCTAAGGGTAAATTTATCGAGGGATTGAATAATCAGGATTAGATAATCGACGGAGCGGGGTGTCCCAAAAGATAAAAAGACTTTTGGGACAGCCTCGTTTTTACAATGCCAGACTCTTTGCCCAGCTTTTGACCAGATCAAAATCGCGGTAATCACCGGGTACCGCGCGGACAACCACCATCACAAAAGCCGCCTGCCACCACTTCAGCCTGTAGGTCTCCAGCTTGCCATTGAAAAAGGCGACGCTGACCGGTTTGACGCTTCGGGCAGCGGCCAGCATGGGCTTGAGATAGTACTCCAGCGTGGTGAAGCTCTCCTGCAGCGAGATCTTCCCCGCCCGGGCGGGCTCTTTCACCAGCCCCGGATCCAGCAGCAGCGGGATGGGTGATGTGTCCACGGCCGGTGTGCGCGTCAGACTCAACGCGCAGGCGAAATACGCTGTTTTCTTGCCGGCCAGCTCGGCGCGGTGCCTGCGGATAAACCGGCGCGCAGTGTTGTGCCAGCCGAGGATCATCGGCGCGCCGATGATCACGCTGTCATAATCGGCCATCGAACCGACCTGCCGGCTCTCTTTCACCTCCGCCGTATGCTCCTGGAGACGCAGCTCTTCGGCCACAGCCTCCGCTACCTCGCCGGTCGAGCCGGAGTTGGTGGTGTAAACGACCAGGATGCGGCTCATCAGTATTGACCCAGTACTTTGGCGATAAATTTGTGAAATCCGTGGATGGACTTGACCTCGCCAGCGTACATGAGAATACATTTGCCGGTGACGGGACTGAGACCCAGCTCGCGCGCAGTTTTGTCGGTCTCAATGGACTGTGAACCCTGCTGCAGCCAGAGTTTCTGGATGCCGGCCGCGGAGGCATCACGCAGAGCCTGGGCGGCTGAAGGCGGGCGCAGACAGATCACCGCCGCGTCGACCACCCCGGCCAGTTCTGACAGGCTCGCGTAGCACCGGTCGCTGCCGATTTGCTCCATGTGCGGGTTGACGCCGTATACCTCGAACCCGCGTGTTTTCAACTCGTCGTAGATGGCGGTACCGAATTTTCCTTTGGTACGCGACACGCCGACAACGGCAATTTTTTTTGCCTGGATAAATTGCTCAATTTTTGAATCCATATCACACCTTTGCTTGGGGGAATATCCATGATTATATACGAGGGACCAGTCAGGGAGTTGCAAAAGTGAGGGGGAAAATGGAAAGCTGTGTTTGAACCTGTGTGAATGCCGAACAGGATGCGGATTGCGCTCTTAAACGGTGATCAGGCAGGTGACTGCGGGTCGCCCCAACCCGGAGATTTAATTGTTTTGAATGGAGCGTTTGGTGAACGTCTGAAGTTTACTGTTGTACAATTAATCTTTGTGCAATAAATTTCCATCCCATCCCATCAAGGAGCCTGCAATGAAATACTGGCAGCCCGGAGAACATTGCGTCTATCGCGGCATCATTCATCAAAGGGTGTGGACTGCCATGCCTGTCACCGTGGTGCAGGATGCACCGGATCAAACGGTGCTGCTGCTTCAGCCCGGCGCAAGATGCGCTGTGCCGGAATGTGTCTATTTGCGGCATAACGCTCGCGAACACTATGTGCATGGTACCCGCTGGCAGGATGCCCAGGCTGAATTCCTCAACCATACCTGGGAGACTTGGCATACCAACCGGACCATTATGTTTCTGGAACCCGAGAAGTATTATGCCTGCATGCTGTTCTGGCGTCATGCGACTGATGAGTTCATCGGTTACTACATCAACTTTCAACTGCCGTTTCAACGCACCCGCCTGGGATTTGATTCGCTGGATTTGGATCTGGATATCGTCATCGATCCCTCGCATGAATGGCACTGGAAGGATGAAGAGGATTACCGACAGGCGGTGGAGAACGGCGGTATCCTACCCGAGTGGGCGCAGGGGATCGAACGCGATACGCCTGAGGTGTTTGACCGGATCCAGCGCCGGCTGGCCCCGCTGTATGAGACCTGGATCCACTGGCAGCCCGACCCGGCCTGGTCGCAGCCCGTGCTGCCGGACGGCTGGCAGATTTGCTGATCGGCAAAAAAGAAGCAAATCTCAGATTTATTAGATGAAAGACGGGTGACCGCTGTTCATCTAGATCGTCCAGTGTACAAAACCGCCATCCTGTTGTTCATTGATTTTTTCAATATCAACGTCTTTGAAAGGTAATGGCTTATGCCGGATTACATTCGCTGGATCAGATCTCAAATGGGAAGCCAGTGTGATTTGATTTTGAACTTTGCGGGAGGAGTTGTCAGAGATAATGAGGGCCGATTGCTGTTGCAAAAACGCGCTGACCGGGTTGCCTGGGGGTTCCCCGGCGGTGCCATTGAACTGGGCGAGTCAGCGGAAGAGGCGGCTGTGCGAGAGGTTTATGAGGAAACCGGCCTGAGGGTAAAAGTGGACTCGTTGTTAGGCGTGTATTCCAGGTACATTGATCATTATCCAAACGGAAGCTCCGCCCAACCCATCGTGATTATGTTTTATTGTTCGATCGTTGGCGGGAACCTGGATAGCCATAATGATGAAACGTTGGAATTGAAATTCTTTCACCCAGGCGAACTCCCGCCAATGTTCAACTCCCAACACCAGGATATATTGGACGATGCCTGTAAGAAAAAGTCAGGCGTATATCGATAAAGGATATATTTCACCTCGCGATCACAGGAGACAAAGATGAAGTTTTTTCAGCCAGGTGATCATTGCGTCTATCGCGGTATTGTAAACAACAAGGTATGGTCTGCCATGCCCATGACGGTTGTTCAGGACACACCCATTCAAACCATCCTTCTGCTTTCGGTGGGCGCTCGCTGCGCCGTGCCGGAGATGGTCTGGCGGTGGAACAATGATCGAAAGAACTATATACCCGGCACCCGTTGGGAAGATGCAAAGGCCCCCCGGTTTGAGCATCGATTCTACGATTGGCGAACAAATTATGTGCTTTGGTTTCTGGAGCCTGACA
>CAZHMZ010000062.1:0-18656 GCA_964532655.1 uncultured Anaerolineaceae bacterium
TCGAGATCCCGGGCGGTGGCAGCGTTCAGGCCCCTGATTTGAAAATCGCGACGGCGGATGTCAAAATCTCCGGATTGGGCGATGCCACGCTTTGGGTGACGGAAGAACTGACCGGTAACATCAGCGGCGGCGGAAGCGTCAGTTATTACGGTGATCCGCGGGTGGATACGAATGTCAGCGGTCTCGGGGACTTTGTACCGAAGGGGAATAAGTAAATACAAGGGTGTACTCGCCCGCCATAGATGTTGATTTACTTTGCCGGATATCAGTTCGGTATCCGGCAAAATTACTAAAAAAGCAACCAATTTTTGAATAAGGTACCTGTTTGGCCAATTTTCCTGATTACTGAAAAGAAATCTAGATAACAATAGAAGATAAAGCGCCTCTCTTTTCTCATGAATTATCGAGGTGAGCAGACGATGAAATTATCAGGAAAAAATGAAAAACTCTTTCCATATTTCATAGTTTTTATTCTCCTTTTTCCACTTTTAAGTAGTTGCCAAAGACAAACTGACCCTGGATTGATTAATCCGACACCCACATTGGAGATAATCTCCTCGATTACACTAACCTCAGGCAATTCAACTAAAATACCAGCCTTACAACATACTCCCCCAAATGCAGTAACAGAAACAACGATCATACGTGAAGCAACGGTTACACCTATTGTCAAACGCATATTTGATCAATCCTTTTCTCCCGATGGGATGTGGATCGCTGAAGTGTCTTCACTGGAGAATCGTGCAAGCATGCGTGTTCAGAGTCTGATTGATACCGAATTATTTTGGGTAATTCCTGAAATAAAGCAATCAGGGCTCCGAAGAATACCTCAAGCCTTTCACTGGTCTTCTGATGGTGCAACGTTGTACTACACCTATTTGCCGACCTATGGAGATGGTTGCATAGGGCGCTGGGCATGGAATGGTTTAGGTCTCTATAAACTGGCTCTGGAAAGCGGAATAAAAACCGATATTACCAAATCAACAGGATACTGGTTGGCCATCTCGCCTTATGAAAAAAAGCTGGCGTATTTGGGTAGCCAGCATGTGTCTGAGTCTGATGCGAACGTTGTGATTGGTGTGATTGATTTGATAACCGGGGATCGAGTTGAAACAGAGGTCGAGACAACTTATGATCCGACGACTCTATTATGGCCTATTGATTTGGTTTGGTCACCAGACTCCAAACTGTTGGTGTTTGGTCTTGTGGTAAATCCTTGTGAGGAAAGCATCAATCGATACTCAATTATCAAGGTCAATGCTTCGACTCTTAAGCAAACCACTTTGGTCAATGAACTCATAAACTGGTACCAACCTTACGAATGGAAAGAAATCGATAAGGTTGTTCTCAGGGAAAGCAACGGTCAGAAATGGGAGCTAAATCCAAATACCGGAGAAATTACCAGGCTTGATTGACCATGATTGGTTACCTGATGGCCCCTTCAATCCTCTATCAGTCTACTTATTGAAATTGTCTGTTTTTACCGATGGCAGAACCAAAGAAAAAACATTCGATCAGAAACCTGCCAATAAATCTGAATAATCTCTCATCACAATTACTGGTATGATTGAGTTGATCCAACCCGCGGGAGGTGCTACCCATGAAAACCAATCTATCCATCCTGTTCCTCGGTAAAGAAGAAGATGCCCACTGCAGCAAGGCGCTCGATTTTTGCTTTCGCAACTTCAGCGATGTGACCGCCTTTCTGGGTAAATGGGGTGACCAGCTCCCGCAGGAAGCCCGGCAATGGGAAGGCGATTACATCATCTCCTACCTGTCGCGCTGGGTGGTGCCGGATGCTCTGCTCAAACGCGCACGCCGCGCGGCGTTCAACTTTCACCCCGGATCCCCTGATTACCCCGGCATTGGCTGCAACAACTTCGCCCTGTATGATGAAGCCGCCGAATACGGCGTCACCTGCCATCATATGCAGCCCAAAGTGGATACCGGTCGGATTATCGCGGTGAAGCGCTTCCCGATGTTCCCGGAAGATAACGTGCACTCGCTGCTTACCCGTACCCATGATACACAGTTGGCTCTGTTCTATGAGATCGTGGGGCTGCTGGCTGCCGGGCGTGAACTGCCCGCCTCGGATGAAAAATGGACCCGTCCGCCCTACTCACGCAAGGAGTTCAACGAGCTCGGCCGCATCACGCCGGATATGAGTGATGAAGAAGTGGCCCGTCGAGTACGCGCCACCAGTTTTGGCATTTACCAGCCCACGGTGGAGATTGGCGGGTTCACCTTTGTGCTCAAGCCGGATCAGGACCGGTAAACGGATTTATTCCACACAAATTCATACTTAATCTATACGCAGAAATCGCTGCGGCAGTGAGATGCCTGCGCGCCGGGCCAATGCTTCGGCGCGTTGGCGCGCCTCACGGATGATCGCTTGCTCATCCACGGTCAGCAGCACTCGCTCGCGCATCAACCAGCGTCCATCCACCATCACGCTCTGTACATTCTCGGCCCGCATGGAGGATACCAGGTTGGCTACGGGATCATGCATGGGCAGCATGGTGACGGTGTTGGGATCCACGATGATCAGATCTGCTTTCTTGCCTACTTCCAGCGAACCAATCTCGTGATCCCACAGTAGCGCCCGTGCGCCGTCGCAGGTGGCCATCTCCAGCACGTCCTCTGCCGGCATGGCGGTTGAATCCAGCAGCCGCCCCTTATGGAGGAGCGAAGCCACCCACATATCATCAATGAGCGTCATGCGGTTGTTGGTGGGGGCTCCGTCGGTGCCCAGCCCCACGCATACCCCGGCCGCGCGCATCTCCGGTATCTTCGCGAACCCCAGCACGCGCATGGCTGAAGCCGGGTTGTGCGATACCTTCACATCATGTTCCGCGAACATGCCAATCTCTTCATCGGTCAGCAAGACGGTATGCACCGCCAGCAGGTTCCGATCCAGCACGCCCAGCCGATTCAAATGAGTAACCGTGGTTGCCCCGCGGGTCTGTCTCGCGAACTCCACCTCTGACCGGGCTTCGGCCACGTGCATGTGGATGCCGGTTCCATACCGGTCAGCCAGTTCTTTTGTACGCAAAATCAGCTCATCCGAATTGTTAAAGATGGTACGCAGGCCAAACCACACATCGATGCGTCCATCTGCCTGCCCATGCCAGCGCTCAAAATGCCCGATCTGCTCCTCCAGCACCCGGTCAGTGTTCTTCACCCACCCGACCGGCAGGCCCTCGCCAACATCCATGCTAGATTGAGCCAATCTGGCTCGCAGCCCCAGTTCTGTCACCGCTCGCCCCATACCCCTCACATGCTGCCCGCCTGCCTCGGCAAAAGCTGTCACCCCGGAGCGGATCTGCTCCATCCCGCACATCAGCGAGCTGACGTAGCTGTCTTCTTCATCCATGCTGCTTTCGTACGGCCAGATGCGATCGCGTAACCAGGTGAGTAAATCCACATCATCGGCCAGACCGCGCGCCAGTTGCTGTGACTGGTGTACATGCGTGTTGATCAGCCCCGGCAGCACCCACTTGCCCTGCAGATCGATCACTTCACAGCCCGCGCTTTCATCTGGCGTCTCGCCATCCCAGCGGCCGATTTCCGTGATTCGATCTCCATCCACCTTGACGCACCCGCGGCTGAAGACACGCCGCATACCATCCATCGTGAGGATCTGCGCATTAAGCAGAATGATTTGATTTGAAGAGCCAGTCCCGGCTGAGGTAATCGTGGTCATGAAATATTCCTTTCGGATAACGGTGAAGGATCCTTGACAGGTTTCATTGATTGTACAGGTTTTCAGGCAAAGAATACTATTGTCGTATTCGGAAATTCTACCTGATTATTGTGTCATTTATTCATATGTGATTGTATTTATTGTTGTTTTTCGCTAAAATATATAATTAGTAAATTCCCCTGCTTATCAGTTGTATAACGGTATTGGCATCCAGAAAATAATCGCCGAAAACCGAACGATTCCCATTCAGCCTGTCAGCCACGCTGCAGGATTCTTACCATTCATTAATTTTATCCCCAGGAGGAACTGTGAAGAATTTTACAAAGAGCACGCAGATACAGCAGCAAGCCAAAGAGATGATCCCGTTGGGGGTCAATTCCAACTTCCGGTATTGGGGGGAGGGCATCACACCTTATGTGGAGCGCGGCAAAGGCTGTTATCTGTGGGATGTGGACGGCAATCGTTACATTGACTACCGCATGGCCTTCGGGCCCATTATCCTGGGCCACGCCGATGAACGGGTTGACCGGGTGGTGCACAAGGAAATCGATAAAGGTGTGCTGTTCGCCATGACGAATGAAACCGAGATCGCGGTGGCGCAGATGATGCTGGATATGTGCCCCGCACTCGAAATGGTGCGGCTGGCCTGCTCGGGTACCGAAGCAACCATGCACGCCATCCGCGTGGCGCGCGCTTACACCGGGCGGGATGTGGTGCTCAAATTTGAGGGCGCCTACCACGGCTTTCATGACTATACCCTTTGGTCCACTTACGCCCCGGCCGAATCATATGGCAACATCAACTCACCCATCCCAATTGCCGCCAGTTCCGGCATCCCGCAGGCGGTGCGCGATCTGGTGATCACGCTACCCTTCAACAACCGGGAAGTATTTGAGAAGACTCTGCACAGCCACGGCCACCGCATCGCTGCCGTTATCACCGAGCCGTGCCTGTGTAACTGCGGCGCCATTGAACCACAAAAGGATTTTTTGAAATTGATCGAAAAGAAGTGCAAAGAAAACGGCATCGTCTTCATCCTGGATGAAGTGAAAACCGGTTTCCGGGTGGGTAACGGCGGCGCGCAGGAGTTGTATGGTCTCCACCCCGATCTGCTCACCTATGCCAAGGCGATGGGAAACGGATACCCGATCGCGGCCCTGGGCGGAAAGAAAGAGGTCATGAGCATCATCGGACGCGGTGTGGCGCAGGGCGGCACGTTCAACAACAACCGCCCGGGTGTAGCGGCGGCGTATGCCACCTTAAAAACGCTTCAGCAGGAGCCCGTTCTGGAGCGCATCGCCAGACGCGGCACCCATTTGATGGAGGGCTTGAAGATCCTGTTCGACGAAGCCGGCATCCCGGTATGCTTTAACGGCTACCCGTCCATGTTCACTTTCGCCATCGGCATTGAGAAGCCCACCGATCAGCGTACCTGGGCGGAGAGCGACAGAGACTATTACCTGCGATTGATCGATGCCTCCATCGAGCTAGGTGTCATGCCGGACCACGATCCCCGTGAGCCGTGGTTCCTGTGCGATGCGCATACCGATGAAATCATCGATGAAACTCTGACGATCTGGAGGGATGTGATCAAAAATACACATTGATAGTACCTGTAACCATACATCGAGAATCAGCAGAATGAGAAATGGGAGGAATTTATGAAAGTGTTACTCATCGGAACCGGCGGGGTGGGTGAATCCATCGCGGCCATTGCAAAGGATAAGCCCTGGATGAAGCAAATGGTGCTGGCCGATTACAATCTCGACCGGGTGAAGGAGGTCCAGGCAAAACTGGGGGATTCTGATCGCTTCCCCGGTGAATGGGTGGACGCCAACGATCAGGGATTAATTGAGGAGCTGGCAAAGAAATATCAGGTCGATCTGATCATGAATGCCTGTGACCCCTCCTTCAATCAACCCATCTTCGAGGCGGCCTACAAGGTTGGCTGCCACTACATGGATATGGCCATGACCCTGTCACACCCGCACCCCGAAAAACCGTATGAAGAATGCGGTGAAAAGCTGGGCGACTACCAGTTTGAGCGCTCCGGGGATTGGGAAAAGAAGGGTTTGCTCGCCCTGGTAGGCCTGGGGGTAGAGCCGGGCATGGCCGACGTGTTTGCCCGCTACGCGCAGGATCACCTTTTTGACAAAATTAAAGAGATCGGCGTGCGTGATGGAGCCAATCTCATCGTCAAAGGCTATGATTTTGCCCCCAATTTTTCCATCTGGACCACCATTGAAGAGTGCCTGAATCCACCTGTCATTTGGGAACGCAGCAAAGGCTGGTTCACCACCCAACCGTTCTCAGAACCGGAAATGTTTGAGTTTCCAGAAGGCATTGGCACGGTGGAATGCGTGAACGTGGAACATGAAGAGGTGCTGCTGGTACCGCGCTGGGTGAACTGCGACCGCGTGACCTTCAAATACGGCCTGGGCAATGAGTTTATTGGCATCCTGAAGACCATCAAAATGCTGGGCATGGATAACAAGGATCCCATCCAGGTAAAGGGTTTACAGGTTGCTCCGCGCGATGTGGTGGCTGCCTGTCTGCCCGATCCGGCCCATCTGGGTCACCTGATGTTCGGTAAAACCTGCGCCGGCACCTGGGTGAAAGGCATCAAAGATGGCAAACCGCGCCAGGTGTATCTCTACCAGGTGGCGGACAACGAAGAGTGCATGCAAAAATATGACTGCCAGTGCGTGGTGGTGCAAACTGCCTTCAACGCCGTGATCGGCATGGATTTAATCGATCATGGTATCTGGAGCGGCAAGGGCGTAAGAGGCCCCGAATCGTTCAACCCGGACCCCTTCATGGAAAAAATGGTGGAGTACGGCTTCCCCTATGGAATTAAAGAAATGTAAGTACGCAGATCTTAAAAATCATAATCCTTTCAAAAAGTGACTGTTGCAGAGAAAAGGAGCAAGTTATGACACAGCCCTATGCCTACGCAGGCTTGATCATAGGCGGCATCGTCATTATCCTCATCGTACGCCTGGCAATCGGTTACTGGGCCTCCCGCAAAGTGGAGACCACTGTTGATTATGTTGCCGCCGGCCGGCGTCTACCGTTATGGATGGCCGGCCCGTCTATCATGGCAACCTGGTTTGCCGCTGAAACCTTAATGGGCTCCAGCGCCAGCGCCTACCGCTTTGGGTTTCAAGGCGTGGTTTTTGACCCCTTTGGCGCTGCCCTGTGCCTGATTCTGTCAGCCTTTTTTGTAGTCAGGCTGGCTCGTCGGGCGCAATACCTCACCCTGATGGATTTTTACGAGCGCCGTTTTGGGAAAGCTATGTCGGTCATCGGCGCCGTGATCCAGATCATCACCTACTTTGGCTGGACCGCAGCCCAGATTGTGGCGGGCGGCAGTATTTTGCATGTACTGCTGGGCTGGCCGCTGCAGATGGGGATGATCCTGGTGGGTGTAATCGTGACCGTTTATACCATGATGGGCGGGCTGTGGGCTGATACCGCACTCGACTTCATGCAGATGTTCCTGATCGGGATCGGCCTTGTGGTCCTCTTCAGTGTGATCGTCAACAAGGTAGGAGGATGGGATGCCTTTGTCGGCATGGCCGGCGCGCAATACGGCTCGCAGCCATTTGCGTTGTGGCCGGTGAAAGATGAGGGCTACCTGGGCTACACAGGAGGGTTGGGTATCTTCTATTACCTGGCGGCCTGGATGGCGATCGGGTTGGGCAGCATCCCCGCCCAGGATTACCTCCAGCGCACCTGTGCAGCCAAAGGTGAAGGCACTGCCGTCAAATCCACCTACTTCGCCGCCATCCTGTATCTGCTGCTCGGTATTATCCCGGCACTCATCGGTGTGGCTGCCTACACCGGTTTGGGTCCCGACCTGGCCCTCGAACAAACAGAATTCGTGCTGATCAACATGGCGATCAAATTCCTGCCCCCGGTATTGGTGGCGGTCTTTATTGCCGCTCTGGCTTCGGCTCTGATGAGCACCTCCGACAGCTCCATGCTGGCCGGGGCCACCATGTTCACCGAGAACATTGTCAAAGTGTACAAGCCCAACATCTCCGATAAAACCCAGTTGTTGCTGACCCGGCTCAGTTTACTGGTGATCGGGATTATCAGCTTACTGATCGCTCTGTACGCTGCCACCATCTACCGGCTGGCAGTGTTGAGCTGTACCGCCATTCTGGTGGGTATGGTCGCGCCCTATTTGATTGGCATGTACTGGAAAAAAGCCAATCATATCGGCGCGCTGGCCTCCATGATCACCGGCACAGTAGCCTGGGTTATCGGGGCTATTCTCTACTATCCCACCACGCTCGAAATCTGCGAAGGGCTGGTGGAAGACGCCACCTGGGATGCCGTGTACATCGCCTCCACACCGGCCTTCCTGCTATCGGTGGTGGTGCTGGTGGTGGTATCACTGGCCACACAAAAGATTGACCCGCCCAAAGCCTTTACCGGGCTGGACGGCAAACCGGTCAGTATGGTTAAGCCCTTCGGGATCAACGATCTGAAGGACTAATCGATCTGATACCTGGAACAACAAGTCTGGGCGTCATCAGTTGACGCCCAGACCTGTCCATACTTTTCCGAACTGGACAAATCGCCGCGATCCGAGATTTTGTTTTCGGAAACGTTTATAATACCTGTGGAATTATTCCCCGTTTCATCTTCTACATTTCGCTTCGGATACTCACCTCACCTGCACAGGAGAATCCATCATGTTACCCGATTATGCACAATATCTTTCGCCGGTCTGGTCGCGCTATACCAACCTGGTGGTGGATCACGCTTCCGGTCCATACCTGTACACCACCGAAGGACGCAGGATACTCGATTTCAGCACCGGCATCGGGGTGACCGGTACCGGCCACTGCCACTGCGAGGTGGTGAAAGCCGCCCAGGCCCAGCTTGAAAAGCTGATGCATGGCCAGATCAATATTGTGTATCACCAGCCTGTGCTCGATCTGGTGAAGGAACTGCTCACCGTGGTGCCCCCGCACCTGAACCGCTTTTTCTTCAGCAACAGCGGCGCCGAGGCGGTGGAAGCCTCCATCAAATTGGCCCGGCATGCCACCGGACGCCCCAATATCATCGTTTTCCAGGGCAGCTTTCACGGGCGCACCATCGGCACCATGTCACTCACCACATCCAACACCATCTACCGGGTGGGATACCAGCCGCTGATGAGCGGTGTGTTTGTGGCCCCTTATCCGTACGCCTATTATTATGGCTGGTCGGATGAAGAGACCATTCGCTTCTGCCTGCGCGAATTGAAACTGCTGCTCAAAACGCAAACTGCCCCCCAGGAAACGGCCGCCGTCCTGATCGAACCGCTGCTGGGCGAAGGCGGTTATGTGGTGCCGCCCATGGGCTTTCTGAAAGGTCTGGAAGAAATCTGCCATGAACACGGCATCCTGTTCATCGCCGATGAGGTGCAATCCGGCTTTGGGCGCTCCGGCAAGTGGTTCGCCCATCAGTATGAAGACGTGCAGCCGGATATCATGGTGATGGCCAAAGGGCTGGGCTCGGGGCTGCCGATCAGCGGCATTGCCGCCCGGGCTGAAGTAATGGACAAATGGATCGCCGGTTCACACGGTGGCACCTATACCGCCAATGCGGTCAGTTGCGCAGCCGCGGCCGCCACCGTGCGGGTGATGCGTGATGAGAATCTGATCGAGAACAGCCGCCTGATGGGCGAACTGCTGATCAAGCGACTGAAAGAGGTGCAGCAGGACTTCCCCTGCATCGGCGATGTACGCGGGCGCGGCCTGATGATTGCCACCGAGTTCACCGCCCCGGATGGCGAACCGGATACGCATCAGGCTAAACTGGTGTGGAAATACGCGCTTGAAAATGACCTGTTGCTGCTCACCTGCGGGCCATACGGCAACGTCATTCGCTGGATCCCGCCGCTGGTCATCAACGAAGAGCATATCGAAGAAGCGCTTCAAAAGTTCCAGGCCGCGCTCGACCGGGCTGCTGCCTGAATTATTCATAGTCAATGACAGAGGAGGAAATCATGAACGGGTATCACGGAAAAATCCTGCACGTGCATCTCAACAACGGCACATTTGTGGTGGAAGAGCCGGATGAGATGTTCTACCGCCGCTATCTGGGCGGCAGCGCCATGGGCATGTACTACCTCCTGAAGAATACCCCGCCCGGCGCAGACCCGCTGGGGCCTGAAAACACGCTCAGCCTGATGCTGAGTGTGGTCACCGGCGCGCCGGTATCGGGCCTTTCGCGCGTGACTGCCACTGCCAAATCACCGGAAACCGGTCTGGTGGGTGATTCACAGGCGGGCGGGTTCTGGCCGGCCGAACTCAAGCGGGCTGGCTTTGACGGCATCGTATTCCACGGCAAATCACCAAAGCCGGTGTACCTGTGGATCCACAACGGCACCGCCGAGTTGCGCGACGCGTCCCATTTATGGGGCAAAATTACCGGCGAGGTGTCTGATCTCATCCAGCAGGAACTGGGTGATGATCGCGTGGAGATCATCCAGTGCGGCCCGGCCGCCGAAAAGGGCATCAAGTTTGGGGCGCTGCTCAACATGCTCAACCGGGCCAACGGGCGCACCGGCATGGGCACGGTGATGGCCTCAAAAAACGTTCGCGCGGTGGCTGTACGGGGCGCCAAAGTGCCCCCGCCCGCCGATCCCCAGGCGGTGAAGGCGCTGGCTAAATGGGGCGCGGATAACGTTGACTCTTCTGATGTGGCCGGGTTGGGTATGCTGGGCACCGCCGAGGTGGTGAAAGGTCAAAATGACACCGGTACTCTGCCCACCCACAACTGGGATGGCGGGTACTTCGATAGAGCCGATGCCATCAACGGCAAGACGATGTATGAAACCGTGCTGAAGGAACGCGACACCTGTTATGCCTGCGTGGTGCGCTGCAAACGCGTGGTGGAGATCAACGATGGCCCCTATCAAGTGGATCCGCGCTACGGGGGCCCGGAATATGAAACCCTCGCTACAATGGGCTCCTACTGCGATGTGGATAACCTGGCCGCCATTTGCTACGCCAACCAGTTGTGCAACATGTACGGGCTGGATACCATCGCCTGCGGCGCCACCGTTGCCTGGGCCATGGACTGCTACGAGCACGGCTACCTCACCAAAGAGATGACCGGTGGGATCGAGCTGAACTTCGGCAATGCCGACGCCATGGTCAAAATGGTCGAGTTGATCGGCAAACGCGAGGGCTTCGGATATATTCTTGGCGAAGGTTCCACCCGCGCCGCCGAACAGCTTGACTTTGGACAGGATCTGCTGATCACCACCAAGAAGCACG
The DNA here is from genome assembly GCA_964532655.1 of uncultured Anaerolineaceae bacterium. Classification (GTDB taxonomy): domain Bacteria; phylum Chloroflexota; class Anaerolineae; order Anaerolineales; family Anaerolineaceae; genus JAJFTV01. Next base: position 10,984 of record CAZHMZ010000062.1, read on the forward strand.
AATTCCCGGCGCACATGCCGCAGGTCAAGCGAACATTGGCGCTCATCTACGCCGTCAACCCCTTTGGCGCCGATCACCAATCCCACGAGCATGATCCGGCTTACGGCAGTTATCTCTCCCGCATGGCCGAGATCGGTCTGTATGACCCCAAACCGGATGACAGCCTGGATCTGGACAAGGTGCGCTACGCATACTACACGCAGATCGTGTACAGCCTGCTGGATTCGCTGGATCTGTGCCAGTTTGCCTGGGGACCTGCCTTCCAGTTGTTCCCATCCGGGCAGATGCCGGCGCTGGTGAACGCCGTCACCGGCTGGGAAACCAACCTGTGGGAGCTGATGAAGGTGGGCGAGCGTCGCTTGAATATGATGCGCGCTTTCAACACACGCGAGGGCGTGGGCCGCGAAGCCGACACCTTGCCGCCCAAGCTGTTCATCCCCCTCAAAGGCGGGGCCAGCGATGGCGTGTTTGTGACGCATGAAGAGCTGGAGCAGGCCAAAGACTGGTACTACCGCATGGCCGGCTGGGACGAGAATGGTCATCCCACCCAGGCCAAGCTGGATGAGCTGGGCGTGGGGTGGATATACGGCGAATAAAGACGCCAGGGAAAGAGATTTACACCTCCTGATGGTGAATCAGGAGGTGTTTTATTATGCAGAATGAGTTCTGGAGAAGCGATACTCCGACAGATTCTTTGTTCCCCAGCCGATGAGCGCGATTGCCATCAACACGCCGGAAAATAGCAGATTTGAGAAGGGATCATAATGTGATCCGTAATTTGGGAACAGGAAGTCGCTCACATTGACCATTGCATGAACCAGAATCGCAGAAAAAACACTCCTGCCGCTGTTTCGGTAGATCCACACGATGATGATTCGCAGCACAATGGTTCCCAGGCGGTGCCATAGGATCCAACCGACCGGGTTACCCACCTGAATATCGCCCACCAGATGCCATAGCGCCCAGGCTACCCCAATCAGAATGGCAGCGTTAAGAGCGCCCAGGCGTTTTTCGGCCGGATCATAGACGTAGCCCATCCAGCCCAGTTCCTCGAAAGCCGCCCCAATAAAAAACGCGATAAAGAAAAGCGGGGCAAGGTGAATTGGGAAAAGGATAGGGTCGGGAAGCGGTGAACCGGTCCACCTCAGCCAGAGAAAGGACAGGAAATGAATCAATGGTGTTGCCAGAACCGCCACCCAAAGCCAGCGTTTATTTTGGATTTTATTGAAGTCAAACACCTTTTTCCACAACATTTTAACGCCGTTTATTCCGGATTCTTTATAGGACAGAATCGAAGCCGCTGTGGCAGGAACGAGTATCACAAACACACTGGTGGGCAGTTCGATTGCCAGAGGCAATTTACTGCCGACGAATGCGCTGATCAACCAGATTGGAAGTGATAAAAGAACAAGCAGAACAAAGAAGAGAACCAGGTTCCGTCTGTTTCCTTCCGGTGGATTAACAGTACGTTCCTGACGATTCCTTTTCGGGTTCGTTTTCATGGTATACCCCCTTTCGTAAACACCGAACCAGGAAAACCCCGTACAGGTTTTCAGATATCAGTATACCCAAATATATCGAAATTTCATTTGAAACGATTTGTGCTATTGAGAAAAAACGAAAGAATCGATATCAGAGGTGTTTGTCTGAAATAGTAAACTGAGTGAAATTCAAGCGTCGACTAGTACCTCCCCGGCGGGAGATACCGCTCCTGCACCACCACACTCCCATCGGGTTCCTCTCTCACCTGCATTGGGCGTAATACCACCCCGCCGCCCTGCGCGGAGATCTCGTCTAGGCGCGTCTTGAGCCACTCCAGCCCCTCCCGCATGGTCAACCCCTCGTCCATCCCAAACCGGTAGGTCAGCAGACCCGGGTTGACCTGCAAATACCGCAGCACCACGTCCAGCGCCTGCGCAATCTCGTCCGCGGGCGGTTTTTCATCCAGGCGCATCAGCACCTCCACCGGCAGCTTGAGATTCCTGCGGAAGATATCCAGAATGATCGGATGCAGCAGAAATTTGCCCAGCGCTTGACGGAACCTTTCCGGTACATCTTGCGGCTGCTTAACTCCGCCGCTCACCTGCTCCAATTCAAAGGTATAACGCTCGTTTTGCGGTGCTTCGGGTTCCTCTGCTGCGGGGATCAACTCCCGGATGCTCTCCATCACTAAAGTAGCGTACTGCTCCAGATGTTTCTTCTGCGACTCGTCAGGGGGCGTTTCCGGCACCGGCGGGATCAACTCGCCCACCGACAGCAGCATGGACGGTCGTTTCAGGCGCAGCACGTCCGCAAGCGCTCCCTGGGTGCCGCTCATCCCAACCGGCAGTACCGGGGTATGGGCCAGTTTGCTCAACAGGGCCACACCGGCGTGCGGCTGCATGGCGCCCGGGTTCCAGATGCCGCCCTCGGGGAAGATCACCAACGCGCCGCCGTTTTTCAGCACCCCGCTTGCAGCGCGGATGGCATCGCGGTCCAGTACACCGCGTTTCACCGGGATGTACCCCCATAGCTCTGCCAGCCAGGCAAAGCGCGGGTCCAGCGGGATATCGCCGCTGCCAATAAACTCGGCCTCCAACGGCAACAACGCCACCAGAAGCACCAGTTCCATCAACCCGGCGTGGTTACCGGCGATGATCACCGGCCCGGCGGCGGGGAAGTGCTCCAACCCGGCCGTGCGGGTGCGCGTAAAACCCTTCAGCAGCAGTCTGCTGAGGCATCGCAGCGCCTTGCGTGCAAACCGTCTGCTGAAGGGTTGTTTCATCATCTCAAACCGTTATGATACGCGGTGCGGGATCTCCCAGATCTGCTCCACCTTGCCGCCGCGAACCCCGATCAGCCGGTCGTGCAGATACACGGTCCAGTCGCCGTAACCCACCAGCATGTTGATCTTATCGCCCACCTTCAAATGCACATCCGGGTTGGTGATCACCAACGTGCCGTGTTCCGAGGAGGCATGATCGTACACCACACCATCCAGACCCACTGGGATGGGGTTGATACGGGCGTCAAAGGTCTTGCGGCCGCCGTCCACAATGGCGCGCCCCGGGGTATTGCTGCTGGTGACGGTGGTCAGCACAAACAGCGATGGCGTGGTATCAGCGCCCCAGGCTTTGTAGGTGCGATCACCGAAGCAAGCCCCGCCGGCCTCGATCTCGGTAACGCCCAGGGTATACGCCGAGATCTTGTAGCTGCCGGTACCGCCGCAGCTCACAATTTCCACCGGGATGCCGGCCTGACGTGCCATCTCCACGGTGCCCACCAACTTGCGCATGGCCTCGCGACCAGCCTGATCCTTCTCCGCCGGGTCGGTCATGCCCACAATATGGCCTTCCCAGCCCATAAATCCCATAAAACGCAGACCGGGCAGTTCCAGCAGCTTTCGGGCCAGTTCAAGGGCCGGTTCAAATGGAGCGATCCCGGCCCGGTCCATGCCGATGTTGACCTCGATCAGCACGCGCACCTTCACGCTGGCTTCCACCGCCGCGGCTGAGATCTCGGCTGCATTGCCCAGGTCATCCACCGCGCACATCACATCCGCGCTTTTTTGCAGCGCGATCAGGCGGGCGATCTTCGAGCGACCCACCACCTGGTTGCCGATCAAAATATCTTTCACACCGGCTGCCGCCATAAACTCGGCCTCGGTGATTTTTGCGCAGGTCACACCCATCGCGCCGGCGTCCAAAAGCATATGGGCAATCGCCGGTATTTTGATTCCCTTGGTATGCGGACGCCAGTTCACACCCGCATCGCGCATGGTTTTGGCCATCAACCTGATATTACTTTCCATCGTATCCAGATCCACCCACAGGGCCGGGGTCTCCAGGTCGAACAAGCTGTCGCCGATATTCATAGATGTCTCTCCAGAAGGAAATTGATTGTTCAGACCTGATTATAATGCGGCTCGCGGAATGGAGAATATTTAAAATCCGGCTGTCTCACCCGTTCCCGACCTGTATAACAATTCCGGCTCCGATTTCGATATAATCAGAAGAAACGGGAAAGAGGGGTTGTGCCGGGTGACTGAACGGCAGCGCTTCGTGCAGATCACGCTACGGTTTTACGCAGAATTGAACGATTTTCTGCCGTATTCCCTGCGTCAACGCGCCTTTACCGCCAGCGTACCGGCTTATCACACCGTCAAGCACATCATTGAAAGCTTTGGCATTCCGCATACTGAGGTAGATCTCATCCTGGCGGACGACATGCCGGTTGATTTTACCTATCGGCCGCGGGTCGGGCAGCGGATCAGTGTCTACCCGGCTTTCCTGAGCTTTGATATCGCTCCCCTGGCCCACCTGCACCCATCGCCTCTGCGGAGAATCTGTTTCATCGCTGACACGCATCTGGGGAAGCTGGCCGGGTACCTGCGCATGCTGGGGTTTGATACGCTCTACCGGCAGGATTACGCCGATCAGGAAATTGCCGAGATCGCCGCCCGGGAGAAACGCATTGTGCTCACCCGTGACCGCGGACTGCTCAAACGCAATCTGGTGACACACGGGCTGTATATCCATGCTACCCGCCCCCGCCAGCAGGTGACCGAGGTGGTGCAACGCCTGCAACTGGCGGCCCTCACCCAGCCGTTCACCCGCTGCCTGGCGTGCAATTACCTGCTGGAAGAGGTGGATAAGCAGCAGATCGCAAACAGATTGCCGCCGAACACCGAGAAATACTACGATACCTTTCAGCACTGTCCAAACTGCGGGCGCATCTACTGGAAGGGATCACATTATGACAAAATGCAGAAATTCATCGAGGAGGTTCTATCATGACATCTACTTATCAATCGCCGTTGTCCTTCCGCTTTGGCACAGTGGGTTCACCCAAAGAGACGCCTAAAAAGCCGGGCGGCAGCGTGGGGGCCATCGAATACAGCAGATCCATCGGGTTGAATGCGCTGGAGCTGGGATGGGTGCAGGCCGTCAGGGTGACCGAAACCGCCTGCAACCTGATCTGCCAGGCTGGCAGTATGCATGATATTGGCATCAGCGTGCACGCGCCGTATTTCATCAACCTGAACGCCGGGGATGAAGAATGGCCGAAATCGCGTAAACGCCTGATGGACGCGGCTTACTACGGGCACCTCGCTGGCGCCACCGATATTATTTTTCACCCGGGCTCCTACTTTGGCAACCTGCCGGATGTGGTGCTGCCGCTGGCCATCGAACGGTTGGCCGGCTGTGTGAGCGAACTGCGCGTGGACGGCAACCCGGTCACCCTGCGCCCCGAAACCATGGGCAAGCAGGCCATGCTGGGATCGCTGGAAGATACGCTGGCGATGAGCAGCCAGGTGGCTGGCGTGGAGCCGTGCATCGATTTTGCCCACCTGTACGCGCGTACCGGCGACGGCAGCAACAACACCGTGGATGTGTGGATGCGCATGCTGGAGCAGTATGAAAAAGCGCTCGGCGCTGAAGCCCTGGAGCGCATGCATATCCACCTTTCCGGCATTCAGTACGGTCCCAAAGGTGAAAAATCGCACCTGCCGGTGAATGAATCCGGTCTGGATACCCGCGCTGTGCTGCAGGCCCTGCACCGTGCCGGCTGCAAGGGGCGCATCCTGTGCGAGAGCCCGGAAATGGAAAAAGACGCACAGGTGCTGAAACAGCAATGGATGGAAGTGAGCGGTGAGTGTGAGTAAGAAGACCAGCGTTCAGGCAGTCTGTATAGTGTATGAATAAACTGCAATAATAATCGAATAACGGTATGCAAACAGGGAGGAAAGCATGAAAATTCATCCATATCTCATCATCGGCGGAGGGATGACCGCTGATGCCGCGGCCAAAGCCATCCGTAAACTCCGGCCCGATGCCGAAGTGACTATCATTGGATCCGAGCCCCATCCGCCCTACAAGCGTCCGCCGCTCTCCAAAAAGTTGTGGAAAGGCGATCCGCTGGACAGTGTGTGGCTGAAAACAGCCGATAAGGGGGTGAATCTGATCCTTAACACACGCGTCACCGGGCTGGACCCGGATGCAAAAGTGGTCACCGATGAGCAAGGAAACCGCTATGGGTATGAAAAACTGCTGCTGGCCACCGGCGGCACATTGAAGAAGCTGCCTTTTGGGAAGGAAGCCATCTTATATTATCGTTATCTGGATGATTTTTTGACCCTTCAGCGAGAGGCTGAACAAATGCAGAGCTTCGCGGTGCTGGGCGGCAGTTTCATCGGCTCGGAGATCGCGGCCGGTTTGCGCATGAACGGCAAAGATGTGACCATGGCATTTATGGAAAAAGGGATCAGCGCGCTGGTCTTCCCGGCCGGTTTATCGCAATTTGTGACTGATTTCTACCGACAAAAAGGGGTGACGATCTACCCCGAGGAAACCGTCAAAGAACTGCAACGCGAGGGGGAGCGCTGGAAGGTGACCACCCCCACCCATACCATCCTGGCCGACGGTGTGGTGGGTGGGATCGGCATCAGCCCCAATGTAGAACTGGCAGAACAGGCCGGCTTGAAGCTGGGAAAAGGCATTCTGGTCGACCGATTTTTGCAGACCTCTCACCCGGATATCTACGCGGCCGGCGATTCGGCATCCATCTTCAACACGGTGCTGAACCGGCTGCAGCATTACGAGCACGAGGATAACGCGGTCAAAATGGGCGCGGCAGCCGGGAAGAATATGGCTGGTGAACACGCGCCATATGATGCCTATCTGCCATACTTCTATTCCGATCTGTTTGACCTGGGATATGAAGCGGTTGGGGTGCTGGATTCGCGCCTGGAGACCTATGAAGATTGGCAGGAGCCGTACCGAAAGGGCGTGGTGTATTACCTGGAGCAGGGCAAGGTGGTGGGGGTGCTGCTGTGGGATGTGTGGGGGCAGGTGAAAGCTGCCCGCGAGGTGATCCAATCCACACAGCAAAATCCCATTGGCAGTGTTTCAGAGTTGAAGGGCCGCCTTCCCATTGAGGAAAAACAACCGTCATAGCCATCACAGCGGCTGTTGATGCTCTCAGCCGGCATTGCGGGATACAATACAAATATGAAAGTGAACAACCATGATACCGCTGCGTGACAACATCCCGTCCAGGCGTTTTCCAATCGTCAACTGGCTGCTGATCGCGGCCAATGTACTGGTGTTTCTGTTTGAGATTTCACTGGGCCAGGGCCGGTTGGAGCAGTTCATCATGTCGTATGGGTTGGTACCGGCCCGCATTGCCGCGGATCCCGCCAGCAGTTGGCTGACTATCTTCACGTCCACCTTTTTACACGGCGGATGGCTGCATCTCATCTCCAACATGCTGGCCCTGTTTATCTTTGGCGACAATATTGAAGATCGCATGGGGCATCTCGCATACCTGTTCTTCTACGTGGTCGGCGGGTTCGCGGCCGGGTTGCTGCATATCCTCACCAATCTCGGTTCGGCAGTCCCCACGGTGGGCGCCAGCGGAGCCATCGCCGCTATTCTGGGGGCCTATCTGGTCCTTTATCCGCGCGCCCGGATCCTGACCATCATTCCGATCTTCTTCTTCATCCAGGTGATTCACATTCCCGCGCCCATTTACCTGATCTTCTGGTTCATTTCGCAATTGTTCAATGGGGCGGCTCAGATCGTCTCCAATACCTATCAGGATGGAGGTGTGGCCTGGTGGGCGCACATCGGCGGGTTTATCTTCGGCGCGCTGATCGCGCTGCTGTTTTACCGGCGGAGCTCACCGCGCGTGCG
>CAZHMZ010000063.1:0-18625 GCA_964532655.1 uncultured Anaerolineaceae bacterium
TCCGCCAGCCTGGAGACCATCGACATGGTATTTGAGGGCCGGGCGGTCAGGGTAACCGACGAGCCAACTTTGGAGCGGCTGGCTGCGCGTTGCCGTGAGGGAGGCTGGCCGGTGCAGGTGCAGGGCGACGCCTTCACCGGGCCGTACAGCGCCCCCAGCGCGGGACCCCCGCCGTGGTTCCTGTACTGTTTCATCTTCCATACTGCTATCGGCAACGCCACTGCCGAGCCGCACGGCGCCACACGCTGGAGCTTCGAGATATAGGCGTACGATAAACAGACCGATAAAACAAAACACTTACCTGCTCCAGTCAGGCTCGTGTTGTGGGGAAACCCGGTGATTTAATCCTGTCTTCACCTTTCTCTCATAAAGAGACGATATACTTTGTCTTGATTACCACACACAGGGGGATATTTTGGGAACGAACAATGAAATGATCAAAAAACAGCGACGGGTTGCAGTTATTCTTTTTATGCTGGTTTTCTTAATGATGTGCATGGTGATGGTAGGCGTGCCACGTGAGTTGAAACGCTGGGTATATTCCAATAACGTCAATGACAAGATCACCCATATCTTCTTTGGAGCTTCCTTCACTTTTCTGGCCAACATCATCCTATATCCGCGCAAAATCCGGATTTTCTCCATCGATCTGTATTGGGGTACCCTTATCATGGCCTCTCTGTTTACACTGGATGAGCTTTCCCAAATACCATTACCCGGCCGGGATGCCAACCCGCTCGATTTGGGGGCCAGCATGCTTGGCTTGTTGATTGGCTACCTGGCGTTTTATTTCCTCATCGTTCGTCGAAAAAAACGCAGCACTGAAACCGCTCCGCCGGCCAGAATGAATGCCCAGCCGCCGACGCCGCTGCCGTAAATAAAAAATCCCTTCCTGTTTTCAGGAAGGGATCAATTTTTCTTGATGAACTATGCCGCATCCTTTTTTGACAGGCTGTACAGCGCCTCCAGTGCGATCACAATGGCGTTTTCCTCACCGCGGTAGAATGCATCCCAACCCCAATCGGGTTTCATCTCGGTGGGCGTGCCGTCCGAGGTATAAATTGCGCCCGTCCGCCATCCGCGGTACTGGCCTACAATAAACAGCGTATCGCTTTCCATTTCAGTAGAAACCACACCCGCCTTCTTCAGAAAGTCACGGGAGCCCGGCTCGCGCGGGGCGTAAAAGGCGTCACCGGCAGTTCCCACACCCACCGTGTAAGGCAGACTTAAGCCATCGGCGGCGTCGGTGAGAGCGCGCAAAACCTGGTACGTGGGTACGGCAGGGAAGTTGAGCGGTAAATAAGCCTGCGAGGTGCCGCCGGCCCGGAACGTGCCGCTGGCGATGATCACATCACCGGAGGTCTGACCTTCCTGGAAGACGCCGCAAGATCCAACGCGAATGAATGTATCCGCGCCCAGATGAGCCAGTTCTTCCACCGCGATGGCGACCACAGGTCCGCCCATGCCGGTTCCGCAGGAGGTCATAAACACACCTTTATAGGTGCCCGAGTACACCACAATACCGCGGTTGTCAGCAGCCAGGTACGCATTTTCAAAGTGATCGGCGATCTTTTTTGCCCGGGCCTGATCGCCGGGACACAAAACGTAACGCGAAACATCTTTGGGTTCACACTTTACATGGTGTTCCATTTGTTACTCCTTTTGATTTTCCATCCGAGATTGATACCCTGCGTGACGGTTCCCCTCTGATCACGCAGGGTGTCTTATCTACAAAAATCACCCCCTGCTGTTATAAGGACTGCAACAGGGGGTGAAAAGTACGTTATTCAGCCGCGGGAGGCAGCAAACCGCCGGAAGAGGATGAATCTCCGCCCTCAACCGCCGATGCGCCTTCTGGCGCCCGGCCCACCACGCCTTCACGGATGCGCGCCACCGAACGACGCCTGATCAGTGCCCGCGCCACCTTGGAGCGCAGCGCCATGATCACCAGTACCAGCAGCGTTGTCACATGCGGCAGCAGTTGAATCAGGTTGGGGGGCAAATCGGTCACGTTTTGCAGCCGTACCGCCAGCGCGTCGGCAAAACCGAAGAACAGGCCGGTGAACAGCACCCCGATAGGATGGTTCAGCCCAAACAGCGCCGCGGTGATGCCGATCCAGCCGCGCCCGTTGCTCATCTCGCGGGTGAACATGGTCAGATGCCCTACCGAAAGGAAGGCGCCGCCCAAGGCAGCGAGCGCGCCGCTGATCACCAGGGCGAACAGTTTCACACGCCGTGAGTTGATACCCACTGTTTCAGCAGCCTGCTGATTTTCACCCACCGCACGGATGTGACGTCCGAATTTGGTGTGGAACAGCATGATGTACGCCGCGATCACCGCAAACCAGGTGAAGTAGATGATAATGTTATAGCCGCTCAGCACCGATCCCAGACCGGGAATATCCTGGATGATGGGGATGTGAATGTCAGGCAGTTTGATAATGCTGGGATCCGTCCAGGTACCCACCTGGCCGAAGATGATGCGCAGGAAGTAGACGGTCAACTCGGTTACCAACATGTTGATGGCGATAGCGAGAATGATCAGATCAACATCATATTTCAGGTACAGGAAGGCAAAAAAGGCTCCCAGTAATGACCCTGACATGATGGCGATCATAACTCCCGCATACGTGTTGCCCAAAAAGTAGGTGGTGACAATGCCCAAAAAGGCGCCCAGCAGCATCATACCTTCCAGAGCGAAGTTGAGTACGCCGGCACGGTTGCAGATGGCGCCTGCCAGAGCAGCCAAGATGATGGGTGTTGCCAGACGGATGCCGCTTTGTACCAGTGAATTATTGAAAATGCTGAAGAATTCTTCCATCAGGCCTTACCTCCATCCGGATTGGTCGGAGCAATGTCGCCAGGCTTTTGTCGTCCATCCCTCCATTTCCGAACCAAATTGATCAAACCCAGATACAGCCTACCGGCAGCCACAGACAGGATCATGATAGCGATCACGCTTCCGCCCAGTTCGCGCGGGATGCCGAAGGAGAGTTGCAGCCCCAGTTGAGCGCCCAGCCGCAGACCGGCAAAGATGATGGACACAATTACCACGCCCAGCGGGTGTGTTTGTCCCAAAATGGCCACGCTCAGACCGTCGAAACCCAGGCCGGTTGAGTAGCCGGTCATGATACGCCGGTTGACGCCCAGAATTTCAATGGCGCCCGCCAGACCGCAGATGGCGCCGCTGATGATCATGCCGCGGATGGCGATTTTGTCATTCTTCATCCCGCCGAATTTGGCAAACAGCGGAGCCGTGCCGGCCATACGCTGTTCATATCCGGATGAAGACCGCCACAGGAAGAAGTAAATTGCTACCGCCATGACCAGCGCGATCACAAACCCGATACCCCATTTGGAGCCGGGTAAAAAGGCTGGCAGTTGGGCGGTCAGGTCAATTACGGGTGAGTGGGCCGTTGAGCTGATGTCGCCTCGCATGGGGAAGTTCACCAGGTATTCCATCACCAGCGTGGCGATGGTGTTCATCACAATGGTGGTGATCACCTCATTGACGCCCAGTTTCACCTTCAGTACCCCGGGCACCCAACCGTACAATCCACCGGCTGCCATGGAGCAGAGGATGATAAAAATGGGATGGATCACCGCGGGCAGGTGAACGGCATAGCCCAGATAGGCAGCCGTCACTGCGCCCATCAGCAGTTGGCCTTCCTGTCCGATGCTGAACATGCCGGAGCGAAATGCCACCACCGCTCCCAAACCGGTCAGGATCAGCGGGGTAGCCCGTTCCAGTGTGGTGAGAAAGTTACAGCTTGTGATGGACCGGCATCCAAAAGCCGCCGATGCCAGTTCTCCAAGCGCTTTAAGCGGAGGGACATCGGTAAACAGAATCAGCAGGGCAGCAAAGATTAACCCGGTGATGACGGCCAGGACGGGAACAAGCAGTGAATTTACCAGTTGATTTCGACGTTCTTTTTGCATCAAAACCTCAATTTCTGTGTCTCTCCGGCATTAAGCCTGAGCCGTCTCTTCTGGTGTGCAATCCGGTTTGACCGCATTGGTTGCTTCCAGTGAACCGCCAGCCATCAGTATGCCGATTTCTTCTTCGGTTGTGGTTCTGGCATCCAGTTCGCCAACAATTTCGCCGCGGTACAGCACCCCGATCCGGTCGCTGAGCGACATAATCTCTTCCAGTTCCACCGATACCAGCAGCACGGCGGCGCCTTCTTCACGGGCTTTAAGCAGCGTTTGATGCACAAATTCAATACTGCCCACATCCAATCCGCGCGTGGGCTGATTGGCAATGATGAACCTGGGGTGGCCTGAAAGCTCGCGTCCGATGACCACTTTCTGCATGTTGCCACCTGACAAATTGGATACGCCGCCCCCGGGAACCGTTCCATAAATATTGAACAGCTTGATGATATTCGCTGCAAAAGTCTGGATGGCGTCTTTCAACATAAATCCAAATTTCTGAAACTCGGATTTACGATAATTGTTAACGATGATGTTTTCATCCAGCGTGGTGGCCATATTCAAACCCACTTTGATACGGTCTTCAGGGATGTGAGCCATCCCCACTTCACGCCTTTCCTTCACGCCGGTAGCCGTGATATCATTTCCCAGCAAATGGATGGAGCCGTAGTCCACAGGCCGCATGCCTGTGATGGCTTCTACCATTTCAGTTTGCCCGTTACCGCTCACACCGGCAACCCCGTAGACTTCGCCTTCACGCACGTTAAAGCAGGCTTTTACCACGGCCGGTACACCGGCTTCGCTGGTCACCGACAGATCTTTGGCTTCAAAAACAACCTTACCGGGTTGGACATCCTTTTTCTGTATCCGGAACAGCACCTCGCGGCCAACCATCATGCGGGCCATTTCAGGGATGCTGGTTTTCTTTACATTCCGGGTTCCAATCATTTTTCCGCCGCGCATCACGCTCACGCGGTCGGCTACATCCATCACCTCAACCAGTTTATGGGTGATGAACAGTACCGTACATCCATTTGAGGCAATGCGACGAACAACCTGCAAAAATTCTTTTACTTCCTGGGGGGTCAACACTGCTGTCGGCTCATCCAAAATCAACAATCTGGCGTGCCGCTGCAGGGTTTTGAGGATCTCCACCCGCTGCTGCATCCCCACCGGCAAATCGCGGATCTTGGCTTTGGGATCAACCGGTAGGCCAAACGATTCGCCCAGTTTTCGTACCGCATCGTTTTCACTGCGCTGGTTCAGAAAACCGGCTTTGTTGGGCTCAATACCCAGCATCACATTTTGGGCGATGGTGAAAGACGGCACCAGTTTAAAATGCTGATGCACCATACCAATTCCCAGGTGAATGGCCTCATCCGGATGGCCAATGCTCACTTTTTCGCCGTGAAGAAAAATTTCGCCGCTGTCCATCTTCTGCAGACCATAGAGGATGTTCATCAGGGTCGTTTTTCCGGCTCCGTTTTCACCCACCAGCGCGTGGATCTCGCCTTCTTCCACGGAAAAGTCAACATTGTTGTTGGCCATTACTTCCGTTGACGAGAAGTATTTGTTGATTCCCTTCATTTCAAGAGCAATCGTCATGGTCTATCCTCAAAACCGGCCTGGTGAGATTTTCACCCAACCCAGGCCGGTTTCATACTTATTGATTTGTTACAGTGGTTATGGTTAAAGCTATTTCAACGAATCGCAAAGAGCGGGATCTTCATTCAGGGCATCGCAGACTTTCAGCTCGCCGTTCAGGATCTTGGTGCGGTATTCTTCGACCAGTTTCTTGATATCGGGCAGCTTGGCGGTCATTTCTGCGGGGCCATTGTCGGCGAAGGTGGTGGAGTTGTTGATGTCCCAGGACAGGCCGGCGCCGCCATCAGACAGACCGAGGGAGTGGAAGCCCTGCTGGAAACCTGTCACTGCCATTTCGGCCAGTTTGTAGGTGGTGGTGTTGGTGGCTTTGATCGAGGAGACGACCACATGGCCGGGATAGGTGTCATCCTGGTTGGAGTCAACGCCGATGGCATACAGACCGCGGTCATTGGCTGCCTGCAGAACGCCCTCACCGGAGCGACCGGCAACCTGGTAAATGATATCGGCGCCCTGATCATACTGGGCCAATGCCGATTCCAGACCCAAAGTGGGGTTGGAGAAATCGAAACCAAGGTAGCTCGACAGAACGGTGCAATCGGGGCAGACTGCCAGAACGCCCTGTTTGTACCCGTAGAAGAACTGGTTGATGCCCGGTGAATCGCCGCCCAGCACTGCGCCGACGGTCTTGGTCTCGGTCAGGGAACCTACGATGACGCCCACAAGGAAGCTAGATTCATGCACGTTGATCACATAGCCGGCCATGTTGGCGGGCAGTTCCTCAGCAAAAATTTCAGAGGCTGAACCAAAGTTCTGATCCGGGAACTCTTCGCACAGGCTGAACATCAGCTCGGAGTCGATCGCCAGGCCGATGATCATGTCATAGCCTTTGGCAATGGCGTTGCGCAGGGCTGCTTCATGTTCGGCCACGCCGTTGGTCTCAATGAGATCAAAGGTCACATCCGGGTAGGCTTTCATGAATTCTTCGCGGCCGCGGGCAGCAGCGTCAATGAAGGAACGATCGCCCAGGGGGTTGGGCGTGATCAGTACCACACTGGCCTTGTCGGCGGCTTCTTCTGTGGCGGCTGCGGGTTTGCAGGCAGTCAAAGAAGTTGCGAGTATGGCAATGATACACAATACATACAACAAACGCCTTTTCATTTTCTTGCTCCTTAGACAATATATCTATATGATCGATTTGGTAACGGTTGGAGGGAAAGACTGGTTCGTTTTGGTACAGATTCCTTTCGGATGATTCAGGTACTGACAAGGGCTGATCAAATCGATAATACGTGAACGAAGATGCTCAAAAACAACTCACTATTATCAAATTGCCTGAAAACTGAATCGCATCAATTATAGCAGATGTTCCCTCGCTGGTATAGGAAGATGGTCAATTGTTAGACAATCAGAACGTAAATTACGGTAAAATTGGGATGAAAATAACACTTTTTCCTCTCATTCCGAACCATTCCCGGGAGTTACGCATGCCTGTTCAAAATGATACTTTTGACATTGTTGTGGTTGGAAGCAATATGATTGATATGATCACCCGCATTTCACGTCTGCCCAAAATGGGAGAGACCCTGGCCGGCACCTCGTTCAGCATGGGCTTTGGCGGAAAGGGTGCCAACCAGGCAGTTACGGCTGCCCGTCTGGGAGCCAGCGTGGCCATGGTTTGCAAGGTAGGGAGAGATTCTTTTGGCGGCATGGTACGGAAGAATTTTGAGGATAACAGGGTTTACGCTCGCGTGTTTGAAGACCCGGCTCTGGCATCGGGCGTGGCTCCCATCACCGTTGATGAAGAGGGTTGCAACCTGGTGATCATCGTTCCCGGCGCCAACATGACTCTCTCCGCCGCTGAAGTTGAGCAGGCCTCCGATCTGATCCGGCAGGCCAAAGTGTTGATCTGCCAGCTTGAGATCCCGGATGAAGCCATTTTGCGGGCGTTTGAAATTGCTCATGCCGCCGGTGTGCGCATCATCTTCAACCCGGCTCCCGCCCGCAGTGTGCCCGCGCGGATGATTGAACTGGCCGATATTGTGGTACCCAATGAAACCGAGGCCGAGCTGCTGACCGATCTGTCGGTGAGCGGGCTGAACGGCGCTTCGGACGCCGCCCGCCGGCTGAAGGAAATGGGTGCGCAAACGGTGATTGTCACGTTGGGCGCATCCGGTGCATTGCTGTGGGACGGCCGTGAAGAGCAGCATTTCAGCCCACCCAAAGTGAACGCAGTGGATACCACCGGCTCCGGCGACGCCTTTATCGGCAGCCTGGCCTATGCGCTGGTGCAGGGCAAAGACACTGTTATGCCCGATGCCATCCGTTTTGCCAATCAGGTGGCAGCACTTTCGGTGACCAAACCGGGTACGCAAACATCCTTTCCCACCCTTAATGAGGTAAACGAGTTTATCGGTTCCTGAAATCACCTGAACACGGGTTCTGCTTTACCGAGACGTGACTCCTTAAGTCTAAAAGTTTCTATCATTCCTCCCTGGAAGGGGGTCGTATCACCCTGTGAGCCGATCAATTCTGACTGGTGTCAACGGCATTCATCGGTTTCTGCGTATTCTTATCCAAACCAGTCGTCCCCCGCTTTCTCATTCTCGGTTAAAATAGACCCAATCAATTTTTGGAGCTTTGTATGACCGATACCCCTGCCAGCAACTTTATCCGCGATATTATCGAGGACGACTTCCGAACCGGCCGTTTTGGCGGACGAATGCAAACCCGTTTTCCACCTGAGCCGAACGGCTATTTACACATTGGACATGCCAAGGCCATCCATCTTGATTTTGGTCTGGCGCTTGAATATGGCGGCACCTATAACCTCCGCTATGATGATACCAACCCGGTCACCGAAGACCAGGCTTATATCGATGCCATTGAAGCCGATATTCGCTGGCTGGGGTATGAACTGAACGAGTCCAATATCCTGCACGCCTCCGGGTACTTCGATCAACTGTACGAACTGGCTGTCAAACTCATCAAAGACGGCAACGCCTATGTGGACGATCTGAGCGTCGAAGAAATCCGCCAGTATCGTGGATCGCTGACCGAGCCGGGCAAAGACAGCCCCTACCGCACCCGTCCCGTGGAAGAGAACCTGGATCTGTTCGAGCGCATGCGCAACGGTGAGTTCCCGGATGGGTATTGCGTCCTGCGCGCAAAAATCGACATGACCTCGCCCAATATGAACCTGCGCGACCCCATCATGTATCGCATTGTGCACGCCGACCATCCGCGTACGGGAAACAAATGGTGCATCTACCCGCTGTATGACTGGGCGCACGGCCAGTGCGATGCGCTGGAAGGCGTCACCCATTCCATCTGCACGCTGGAGTTTGAGGACCACCGCCCCCTGTATGATCAATACATCGAGATGGCCGGTCTTACCAATCACCCGCGCCAGATCGAGTTCGCCCGCCTGAACCTGACCTACACCTTGATGAGCAAGCGCCGCCTGCTTCGCCTCGTCAATGAAGGCCATGTGGATAGCTGGGATGATCCGCGCATGCCCACCCTGTCGGGCTTCCGTCGCCGCGGTTACACCCCCCAGGCCATCAAAAAATTCTGTGACGCGGTGGGCGTGGCCAAAGCCAACAGTGTGATCGATCTGGCCCTGCTGGAATATGTGCTGCGCCAGGATCTGGAAGAACGCGCACAACGCGCCTTGGCTGTGCTGGATCCCGTGCGGGTGGTGATTGACAACTATCCCGAAGACCAGACCGAGGAATTTGTGGTCCCGCGCTATCCACAGCAGGAAGGAAACACTGAAACCCGCGTACTGCCCTTCAGCAAGGTCATCTTCATTGAAAAAGATGACTTTATGGAGAACCCTCCGCGGAAATATTTCCGTCTGGCCCCCGGCGCAGAAGTACGCTTGCTGAACGCCTATTACATTACCTGCACCGATGTGGTCAAAGATGAGAACGGCGAGGTCACGGAAATTCACTGCACATATGATCCTGAATCACGCGGCGGAATGTCACCTGACGGCCGGCGCGTCAAGGGGACCATCCACTGGGTATCGGCCCAACATGCGGTGGACGCCGAGTTGCGCCTGTACGACACCCTGTTCACCAAGTCCAATCCCTATGATGTGGAAGAAGGCCAGGATTTCATCGTCAATCTCAATCCGCAGTCGCTGACCGTGTTGAAAAACTGCAAGCTGGAGCCCAGCCTCGCGGATGCCCAACCCGGCATGAATTACCAGTTCATGCGCAAGGGCTACTTTGTGGCTGATTCAAAGGACTCGCAGCCGGGTAAGCTGGTGTTCAACCGCACCGTGGGTCTGCGCGATACGTGGGCAAAGCAGGTACAGAAAGACGCCGAACCGGCGGCGTAGCCGGATGCTGTGATGTGCAACAGGTTCTCACACATGTGAGAACCTGTTTTTTTATGAACAGCCAGGTTCATTCTCGTTGCAAGATCATCCCTCAGCCGTCATTTCGCAGCGCCAGGGATTTTTCTGGCGCGGAGAAATGACAAAATAGGCGTTGTGCGCGGGACCTGCTATGCTTTCATGCGGATAAACACTCCCCCAGCCTGTCATTTCGCAGCGCCAGGCTTTTTTGGCGCGGAGAAATCCGCCCAGGGAATGGTCAATATGTTTTCCATATCTGGAACCTTTACCGCATGCCCTCGGGCGGATCTCTGCGTGAAGACTTCGTCTTCACTACGAGATGACACATGAAGTAATGCGTACCAAGACGAAAATACCCTCCCCGCCTGTCATTTCGTCTCGGACGGCGTCAGCCGTCCGCAGAGAAATCCGCCCGGGGGTTAATCTTCGCAGGTTTTCCTTATATGGAACCACCATTCTGTGCTTTTGTGCGGATCCCTGCATGTCTTCGCCTCAGACAGGTGTCACGCAATCACCCTTTCTGGTCTACAATCATACAATCTATACTTACTCGCATTCCCTCAATATATGACCAAAAATACCTACTGGGTTTATATCCTGACCAACAGCAGCGGTACTTTGTATGTGGGAGTAACGAATAACCTGATGCGTCGGGTCGCCGAACATAAAGAACACAAGATAGACGGTTTTACAAAAACATACCGAATAGACCGTCTTGTTTATATGGAAGAAACCGATGATGTTTCGGCTGCACTCACCAGAGAAAAAGAAATCAAAAAGTGGAATCGAGACCGAAAACTTGAATTAATCCGTCACATAAATCCACACTTTGAGGATCTCAGTGAAGGATGGTTCTAATACCCTCCCAAAGATTGACCAATGACATTTCCATATCTGAAACCGCTACTGCATGACCTCGGGCGGATCTCTGCGTGAAGACTTCGTCTTCACTACGAGATGACACGATAATGCGGTGTTTCAGCCGCAAGTAACCACTTTCAATGTCATTTCGCAGCGCCAGGTTTTTTTTTGCGCGGAGAAATCCGCCCGGGGGCTGATTAATATGTTTTCCATATCTGGAACCTTTACCGGGTTCTCTCGGGCGGATCTCTGCGTGAAGACTTCGTCTTCACTGCGAGATGACACAAGTGAGTAACATTTCATACGTGAGAATACCTTTCCTCAAGTGTCATTTCGCAGCGCCAGGGGGGTTATTCTGGCGCGGAGAAATCCGCTGGCGAAAGACCACCTTGGGGACCGGTCATTAATGTTTCCATATCTGGAACCGTTAGGATTCACTCTCGGGCGGATCTCTGCGTGAAGACTTCGTCTTCACTACGAGATGACACGAATGGGTGAAATGTCACCCACGAGAACGCCCCCTTCACCTATCATTTCGCCACGGACGGCGTCAACCGGACGCAAAGATGACACAGCCGGCTCCAAATGGACAGGCTGATAATCTCCTCAGGCACGGGTATAATTGGGTCATCAAGTGAACAGACTAGGGGAGGGGTATGGTGGATATTAAACGTGTTTTTGTCATCGTGCTGGACGGCGTGGGCGCCGGTGAGGCCCCGGATGCCGCGGATTACGGCGACGAGGGCTCCAATTCGCTGGGCAATACAGCCCGGGCGATGGGCGGGCTTAAGCTGCCCAATATGGGTGAACTCGGCATCGGCAACCTGACCGATATCCAGGGTGTGCAGCCACGCCAGCAAACGCAAGGGGCCTACGGCCGCATGCAGGAAGCCTCGGCGGGCAAAGACTCCATCAACGGGCACTGGGAGTTGATGGGTGTGGTGCTGCAGGAACCGCTGCCCACCTACCCCAACGGCTTCCCGCCGGAAGTGATCGACGAATTCAAACGTTTAACCGGACGCGGCGTGCTGGGCAACAAACCAGCCTCCGGCACTGAGATCCTCAAAGAGCTGGGCGAAGAACACCTGCGCACCGGCGACCTGATTGTCTACACCTCGGCTGACAGCGTGTTCCAGATCGCTGCCAACGAGGAAATTGTGCCCATCCCTGAACTGTACCGCTACTGCCAGATTGCCCGCGATATGCTGAATGGTAAACACGCCGTGGGACGCGTCATCGCCCGGCCGTTTGTGGGCAAGGATGCCGCCAGCTTCAAACGCACCGAGCGTCGTCATGATTATCCGCTGGCCCCGGTGGGTGAGACCATGATGGACCGCCTGATTAAGGCCGGCAAGCAGGTGTATGCCACCGGCAAAATTGACGATCTGTTTGGCAACCGCGGCATCAGCAAGACCTTTCATACGGTCGATAACGAGGCCAGTATCCAGGCCGGTATCGATTTCCTGAAAGAGGATTTTGAGGGCCTGATCTTCTCCAACTTGATCGAGTTCGACATGATCTACGGGCACCGCAACGATGTGCAGGGTTACGCCGCCAAACTGGAAGAGTTTGATCGACGCATTCCGCAGATCCGCGCTGCCATGGGTCAAACGGATATCGCCGTGGTGGTAGCCGACCACGGTGTGGACCCCACCACCCCCAGTACCGATCACTCGCGCGAATACATCCCGCTGCTGGTGTTTGGTGTGCCGGTCAAAAATGATGTCAACCTGGGCGATCGCAAATCCTACAGCGATTTAGCCGCTACCATCGCAGAGATTTTCAAACTGGAACCGCCCGAAATCGGAACGAGCTTTTTGGGAGAGATTCTGAGATGACATTCAAACTGCCAGACCACCCCAGTGACGTGCGCGGCATGCTGGAAGAACGCTTTGGTAACCCGGCCGCCGACGCGATGACGCCTTACGAGCGCGTTGACCGCACCATCCGTTTGCAGAAGCCGGATCGTGTTCCGTTCGATTTTTGGGGCGTGCCCGAGACCATAGGCAAGCTAAAGCGTTTCCTGGGTGTGGATAGCGAGGAGGAAATGCTGCGCCTGCTGGGGGTGGACTGCCGGATTGTCTGGCCTGAGTACAACGGCCCGGCCCTGGAGGTGTGCGAGGATGGCTCGTTCTACTCGGTGCTGGGTTCGCACCGCCGGCGCGTGAGCAACGAATACTCCACCTATGAGGAATACGCCAGCTTTCCGTTGGCCGGCTGCAAAACTGCCGATGATGTGCGCAGCTACGCCAGATGGCCGAAGACGGAATACTTCAACTGGCAGGGCGTGCCCGGCATCATCGAGAAATTCAACCAGGATGTACCGCGGCATATCCGCTATGAAGTGGGCGGCATCTTTGAAACATCGTGGGGCCTGTACGGGATGGACCGCTTTCTGACCGATCTGATCGACAAACCCGAGGTGCCCTGCGCCATCATGGATGTGATCACCGATCTGTTCATCGCCAATTTTGAGAACCTGATGAAGGTGGCCAAAGGCAAAATCGAGCTGGTGTACACCTATGATGACGTCGCCATGCAGAACGGGCTGCTCATGTCGCCCCGCATGTGGAAGAAATTCATCGTTCCGCGCCATCAGCGCCTGAACCAGGTGATCAAGGATCACGGCGTGCGTATCATGTATCACTCATGCGGTGCGGTATATCCCATCATCGGCGATTTGATCGATTTGCTGCACATTGATATTCTCAACCCGCTGCAGCCGCGCGCCAAAGATATGGACATGCAGAAGATCAAGAATGAATTTGGCAGCCGCATCGCCTTCCATGGCGGTGTCGATCTGCAGCAAACCCTGCCGTATGGCACGCAGCAGGAAGTTCGCGACGAGGTGACCGGTTTGTGCAGCGTACTTGGCAAAGGCGGCGGGTATATCTGCACTTCGGCGCACTACATCCAGGCCGATGTGCCGGTGGAAAATATTCTCGCCATGTATCTGACCCCCCGCGAGGTATAAGTTTTGTGACAGACAGGCCTGACCGCCTGATGTGAAATATTTATTGACGAAGGACATAATCAAGCACATGGATATTCCCCTCAACCTGCAAGTGGCTGCGCTGTTGAAGCAGGCCGTTGAAGCGGCCCAGG
Organism: uncultured Anaerolineaceae bacterium; assembly: GCA_964532655.1. Lineage (GTDB taxonomy): Bacteria > Chloroflexota > Anaerolineae > Anaerolineales > Anaerolineaceae > JAJFTV01. The sequence goes on from CAZHMZ010000063.1 coordinate 13,868, forward strand.
CAGTCGGTGATCTGCCCCAATTCGAAATCCCCGCCGTCAAGGTGGACCGGCCCAAGTTTAAAGAGCAGGGCGATTATGCCAGCGGCGTCAGCCTCACACTGACCCGCCCGGCCAAAATGTCCCCGCTGCAAATTGCTGATATTCTGGTGCGACACCTGCCGCAGGCCGATTTCGTCGGCAAGGTGGAGGTGGTCAAACCCGGTTTTATCAACCTGTTTCTGGCCCCTGATTGGATGAAAAAAGAGGTCGCGGAAATCATCGCGGCCGGCAAACGACATGGCTGGGTAAATATCGGACAGGGCGAGCGTGTGCAGGTGGAATTTGTCAGCGCAAACCCCACCGGGCCCCTCACCATCGGCAGCGCCCGCAACGCGGTGTACGGCGATACGCTGGCGCGTATCTACGAGGCAGCCGGGTATGAGGTTCAGCGTGAATATTATGTGAACGATCTGGGTTCCAAGGTGCGCAAAATGGGCCGCACGCTTCTCACCCATTATGCCAAACAACTCGGGCGCGATATTCCCATGCCAGAAGAACATTACCCCGGCGTTTTCCTGGAGGAATTGGGTAAAGAGATCGCCCTCCAGTACGGGCAGGTTTATCTCGAAAAGCCGGAGAAGGAAGCCCTGCACGAGCTGGGAGAGATTGGCATTCAGCGCACCCTGCAGGCCATTGAAGAAAATTTGGCGGAAGCCCACATCCGTTTTGACGAATGGTTCTCGGAACGCAGCCTGTATGAGAGCGGCAAGTTCGACAAGGTCTTTGGCATGCTGCAGGAAAAGGGCTACATCTATGAGAAGGATAACGCCACCTGGTTCCGCTGCAGCGATTTTGGGCTGGAGCAGGACGCGGTGGTAATCCGCTCGGCCCAGGTGATCGCGGAACCGGATGCCCGGCCCACCTATCTGGCTTCGGATATTGCCTATGTGTGGGACAAGGTTGTCGACCGCGGGTTCAAAAAAGCCATCTACGTGTGGGGAGCCGATCATCAGGGCGATAAACCGCGCCTGATCGCCGCCATGAAAGCGTTGGGACTGGATCCCGCCCGAGTGGAGATCATCCTGTACCAGCTGGTCACCCTGCTGCGCAACGGGCAGGAAGTGCGCATGTCAAAAAGCAGCGGCGAGTACGTGACCATGAACGATGTGGTGCGCGAGGTGGGCGCGGACGCGCTGCGCTTTATGCTGATCAGCTCCAGCCACGACCAGCATATCAATTTTGATCTGGATCTGGTGCTCAAGCAGTCCAGCGAGAACCCGGTCTACTACGTGCAGTATGCCCACGCGCGTATCTGTTCCATTCTACGGAAAGCTGAAGAGGCTGATCACCAATTTGGTAACCAAATTGGTGATCAGCTTGGCACAGCCGGTGACTTTGATAAACTGTACGATCCCGCCGAACTGGAGTTGATCAAAAAGATGGTTCAGCTTCCGGAAATCATCAGCCAGGCAGCACGTGATTACAGCCCGCATTACCTGCCGCATTACGCCCAGGATCTGGCGGCCACCTTCCACGCCTTCTACCGTGACTGCCGCGTGATCGATGCGGACCAGCCGGAGCTCAGCCGCGCACGTCTGGGGCTGGTGGATGCCGCCCGCATCGCGCTGGCCAACACGCTGGATCTGATGGGCATGACCGCTCCGGAGAAAATGTAGAGAATTATTCACCCCGCACCTGTGTCCCCGCCCCTCAAGGGGCGGGGAATCAAATATTACCTGATCCAAACACCCATTTCTGATCCACTCCAATAAAATATTTACCGCATGAGGTAAGCTGAAAACGATGAAGCAGGTTTTTATTGCTCCTCCAAACTACACGATGAACGACGCAAACCCCTTCACGGAGGACGGAGGTTATGATCGTTCCTGGACAATATTGACCATAGATACGAGCGTAAAAGGAATGCTTTTTCAACAGCGGACCCGCCACGGCTGCTATGCTGTATCGATGACACCGGCGTATATCTATTTTCCGGAGCTTTTTGCGGATTTTATCCAGTATGAAACTGATCACGGCCGAAAGATTATCCTGGTTTCAGAAACAATCATGAGCCTTGACTTCATGACACATTATAAGGAAACATCAATCCGTCCATCCGATGCGCGTTTTCTGGTTCACAGCACCATGCTCCCGAATTATCAAAAGATCATCCTGGATGGAATGCTGAAATCATTGACTCGGTTAATCTCGGAGGGCGTTTCGATTGACCCGATCGGCCTGGAACCGCTGGGTGAACCGGATGATTATCTTGATCATATTATGTTTTCACGCGGCGGAGTTGCGCCTGAGTTGGTGGTCAATTCACGCTTATATGGACGCGTTAATTACGATCCGAATGCACACTATACTCCCCAGGCAAGGCTCTATTTTAACGGGTATAAGATGATTTCGGATGGATTGATCGTCCGCAGCGTCGCGCCTATGGCGTATGGCAGTGTTTCACTGGAAAAATATCTTGTCCGGACAGTCACAGCAAAAGATGTTGCTTTGCCAGACGGTGATACCTGCTGGACCCCGTATACTTTTTCGAAAGCCGCAGACGAATTGATGGAAAGAGTTTTCCCTGATTAATCAAATATCAGGATGACCACTCTGTTGTAAGCTTTTGCATATCCTGTGGGGTATGCCCAAAGGCAAAGAATATGTTCCGCCATTGTTTCTGATACAATATTTTGGACCCACCATGGAAATACAACTCACCACCCCCTACCCGTTTTCCTTTTATTCGGTCGTGCACTCGCATGGATGGGTGCAGATGGCCCCCTTCCGCAATGATGACGATGCCGGCATTCTGCACTATGTCACCCGTTTGAGCAGCGGACGTGTTACCGCCATGCAGATGCACGAGATTCCTGAAGGCGTGCAACTTTCTGTGGAGGGCACATTCAGCCAGGCGGATCAGCAGGAACTGGCGAAACAGGCTCGCTGGATGTTGGGCATGGATATCGATCTCACCGGCTTTTACGCGGCGGTGGAAAATCACCCTGAGTTGGCGCAGGTCAGGCAGAAATCCATGGGGCGCTTTTTACGCTCAGCCAGCCTGTTTGAAGATGTGATCAAGACCATCCTCACCACCAACACGCTGTGGGCGGCCACCATCCGCATGAATGCCAACCTAATCGATCAGTTCGGTCAGCCGCTGGAGAAGGACCCATCCCGGCGGGCCTTCCCATCTGCTGAAGCGCTGTCGTCTGCTACTGAAGAACAGTTGCGCCAGAATACCCGTCTTGGTTACCGGGCGCCGTATGTGCTCTCCATTGCCCAAACGGTGGCTTCCGGTGGGCTGGATCTGGAAGCGTTCAAACACTCCGATCTGCCCAGCATTGAACTGCGTAAGGAGCTGCTCACCCTGAAAGGCATTGGCGGATATGCCGCTGCCAATTTGCTTTTACTGTTGGGTCGTGGAGACTATTTACCGGTGGATACCTGGGCCGTCAGCCTGGTTTCCAAAGAGTGGTACAACGGCGAAAAGGTGACGCCGAAGCAAATCGAAGAAGCCTTTGCCGGGTGGGGCGAGTGGAAAGGCATGGCATACTGGTTCCGTGAGTGGGAGCACCGAAAAACGGAGGGATAACCTGATGAGATTACCCGATCCGGTAGCCTCGCTGTATCAATTGCTGTATGAGCAAGGGGCAAGATTTGAAATCATCTCCCACCCGGCTGAAGCGGGTGAAATGTATACGCCGGAAGACGGTGTGCGGGCTGGTCTGGGTAAACTGCAAGAGATGGGAGTCACCTTTATTTTAAAAAGTGAAGCTGGATGCCTGGCGGCGGTAATCTCGGGCGACCGGCGGCTATCTTACAAGAAAATCAAAAAAGCGATGGGTCTGAAAGATGTCTCACTGGCTAAGGCAGACCTGGTCTTAGAGCAAACCGGAGCACGCATCGGTACGGTTCCGCCAATCAACCTGGGATTAACAACACTGGTCGATGAACGTTTGCTGGCGCAGCAGTTTGTGTTCGCCGGATGTGGAGTAGCGTTGTACACACTAAAAATCCACCCGCCGGATCTGGTGCGGATCACCAGGGCAAACGTGTTTGATTTCACCGAAGAGAAAACGGCTTCCTGATAGTTCCTTCATTATTACTGAATCGAACTGTCTGAACGGTATCACATTTAAAGGAAACGATGAACGAGAATATCTACGAAAAACTGGCTGCCCATCTCGACAGCATGTCGGAAGGTTTTCCGCCCAGCACCACCGGAGCGCATTTACGCCTGCTGGAAAAGCTGTTTACCCCCGCCGAGGCGGAACTGGCGATTGGGCTGACGCTCAACTACGAGACGGCCGGGCAGATCGCCGAACGGGCCGGGCTGCCAGTGGACCAGATTACCCAACGACTGGAAGAAATGGTGACCAAAGGGCTGGTGCTTTCCACCCGCGCAGATGATGGCGGCTGGCTTTACCAGGCCCTGCCGTACCTGGTGGGCATCTATGAGATGCAGGTGAACAACCTCAACCGTGAGCTGCTGCGGGCGCTGTATGACTACTGGCGCACCATGGAAGAACGGGTGGAACCGCAGACGCTGCCCCAGATGCGCACCATCCCCATCCATGAGAGTATTGATGCACGGCTGGAAGCGCTGCCTTATGAGCAGGTGTTCGGGCTGGTGGAGACGCAAAACTATTTCGCCGTAGCCCCCTGCATCTGCCGCCGCATGACAAAGATCCAGCGGCGCGGCTGCGATGCCCCCGAAGAGACCTGTCTGTCCTTTGGCGACTGGGCTGAATATTATGTGCGCATCGGGCGCGCCCG
>CAZHMZ010000064.1:0-18349 GCA_964532655.1 uncultured Anaerolineaceae bacterium
TTGATAGGCAGTGTGTGTAAGCGTAGCAATACGTTTAGCTAAACTGTACTAATGATCGAGGGCTTCTTACGTGATACGGAGAATTCGGTTTTCTTTTCGCAGACCTACAACATTGATCTACACACTATTCTTACTTATAATTGGAAATAAGTCTTTTGGTGACTTTAGCTGCGGTGGTACACCCGGTCACATCTCGAACCCGGTAGTTAAGGCCGCACACGCCGATGGTACTTGGGGGGTAACCCCCTGGGAGAGTAGGTCATTGCCAAAAGACTTTTTCATTTAAAACCACAGAAGCTCATCCATTTATCGAAGGGATGAGTTTTTGATTTTAAGTAATCACCTCGCTTTGAAAATCAATACTTCATTACATGCACTGGATGATACGATCAAGCGACTATCGCGAATAGCATCACGGTGGTGTTAGCAGCCGGGCAGGAGCAGATTAATACCTGCGATAATTCACCTGTGCGTGTACCGAGGATCAACACAATTTCTGTAACGACATTGGGTGATTATAGGGCTTGTATATCATACAGCGGTTCGTGTATTTATCTCTACGCGAGAAGTTCCTATATTTTCTCTACTTCTTATATGAATGATACAACTACTGCCACCTTCAGCAGCTATCGATAGGAACGCCGTTTGTGATAGGCTCAGCGACATAATATCTTGCCTACCATTATGATGCCAATCCGGTTGAGTTAAGTACAGTACAGTTTGGGCGATCCTCAAAGTATGTTTTCAGCGGGTAAAGAGGATCAACCAAATGGTTGTTGTTTGCACTAATTCAGACCCCTCCTCAGTAAAGTCTGGTTTCACCCGCCAATTCAGTTTTTGTCCAACATGCATGAATCTGAATGGAACGCAGTTACCTGGGCGCTGGAGCAAGAGTTGCTAATTGACAAGGGCAGCATTATTGCGACACTTGATGTGAAAATTATTACCCTAGAAATAATCAGCACAAAGACGACTGTGACGGTAGATGGCAAGTACTACTTGCATGTGCGAGTAAAATATAGCCGGTACAGCTCCTTGGTGCGCTACCGGGCCTTCACAGTAGACACGTTGGCTCCGGCAATGCCTAAGCTGAGCACACAGGCAAGTGGGCACACCCAGCTTTGTTGTAGTTGGCCGCGACATCGGCAATGCTTTATGAATTAGCCTATGCACCGACCCGATGGTGAGAGATGCCACGCTTGTGTACCAGAGTGGTGAGTTGAGCACTCTCAGACATAAACCGCCGATTATTACGTAAATAGACGGGCAGGGTGTAGATGCAAGCACGCTGCCCGAGGGCAAGTACTCTGGCGTGTACAGGTGGTGAACCAGAACGAGGTGAAGAGAGCCTGGAGCGTGTAATTTGCACTACTGGTACCTCATCGGTTCACAAGACAGTTGTGGAAGGGATTTTACCAAATCGCTGGTCAACGGCGTTGTAGTACAAAAATTTACTATGTGTGAAGAAACGAGTTTGGGCGGCTGGTATGAAGATATGATTGATCTGAGCAGTTTTGGTAATAAGCCCATCACGCTGGAATTCGTCGTCACCACAAATGATCCAAAAACAGCAACTGCTTCCTAGATAATATCTCGTTCAATTCATCAAGCTCCATCGTTGGTATGCAGCTACTCAACCCACAGGCAGATTTTTGACAAATAATTCAGAGATCATCATCGAGACGGAAGATGTATTTCCACAGGAGTAAAGATGTATTTCCACAGGAGTAAAAAGGTAAGTTTAGAGTCATGTGTCTGATTACATAAATCTAATCGACGCATAAACCGCAAAGGTTACACAAAAAGAACTCATCCGCAAAAACACGAACGAGTTCCTGTTTACTTACATTAATTAAGAGATGATTCAGGCTGGGGAGTGGGCAGAAATTGAATCACATCTGGAATGGGCTGATCCTCAATCCAGCGTCTGACTGTGGCGGTGAACAATTCGGGGGCGGATAAGGCCCAGTTATGTTCCTTCGCGAGGGAGGAGCCTTTCCCCAGATCCACCACCGCGCCACGGGCATTGGGCAGAACCGCCAGCAGATCCCAGGCGGACGCCCGCATTTAGGTATACTCGTGTTTACCGGTCACCACCAGTACCGGGGTCTGCACCGTTTCCAGGCAAAAGGGAGAGCTGCAAATTAACCTCCTCTGGAACGGTATGTATTTTATCCAGTATAAACGAGGAAGAAACGGGAAGTAGAACGTGGAAGATGGGGTCTACCTGATCCGATCCGTCGATGCTTGTGTGGATGAACATTTCAAGACGGGCGGCTGGCGGTAAGCCTGTTTTTGGCAGCCAGGTGTGATATAGATGGGCCAGCGTCATTGGAAGCGTAATTATCGAACCGGCCTGTTGTAGCCAAATATATGTTCCTTCAAGCAAGGTACTGCCTGAAGTAATCGATGAACTGTTATGTTCTAACAAAGTCTCTGTCAAATTGAAAGAGGACGGTTCATCAGAAAGGTAATGAAAAATAGTCGATTTTTCCCCGTTTCTCTGAGAAGCGAAACAGAGCAACTGCTCTGGAACTGCTTCCGCACAAGCCTCAACGTTTCTTGGACCGGTCTGCAAATTTCCCACTGAGGTCATCCGCCTACTCCACCGGCTGTTGTTATACTCAACCAGTTCCGGTTTGTGAAAATCTGGACTGTTGATGTGATCAAGATACGTCAGCGATAAATGCGGGAGCAGCATTCGGTAAGGGAGCGAACCATTTTCCCGCATTTGAGAAGGCAGGATACCAAACATTCTTTTGAAAGCGCGTGTGAACGTTTCGGGGCAACCAAACCGGTAATCCACAGCAATGTCGATCAAACGCCGATTATTTTGGACAAGATCTTTTGCTGCCTCACTGAGACGGCGGCGAATCAGATAGTTGTATGGTGAATGACAAACTGCCTGATTAAAAGCGCGGATGAAATAAAAAAGTGAGTAGCCGGATGTTTCCGCCATCTCAGCGGCACTTACATCCTCCGTCAAACGGGTTTCGATAAATTCAAGCGCACGATATATGGATCGAAGATCGCGCATGAGCGCTTTCCCTTGTTATGATGCGATCTTTTTTACCGGGATATATACATCCAGGAGTGATTCGGATATTCGGTCAAGCCCTTGAAACCGTGCATCATAGTATTGTGCAGAAAATGGATGGCTATATCCATATCCGGATTCTGCCATCCAATGGTCAATTGTCTGCGACCAATCCGATAAAATGGCGTCGCCTTCCATTGTGAAGATCGCATATTGTGTGGCAGGCAGCACTTTAATTGACAGCTCGATCGGTACATTTTTTGGTGAACGGTTTGGGTATCCAATAAACACCTCAAACTGGCCTGTTGATGAAAACTCTTGACCGAAAATGTGTACTTCATAGAAGACAGACGGCGATTTCATCGACTTGATTGCCGGCCCGGATTGTTGTAGATAATTCATCAGGCGTTTCCAGGTACGCCCGATGTGATTCTCCTCCGTCCAGACATTGCTTGTATCAAATGGGTCACCAAAAAAAGAAAAACCGGCGAGGTAAATTTCTGGTTCTTGTTTGAAATTAGGGTTAAGAGTAAACGAATTTTCCATCATTTTCCATCCTGGCATGTGATTCGAAAAAACGTTCAGTTTTCCGCTGACTATTCGCCAAAATCGATCTGGTTATTGGCAAAAAATTCACCCGCATCCTCCATCCACTGCGGCCAACCGGAAAACCACTCCGCTACTTGAACATCACGAACGCGTTCTGATACCGGGATGTACGGTTTGATATCCAACAAGGGTGTGCCGTCATCCGCGTCGATCCAGGGAAGGGAAACAATTCCTTTCTCGACATCCACGTACAGGATATTCATTATGGTGAAACCGATCGGGTTGGGGCGGTATGGTGAACGGCAGGCAAATACACCGGCTGTCATCCCACCAGCATACGGGAGCGGAGTCGTAACGATCGCCCGGTCTTGAGTATTATCGTGATGGTGAGCCCACCAGAAAACCATCACATGGCTGAACCGGGATAGTTCTTTGAGACCGGATTTAAAGGGTTCAAAAATCTCTAACTGGAAACTGCCTTCAACATTGCGTATATTCCCAATAGGATGCAATTGATACGCAGCGGTATTTGGTTTCGTTGAAGTGGACATCAGCAAGCTCCTTTTGGATACAACATCCGTAAAATAGGTAGATTTTCACACTTGCTTAGCATATCTCAACAGTACCGGGTTGTCCTGACGATTATTGCGCAATTATGTTTGACTATCGAAGGGTAAAAAACACCTTAATCTTGAGAACCCAACTTTTCTGGCAAGGGACGGTTTTCAATCCATGCGTGTACCGTTTCGGTGAACAATTCCGGAGCGGATAAAGCCCAGTTATGCTCCTTCGCGAGGAAGGAGCTTTTGCCCAGATCCACTACCGCGCCGCGGGCATGGGGCAAAACCGCCAGCAGATCCCGGGCTGATGCATGCATCTGAGCATACTCGTGTTTGCCGATCACCACCAGTACCGGGGTTTGTACCGTTTCCAGACCGGCAGGCAGTCTGAAGTGCATAGCCTGAACCATCAGGTTGACAAATCCGCTTTCAGTGGTGTCCTGAAAGGATTTTTTGAAATTCTCAAAATACTCCTCACCGATACCGGCGCTGCCGTGCATATTGAGCCGGATCCAGGCATCATTGTGTTTGAAAGGGGCCAGAAACCAGCGATAGCCCAAAGCGAACAACCCGCGCGTATACAAAAACTGACCCGGCAGCGGGCGGAGAATGGCGCTGCTGCACACCGCCCGGTTCACCAGCCCGGCATCCAGTGCGAGCAGAGCTACCAGTATCTGGGCGCCTTCCGACAATCCGATGACATGCGCTGTGCCGTTGTGAGCCGTTGATGAGATCAGACTGGCCACGCACCTGGCGGCAAACTCAACCGTGAATGGCCCCACATCCACACTGCGGCCCTGCTCGGGCAGATCCGGTACCAGGCAGTGATAACATGGTGACAGCTCCTCCACCTGTTTGCGCCACATCCAGCCGCTCACACCGCCACCATGTAAAAAGACAATCGTTGGGGCATCCTGCGGGCCGCTTGATTCAAAATACAGGCCGGTTTGCGGATCAAAGGGCATGGTTCACCTCACCAGGGGTAAATGGAATGGGGTCATTATACAGCAGCCTGCTCAACCGCGCCGGAGGGGCAAACCAGCCGGAGAGATGCCCGCTCGTCTATCGGCACCGATTGACACGGCAGTCATGTAAAGGTATAATGCGTTGGGTGTGTATTCAGGGTGACCGGATACAGACATGTTTCTGTGTGGATCTGCTCCATCAGGAGGCTTGCTTTAGAGGGTAACGGGTAGGACAATTTCCCATCCAACCAGCACTCGGCTGCAGGCAATCCGCAAGCCGGGTTTTTGTTCCCGGCAGGCCCCATTTTGGTGCCAGAGTTTATGATAAAGGAGGTGAGGTCATCGTGGCAACAGTCGTTCTGCGCTCCAATGAGTCGCAAGACCAACTGCTCAAGCGCTTTCGTAAGAAAGTGGTGAAGAGCGGTGTGCTGAGCACCGTACGTCGCAAACGCTGGTTTGTTTCAAAAAGCGAATTGCGCCGTGTGGAGAAGAAAAAAGCAATCCGTCGATTGAGACGCCGCCAGTACCCCCCGCATGAGTAAACGGGTGGAATAACAATCAACTCATTAAAGAGGAAAGTATGGCGAAAGAAGAAGGAAAAATTCAAGTTGAAGGGACCATTACAGAGGCCCTTCCCGGCACACAGTTCCGTGTGCGCCTGGATAACGGGTACGATGTACTCGCTTACCTGTCGGGTAAAATGCGCAAGTACTACATTCGTATTTTGCTGGGCGACCGGGTACGCGTGGAGATGTCTCCCTACGATTTGACTCGCGGGCGGATTGTGTATCGTCAGCGCAAACATGGCGATGAACCTGAATAAGGCCCCTTTTCCTCACCAGGGATGAAATAATCCATTGACAGCCGGTTCGATTTTGAACCGGCTGTTTTTATGCCATCTGGAAATACTGCAAAACAACGCCCAACGTCATCGCCATTTGTGCCAGGTGGTAGGTGATCATGATCCACACATGCGCGTTGGGAATCTTATTCAGGAAACGGTTGTACGCGAGTGTGGAATCGGAGATGCCAAACAAAACGGCCCCCACTGCAACCAGACCGGCGGTGACAGCAGACCACTCGGGCTGCCAGAATGTGGATACCGCTGAAAAAATCATGCCGTGAATGATGATGATATACAGCATCACCCCGCTGCGTACTTTTTTGGAATACAGCTTCTTTTTGAGGGCTTTCCAGTAATACTGCAGTGTGTACAGGGCCATGGCGAGTAAAACGATCCCGACCACCCATAAAAGCGGGTGTCCTGGCAGTGGGGCAACCCTGAAACCCAGCATAAAGCAGATATGGCCCAGTAAAAAGGCTCCCAGACCGGCCATAAAGAAGCTGGGTGGGAGCATCAGCAAAATATCACCCAGCAGGGAAAAAAACAGGGCCAGGCCAATCCAACCGGTGAAACCCTCAAAATGCGTGGATTGCCACACCCAGGCCAACAGTAGCAACATGACCACCGGTTTGGTGATCAGGTGCAGCACGCGATGGCTACGCCAGCGGGCATACCATTGCAAACCGGCAACGATCGCCGTCGGGATCAGCCAGTAAGTGTACACCGGCTATTCTTTCGGGCGGGTGACGTATCCCAGCTTCCCCAACAGCTCGGGGTTGTCACGCCAGTTTTTGCTCTCCTTTACATGCAGTTCCAGAAATACCTTCCTGCCGGTCAATTCCTCAATCTGTTTACGGGCCTCGCTGCCAATGGTTTTCAACATCTCTCCGCCTTTGCCAATGACAATCCCTTTCTGGGTTTCGCGGTTGACCAGCAGGGTGGCTGAGATATAGGCGGCTTTTTCAGAGCGATCTTCGTATGCATCAAGCCTGACCGCCATTTCATGCGGCACCTCGTCGCGCAGATGGATCAACGCGGCTGCGCGGATCAGATCGATGGCAATCTCACGCTCATACAGATCGGTGATCTGTTCTTCATCATAGTAGCGCGGGCCTTTGGGGAGCAGGTTTTCGACATCCTTCAACAGGGCAGGGATGCCATCACCTCGTTTGGATGAGATCAGCTCCACCCGGGCATCGGGCATCAGACGCTGATATTCGGCCTGACGCTGCGCGGCCTGTACCGGAGTGACCAGGTCAATTTTGTTCATCACCAAAATAACGGACGGCAGTTTTCGCACCTTCTGCATGTGATCGGCCAGGATCTGGTCATCTTCATTCATGGGTTCGGTGAGATCAAACATCCACAACAGTACATCAGCGTCTTCGATCGTTTCCAGGGCCTCTTCATTCATGAATTCGCCCAGTTTGTGAACGGCGCGGTGTACCCCGGGAGTATCCATAAAAATCACCTGCATTTCAGCGGTGGTGAGGATTCCCAACTGCCGCCGGCGGGTGGTCTGCGGACGGGGGGATACGGCGGCGATCTTTTGTTGTACAAGGTAATTCAGCAGGGTGGATTTCCCGGCATTTGGCCTGCCCAACAGGGCTACAAACCCGGATTTGAAATTCTGATCTTCCATTTTCTCCTTTAGTAATCCATTTCTTCGGAAATCAATTGCTGCCCCTCCAGTTGGAGCAGCCAGGTCTTTGTGCGGATGCCGCCCCAGCCCGAATATCCGCGCATCTGTCCGCCGGTAGACACCACCCGGTGGCAGGGGATGACGATGGGCAGCGGGTTGCTTCCCACCGCACCGCCCACTGCCCGCACATGTTTCATTCCCCCAACCAGCATGGCGATCTGACCGTATGTGATCACCTGCCCGTACGGTATTTTACAGATCTGCGCCAAAACCTGGCGTTGAAAATCGGTACTGGTCGAGAGATCGAACGGCAGGGAAAAGTCCTGCAACTGCCTGGCCAGATACGCCTGCAATTGCCGAACGGCCTCGCCCAAAATGACAGCGGCGGACTCGGGTGTGTTTTCATCCAGTGGCAGACCGGCAGGCGGAACGGCATCCTGCGGTCCAAACGATAGAGCGGTGAGGCCTGTTTCACTTGCCCAACATGTTACAGTCTCCAGGCGGGGATGCGAGAATGAAATATGCCAGACGGCAGGTTTTTCGGATGAGGTGCTCATGTGACTGATTATATCCTGTTGAGGCGTTCAGCGCGGTAGACGAAGTAACAGGCTGAAAACCAATGCCGTTTTCTGCCGGAAACGACAAATCGAGGATTGAACGTAGGGTGAGCGTAGGTTAAGCGTCAGGTAATATGAGTCTGCTTCTGCTACACTATAGGCAAGGTTAAACTTCTTTTCTTCTCCTCCTTTATAGAGAGCCCGGGTCGGCGTCCCAGGCTCTCGACAATTTAAAGACCCTGCCGTTTAAATTATGATACACTTGGGGGGTCAAAAGCGGTATCAGAAGGGTTGTTTCCGGCCGCAAACCTCTCCATGCAAAACACACTTTGACCGGGCATCATCATGATATGGGAGGAAGTATGGCTCATCCAGAGACATTTCCGGTAGACATTGACGGAGTGCATCGCGAACTGCGGATTTTTGAAATCAAGCCAGGATTGAGGATTGCCATCCTCAATATTTTGGGCGATACCGAGTTTGTGCAGGCGGCTGCCCGGGCGCTGGGAAAGTGTATGTCGGAGCGTGAATACGATATTATCGTGACCGCCGAGGCCAAGAGTATCCCCCTCGCGCATGCCATTTCCGTGTTTACCGGTAAACCGTATGTGATTTTACGCAAGTCCTACAAGCCCTACATGGGAAATGCCCTTGAGGTGGAAACGTTATCCATCACCACTGGAAAACCGCAGACCCTTTATCTGGATGAAAAAGACCGCCAGGTGATCAACGGTAAAAAAGTGATTATCCTGGATGACGTGATCAGTACCGGGTCAACGCTTCAGGCGATGCGGCTTATTATGGAAAAAGCAGGCGCTTTGGTGGCAGGCGAAGCAGCCATCTTCACCGAAGGCGAACGGGCCAAGTGGGCGGATATCATCGCTTTGGGGCATTTACCGGTTTTCACCGATTGAACGTGTTCAAAGCAGTTCGCCAGACGAACGAGCCAAGTGGGTGGTTCAGTTTGGCTGGCCAAACTGACAGGCCGGTTTTTGGCCCAATCATCGCCCTGGGGCACCTACCGGTTTTCACAGATTGATTGTGATCAAAATAGTTTGCCCTGGGACAGACCAGGCGAGAAGATTAAATTGGCCCGCCAATTTGGCGGGCCGGTTTTCATCAATTGATCAGTTGTCAACCTGTTCTATGGCAGTAATCAGCCAGGTATCGTTCTGCTTAAGCAAGGTAAATTTGCGGATCACTTCCTGCTGATTGATTTGCAGGTGCACTTCAACCACCGCCAGATCACTATCAGGCGAACCGGAGCCGGACTGAAAAACCAGCCCTTCCACCATTCCATTGAAGCCCAGCAACTCGATGATCCCTCCCCCCGGGAGGGATTCTTTCATTGATTTGCTGAGATAGAGAATCATCTCGTCCGGGTTGTCCTCGTAAGCAGTTAAAAACGAATACACAATATCTTCAGGTGTCAGCGCTTGGGGACTTGCTTCAGTCTTCTGTTCCTGGGCGGCAGGCTGGGTGGCATCGGCGGTTGCGGTTGCAGTCTCCGCAAAGGGTGTGGTCTTCAGGCAGGCAGATAATCCCACCGAAAGGAGCAAAAAAAGGATAAAAAGCCGTTTATGCATGAGCGTTCCTGTTCAGTTGCGCACGAAAATGTTCATCCGCTTCACCATTCGGGTGGATGTTTCCTTCATTGTAATTGATTTGCTATCTTGCATCCAACATTTTGACAGTGCGTGGATCATTCCACCGGGCACAAGGTTGTTTCAGAAATATCACGCGGTACCAGAATTTGCAGTCCTAGTTCAGGGTAAGTTTCTTCAATGCGGAAGTAACATAGTATGGGGATGGAAACGTTTTCCACCCAGGCGTTGTTTTCATGAGCAAACTGCTCGTCTGGCGCTTGTATCAGCTTTTTCAGCGGCTCAGAAATGATCACGCTGAAACGCCGCACGGCCAGATCCGCGTACAGGCGTGAAAAGTATGCCCGGTCACCGGTAATTGCCTTTTCCATCAACAATTTTTTCTCATATTCGTTCACCAGCGGTACATTTTGAACATTTCCAAACGTGAGCAATTGTCGGTGATCCAGGAACAAGATTTCACCTTCGCCGCTTTTCTCCTGCACAATCGCCTGTACGACCTGCAGACCCTCTTCGACCAATGCCGGGTCCGGAAGTTCCAGTTTTTGCACACTGAACATATTGAGCGTGGCGGGGTAAAGCACCGCCATCACCAGTAGGATTCGCTGCCAACGATGCGGGGTATCGGAATGGGTCAACCAATCCGTTCCGCAGGTCTCCAGCAATAGCCCGGCGGTCAGGAATACGCTGATCAGGAACATATCCAGGTTGTGTAAATTGCTTCCGCCGCCGATCTTGACGCTGATGATAACCCCCACCACCAGCAGAGCAAGGCCTGCACCTGCCAGGTAGAGCTTCTGCCAGATATCCAGTTTCCAGCGTTTGGTGATGATGGCATGCAGGATGAGAATCAGGACAGGCAGGGTGAGAATCAACAGGGCCGGCAGCACTCCCAACGCAAAAGTACCGGTGGGAAAAAGACGATCCCATAACAGGGTCTGATTTCCGACCATGTCACTGGTGTTGTTGAGGGTAAACGCATTCGCCGAGGGGGTGATGTTTCCCCGCACAATCAGCGAGTGCAAATTGTTGTACAGTATGTATCCGCCTGAAAGTCCGCTGATGCCCAGCGCGATGGATCGGATCCAGCGTGATTTGGCCGGCTGATGCGGATCCAGAAAGGCCAACAAAACGGCCCAGATGGCAGGGGCAAACATCCAGGTGAAACGGCTCATATGGGCCAGGTAACCGGCGGCAAACGTCACGGGAACAGCCAGCCATAAAGGGGATCGCCGGGTGAGCACGATGATCAGGCAGATCAGAATCAACGGCGTATAGATGGGGCCATTATTGAAAAACAGCATGGCCCACAATCCGAATAAAAATGGGACGGCCGGTGCGGTATCCCGCCGGCGTAAAAAGACCAGACCCAGCAGGAAATACGGGATCGTGAATAAAAATTCGTTCCAGAAGCGCATAAAGCCAATCGATACGCGGCCAAATAAATAGGGCAGTCCCCATAAAGCCTGCCGGCCTTTATCAATAAACGCGCTCAGGGGTTGATCCGCCGGGTAGTTGTACAAATCACGGCCAAATAACACAGAATAGTCATAAAACCGGTTGCCTTCTGACCAGGAAAGCCGGAAGGGGTAATCAATAATATCGCGGCCGGCAACCATCAACAGAAATATACTGCCAAACAGCAGCAATGCGACCAATGAGGATTTCCACCTAAACGCGCGTTCCTCCGCTGTTGCCGCTGCCAGCAAGGCCAGCAACCCGCTTGCCAGATAGACGAACAGGCGGGTAAAAAAGCCGTCAAAACGAATGCTGTAATCACTGTAGACGAACAGCCAGGAAACGGCGATGCTGATGATCACCACGATCAACCAGCGGACCCATCCCAGATGCACTCGCAGGTGATAAATCGGCCGCGCAAAATCCGGCAGCCAGGTGAACAGAATGGTGAGGATGGGTAGCAGCCCCGCACAGACCAGCAGTAATAAATCCGCATAGGGAAGACGGTAACCCTCTGTACGCAGACTGGCATAGTAGGCTGATCGCTCGTTGATGATTAGCACAACCAGTGTGATCTCAAGCAGCGCGGGAAGTATTTTTTCAATAATGGAAAACGGTTTTGGCCGTATTGCGATAATGGCAGAGTCAGCAGGAAGATCTGTCGTGTGTTGCATGAAAAAACTCCAATACAGGATACAAACGATTATACCGGATTATGGGTGGAGATCATTTTCCAACAGGGGGGAATGGTTTGCCCGGCTGACTATTGCGGCGCTTCGGCAAACACGGTAATCTGATCAATTTCACCGGCCAGGCTGTACACCTGCATGGAGAAGGAAATCACACTGCCGGGTTGGCTGTCTTCCCAGCGCCGGAAGCCAATCACATCACCCTCACGGTTATAAGCAACCGCTGCCACAGATACCAGCGAGGCAGACCCGCTCTCGTGGAACACTGCCTTCCCCTCCACAGCGGCGCTTTTTCCGTCAGCGGCGATGTGTATGCTCAGATCCTCAACACCGGCTGAGAGATAGCGCTCGGAGAGGTTCACCACCGGCAGGCTGGTGATGATGCTGGCGTCGGTTTCATAGGATGCCGGTATTGGCGGTGCGAAATAGACGGCGGCCGGGAGAACTGCCCCGGGAGCGATCAGGTTTTGCACGGTGAGCGCAGAACCAACGGCTTTTTGAACCCCGTTGCTGCCCAGCCGGATATCCAGCGAGACTCCTTCGATATACCGGCTGCTGGTATTGGTGACCTGTGTGAAGCACCACAGGCCTCCATCACCGGCCGGGTAACAGACGGTTTCTCCCAGAACAGCGCCGGCAGGCGTGGGAGAGGGCAGAAACTCAGACGTGGGTGTGATCTGCGAAGAAGCAGGAATGGTCAAAACGGTATCCACACTCAGGAGGTTAGGGTTCACATCGGGATTGGCGGTTTGCAGCTCCGCCAGGGTGATGCCGTATTGCCAGGCAATACCAAACATATCTTCACCGCGCTGCACAATATGTGTGCGGGGTGTGGCGGTAGGGGTGGGAAACGGTGTGTTGGTGGCGGGGTCTGGGGGAAGGGGAGTGGAAGTGGCGGTGGGGGTGTGATAGGGCGTCAGCAGTGCCTTTGAAGGGGTGACGGAGACGCCCAGGCTGAGCGAGGGTTCAACGGGTGGTGATTGGTCCTGGCAGGCGGCCAACAGGAAGATGACCGGCAAAATGATGAATGCCAGGAACATTTCCAATCGGTTTTTGAACCACGGAGTTCTCATTTTGCGATTATATCATCACAAAAAATGCCGTCGTGCAGGGAGTCTCCTGTCTGATTGGAGAATGGGCCCGTTTGCGCCGTCAGGTATGCCGGGTGATTCGTGTTCCAGATATGGGAAGCGTGAAGGAATGCCCTCGGGCGGATCCCTGCGGGATGACAAAACAGGGCTCATTGAATACGTAGCGACGCACACTGTGCGCCGTCAGGTATACCGGGTGATTCGTGTTCCAGATATGAAGGCTTGAAGGAATGCCCTCGGGCGGATCCCTACGGGATGACAATACGAGTAAGAGGCCATCGCGTTCGTAGCGGCTCACAGTGTGCGCCGGACAAACACAGGAGTGATTACGGTTCCAGATATGGAAACAATTCCGACTGGCCCTCGGGCGGATCCCTGCGGGGTGACAAAACGGTACAGGTTTTACGGCTGTGCTCAGCGCGAGAAAGCTACTATTTTTTCAACAACAGGTAACATTTTGTAGTCTGCATTACAAAAATTCACGGGCGGATTTTTTCCGTCCGTGGTTGTAGTTTATAGGAAATTTGCAGCCTTGATCAATACGTCATCACGGCCTGGCCGTATAACTGCTCGCGGATTTGCAGGACCTGCCGGCGCAAACGGTCATCCCGCTCGATCAGATCGGCCACTTTTTCGCAGGCATGCATCACGGTGGTGTGATCACGTCCGCCAAATTGCTGCCCGATTTGCGGCAGAGATACATTCACTTCCTGACGCAGCAAATACATGGCAATGTGGCGCGGCAGGGCAATTTCTCTCGCGCGGCCTTTGCCGGTCATGTCTTCCACGCTCACCCCATACGTGGCAGCCACCACACTGATCACCTGACGGGGTTCGATGGTGCGATGATGCGGCATCAGGTCGGCTAGGGCGGTGATGACCATCTCGGTGCTGAGTGTTTGACCGGTGAGATCGGAGAAAGCCAGCACACGCGTGAGGGCGCCTTCCAACTCGCGGATGTTGGACTGTACCTGGCGAGCGATGGCTTCCAGCACGCTGCCGGAGATCTCGCGGCCGGCCCGTTCTGCCTTGGCGCGTAAAATGGCGATGCGCATTTCCAGATCCGGGGGTTGAATATCGCCAATCAGGCCCCATTCAAAGCGTGAGCGCAGGCGTTCCTCCAGGGTGACCAGTGCCTTGGGCGGCCGATCCGATGAGATGATGATTTGCTTTTCCTGGCTGTACAGGGTGTTGAAGGTGTGGAAAAATTCTTCCTGGGTCTGTTCTTTGTTGGCGATAAATTGAATATCGTCGATCAGCAGCACGTCGGTGTTGCGGTAACGTTCTCGGAAGGCGGCGTTAGTGTGCTTCTGGATGGCATGGATAAAATCGTTGGTAAATTCTTCGGACGAGACATACAGCACAGACAGACCTTTTTGGTGGCACACATTTCCAATGGCGTGCAGCAGATGAGTCTTCCCCAGGCCCACACCTCCATACAGAAAAAGCGGATTGTATGCGTGAGCCGGTTTATCGGCCACTGCCATACAGGCAGCATGGGCAAGCTGGTTACTGGCCCCCACCACAAACGTATCAAATGTATAGCGCGGTATCAGGGTGGTATTCACCATGAACAATGGTTCATCTGAGTTGCGTGAGGGAGGGCGTACCTCGGCGGGTCTGGCTTCTGTCGGTTCTTCGCTGTGCCAGACAATGAAATTGACCGTCTGCCTGTCGTTCATCATGCCGGAGAGCATCTTGCTCATCGTGCTGGATAAGCGGTCTTCCAACCAGTCACGTGCATAGGCGTTGGGCACCCCAATGGTAAACTGGTTGTTCTCATGCGAAACAAGCTGCGCATTGCGTACCCAAGTATCAAAGGACGCCTTGGGCATTTCCACCTGGATTTGCCCCAACGTTGACTGCCATGCCTGGTTTGCATTCATGAAGAACCGCCTTGTTTATTAGTTTAGTGCGCAGTACCGATAAAAATTTTCCACTTTTACCTGATAAAAGCGTTTCCCCACTGATCAAAATAGTAAAGCGAAGGGGGTCAGACTTGCGCCGTACAACCGACATTGTGATTCTAGCAAGTTTCTATTTTTTCAACAAGCAAAATCACTGTGGAAAAGTTAAAAGATTCTGAATCTTTAAGATACTCCATCGTTAAAGAAGGCTGTGGAAAACCTGCTTTCATTTCTCATCAAGCTGGCTGGCAAGCGACCCACATGTGAGGTTATCCACAGTAAAATGTGCCATATACGGGGGTAAAAACGAAAAAATGCACACAGACGCCACATCCGGATGAGAATCCTGAAAATTATCCACAGGCATCCACATGGTACTTTTCCACAGGGTTGTGCATAAATGTGTGTTTCACACCAGAATGAAGTGAGAAATGTGATGTTTCACGGAATGATGTTTCTTTAACATTGAAAAGACCGGTCACTCGCCGGCTGTTTCCGGTACTTCACTGAGCCCCGTTAGGCTCTTGTGCTGGAAGAAGATTGCCGCAAGAACCAAAGACACCAGAGTGATAAGCGCGGCGAAGTAAAACGGCATGTGAATGCCCAGGTGGTCAAAAATGATCCCGCCGGTCACCGGGCCGATCATGCGCCCCAGACTGTAATACGAGTTGATCACCCCCAGTGTCACGCCCTGTTCGGCGGCTGAGGTGCGGTTGGAGAGCATGGTATTGAGAGCTGGCCGGAAGAAGGAGGAGAAAAATCCCATCACCACCACCGCGGTCAACGCGCTGGTCATGCTACGGATCAATGAGAACATGAGGAAGGAAACCACCACCCCGGCCAGTGACCAGATAAACGTTTTTTGTTCCCCCAAATGGCGGATGGACCGCCCCACCAGCAGGAATTGTGTGGCAAAAGAGACGGCCCCCATCACCATGAAGATGATCCCCAGATCACTGCCTGTAGCCTGGATCTGATCTTCATAAAAAAGGGCGGATGTGCTTTCCATTTGCGCCATGCCAAAGCTGGTCAGCAGGGCCAAGATCATCAACAGACCCACCGGCGCGCCCAGCAGCCGGAACACATCCAAAAACGGATTGGTGTGTTTCACACTGGTTCTGGAAAGAGCCCGCACCTCCGGTGAAAGCGACTCCGGCAGAAATACCCAGGCGAAAATACCTACCCCCAGGGCCAAAAATGCCGAGAAAAAGAACGGTGTGCTGGCAGAAAACTCACCTAAAAAGCCGCCGATCACCGGGCCAAAGATGGTACCCAGCCCCATGGCGGACCCCAGCAGGCTCATACCGCTGCCCCGATTCTCGTGATCGGTGGTATCGGCGATATAGGCCATGACTGACGGCACGGTAGCCGAGGTGATAAATCCGCTGATACCGCGTGAGACAAACAGCATCCACAGTTCGGTTGAGAGCCCAAAACCGGCAAAGGTGAGCGTAAAACCGAACAAACCCAGCAGCATGACCGGTTTTCGGCCCCAGCGATCCGATACGCGACCCCAAATGGGTGCAAACACAAACTGTAGCCCGGCGTACATCCCCGTCAGCAGGCCCAGGTCGGTGGCTGTGGCGCCCATATTTTCGGCGTAATACGGGAAGGTGGGCATGATCACGCCAAAACCGACCATGATGATGAACATGGTTAAAAACAACAGTGTCTGGTTGTAACGGTTACTGCGCTGCCTGCCTGGATTGCCTTTTCTGTCAGTCATCAGGTCGAATCGTTTCCTCGGATTTAGATGATACCATCACCGCACGGCTGTTCCCAAAAAACAGTCGAATTGTGCAAGAATAGCGAAACTTGATTAAATTTTGATAACAGCCGGTCAATCCTGAAGCATCAACTGAGCAGCCTCACGGGCAATTTTGACGGCAAAATTGGTGCCTCGATCCCACGGATACACCTGGCTCATGCTGGCAAAATACAGCCCGGGTATAGGTGTGCGGATGTCAGGGATATTGGCGGAGTGGTTCACCAATGGCACCGGCTGGGCGTATGGGGTGCGGAACAGCCAGGACTTCTTGACCCATTCAGGTGTGAACTGCGGATTGATACGGCTCAGGCTTGGCAGGAACCGCTGAAGCAGTTCTTCCTGACTTAGCTTGAAATACTCGTGACCTGTGTCCAGATAATCACCCAGATAGACGATATGGTCGCCGTCAAACTGGTCAGACGGAACAAAGTTGGTATGCTCCACCAGCGCCAGGAATGGGAAACCGGCTGTTTTGGGCAGGCTGAACCAGTAAAATTTTTTTTCAGACAGCTTGTGCTTGAGTGACAGAACCATCACCACCGCACCCATGCTCTTCAACTTCAACAATCCCTGCAAATAGTTTTCAGGCAGGTCAGGGGCCAAACGGGCCAGCATGCCGGGGGCCAGTGTGACCAGAACCCGGTCAAAGTGCTCATCGCCGCTGGACAGCGAGATGGTAATTCCGCCATTTTCCGCGCGGGTGATACGCTGAACAGGGATGTTCAGCAAAATCTTGACACCGCGCCCTTCCAGATTGGCCGCGAAATCATTGGAGAACTGTTGAAAACCGCCCTGGTAGGTGCCCAAGCGGGGGGTACGAACTTTAAAGCGCGCCCAGAACCAGGCCATGTTAACGTCCTGATAATGGGGACCAAATTTGCCGATCAGGAGTGGTTCGAATTGTGTGGAGTACAGCCGTTCGCCGTAGTATTTGCGCATCCAGTTGTGGGCCGTATGTTTCTCCAGGTTCTTCCAACCGGAGAAAAACTTCAGGTACACGGTCACCAACCCAAAGCGCACCATGTCAAAAAACTTAAAACCGGGAAATGTGAGGGCAGACAGAGCGGAATCCAGCGGGTAAAAATCGCCTTTGTGGTACATCACCGTCACCGGGCGACGATACACGGCATTCTGGCGCAGGTTCAGTTCATCCAGCAGCCCCAGCATGGCACTGTCGGAGGCAAACCAGTGATGGTAAAAGTGCTCCACCGATGAGCTCCAGTGCGGTTCTTTGAAACCGGCTGCCAATCCGCCCGGGTTACCGGATGCTTCAAAAATGGTGACGTCGTGACCGGCATTGACCAGATCATGAGCGGCTGCCATGCCGCCGAAACCTGCTCCAACAATCGCAACTCTCATGCATTCTCCTTTGTGACGGGCATGTTATTTTCATCGGTGACGGATATTTTTTGTGTCCATTTCAGGCCTTCACGAGCGAAGAAGAAGGCTCCCAGAGCCGTGATGGGCAGCCACAGGGCCACGTGCAGCAGCAGCGTATACCCGGAAGCAATTTCCTTGGAGACCCCGTAAGCGGTCAGCAGGGCGATACCGGGCAGATCAAACGTGCCAATGTACCCGGGCGCTGAGGGGATGGTGGTGGCTAGATTGACCAGACCGTTCATCAGCATGAGCGCAAAAAACGAGACCTCGAACGGGAAGGCATGCATCACAAACCAGT
>CAZHMZ010000065.1:0-18229 GCA_964532655.1 uncultured Anaerolineaceae bacterium
ACGACGCCGGATTTTCCGTGGTTGTGCAGGATGTCTATCTGGGGAAGGTGGTGGAATCCTTTCTGGATGAATTTACATCGACACCGGTCTACCTGATCACCCTGAACCCGAGCGTTGAGGCGGTCGTCGTCAGAGAACGAAACCGATCGAAAAAAGGATATAGCGCCTGGGATGCGGAAGCGCTGCATAAGGGCCTGAATACCGAAAATCCGCAAATCGGGTTGTGGATCGACACGACCGATTTATCTCCTGAAGAGACAGTCAGCCAGATTATTCAACGAGCGGACCCTGAGGGGAGAATCCGGTAAACGATAGACATTTGCCTGCATTTGTGGATAATACGTTGTAGATTATACAAACAGGGGGTTTCCTTTGAACACAAAGTTGATCGATTTTAAGAATCCGGACGGATTATTCGTTTCCAACATATACAGTCAGGCTGCGCTGGTGCCGGGCTCAGCTCGCACACTCTACATTGGCGGGCAAAACGCCGTTGATGAAAAGGGACAGTTGGTGGGGGGCAATTCGCTGGCGATGCAGACTCGCCAGGTTTTGAAAAACATGCTCACCATCCTGCAATCGGAGGGCGCTGACTTTTCGAATGTGGTAAAAATAAACATCTATCTGGTGAATGGTACCGATCCGCGGGAAGGTTTCGCGGCGTTCCAGGAGATGTTTGCAGGAAAGGATTACCGTCCGCTGGTCACGGGTATCATGGTGGCCGGTCTGACCAACCCGGCTTATCTGGTGGAAATCGATGGGATCGCCGTGATCCCTGGCTGAATCTGATATCGGATAAGATCCAAAAGGAATGCCTGACCGGGTGACCGAATGGCATTTTGCCAGATTGTTGTATTTGTTTTCCACCGCCAGAATCTACCGTACAATCAGGTAGAACGGGTAAAATATCCACCGTCAGCCTGATTGTATTCATTTACCTTCGGAGAGCGAGGTCCTCAATGTCCAGCAACATCATCATCCAGGATGCCCGTGAGGGTAACCTTAAGAATATTTCATTGGAGATACCACGCGAGAAGCTGACGGTGATTACCGGCGTATCGGGCTCCGGCAAAACCACGCTGGCGCTGGACGTACTTTTTATGGAATGTCAGCGACGGTATCTGGAAGCCATCGGGATGCAAGGCATCCGCAAACCAAAAGTGGAGTCCATCCGCAATATTTCGCCCGCCATTCACATCTCGCAGAGCGAATCCAATCGCAACCCGCGTTCCACCGTGGGAACCTCTACCGATATTTATACCGATCTGCGCATGGTGTACGAAAAGCTGGCTGAGCGAGAATGCCCCAACTGTCACCAGATCATCGCCGCTGCGGATTGTAAAGAAGAAACTGAGGTCATCGACGGCGATTTTTATGTGTATATGTACTGCAATCGCTGCGGGTACCGGATGGATAAACTGACTCGCGGGCATTATTCGTACAACACACGCGAGGGAGCCTGCCCCACCTGCAAGGGTTACGGTCGCCAGTTGACCATCAATCAGGACGCGGTTTTGCACGAGGAGCGTTCGCTGGAGGACGGGGCTATCGAGCCCTGGGAAAAATGGGGCAAGAATTATCACGATTACATCATTTCGGCCGTCTACAACGCTTACCGATATTACGGATTGCCGGTGCCGCAACATGAGCCTCTGGCAAAATTCAGCCCTTTGCAGCGTGCCATCCTGCTGGATGGGGTGGAAAGCCAGGCTGTAAAGGAAGCCTTTCCGGATATGAAACTCCCCAAAACGGTGGCCGCTGGTCGTTACGAGGGTGTTTTCACCAGCCTTTGGCGGCGCATGTCCGATCACGGTGGGGATGCCAGCACGGTGAACGAATATTTTGATTATGCTCCCTGCCCGGAGTGCCACGGTGAAAGGTTGGCTCCGCTCAGCCGCAGCGCAAAAGTGCAGGATATACGGCTGCCGGAACTGGGTCTGCTCTCTTTGGAAGATTTGCGCCACTGGATTGAAAAACTGGAAGGATCCCTTGCGCCGGCGCATCGCAATCTGGTGGAAGCCTATTTGCTGGATCTGAAAACAAAAATCCGCCGTCTGGTGAATGTGGGCCTGGAATATCTCACACTGGATCGTCAGACAGTCACACTATCCGGCGGTGAGCTGCAGCGCATCAAGCTGGCAGCCGCACTGGATTCCGATCTGACCGGCATCATCTACGTGATGGACGAGCCCACCGTGGGGCTGCATCCGCGCGATACGCAGGGCATGATCAGCATCCTCAAGAAGCTGCGCGATCAGGGGAACACCGTCATCGTGATCGAGCATGACCCGGATGTGATGAAGGAAGCCGATTTTGTGGTGGATATCGGCCCGGGTTCCGGTAAACACGGCGGCGAGGTGATCGCCACCGGAACGCTGCAGGAGATCGTGCGGCAGCCTGGCTCAGTGACCGGCGCCTGGTTGAACCAACCGCATCCGACAGAGCGAAAGGTCCGCCCGGGCAATGGCTCATTTGTGGAGATCGCACACGCCCGGCTGCACAACCTGCGTGATGTATCGGTGCGTATTCCGGCCGGCTGTCTGACCAGCGTCAGCGGGGTATCCGGGTCCGGAAAATCCACGTTGATCTTTGACATTTTGGCCGATCCGGCTGCTCCCCGACGCTCGGCCGAGAATGCCGTAAGAGGTCTGGATCGTTTCGACCAGGTGGTCACCATCGAGCAGGCTGCCATCACCCGCATGAAGCGTTCCAACGTAGCAACATATTCAGAGGTGTATACCCATATCCGCAAGATCTTCAGCACACTGCCGGATGCGCGTGAGAAGGGCCTCACCGATAAACATTTTTCGTTCAACACGCCGGGCGGGCGCTGTGAAAACTGCCAGGGGCTGGGGTATGTAACCAGCAATATGCTGTTCTTCGAAAACCAGGATGTGGTCTGTCCGGTGTGCGGCGGGAATCAATTCAATGATCAGGTGCTGTCCGTCCAGTATCACGGGCATTCCATCAAGGGCATTTTACTGCTGAATGTGGAAGAGGCGCTGGAACTGTTTTCCGGGCACGCGCAAATCCGGCGTATCCTCAGCCTGCTGCAGGATGTGGGATTGGGTTATCTGGAGCTGGGTCAAACCCTCACCACGCTGTCAGGCGGCGAGGGTCAGCGGCTGAAACTGGCCAAAGAGTTGATCAACAGCCACGGTAAGAATACGCTGTATCTGATGGATGAACCTACGGTGGGTTTGCACCCGTTGGATGTGGAGAATTTTCTGGTCCTGCTGAACCGCATGGTGGATGATGGAAACACCGTGGTGGTGGTAGAGCACAATCAGCAGGTGATCCGGGCCTCCGATTGGGTGGTGGATCTGGGGCCGGAGGGCGGGAACAAGGGCGGCCAGGTGGTGTTCACCGGCACCCCGGCGGATCTGGCGCGCAGCCCGGTCTCCTTTACCGCAAAGTATCTGGGGCAGGCATAACAGCATCGGCTTCGGCTTGCCGCTGATAACGGTGAGTTTCACTATTTGCATCAAGAACATCCGCAGAGGAGGAATGTCTGCGGATGTTTTGGTTAAGAATGCTACACGCCTGAATTCTCAAAATGCGTATACTTAACCTGATCATGCAGACGAGCAACGAAATCAAGCAATCCCTTAACCCGCCAAAGGGCAGAACCTCAAAGATCAACGTTCGATCGAAGTGGATGGTGTTTGCAGTAACCGGCCTGGCTAACCTGGGCGCAGCGTTTGCCATCAACAGCCTGAACCTGGCGCTGCCCATCCTGCGTGAGGAGTTTGGAGTCACCCAGAGCGATGTAAGCTGGCTAGCGTTGGTGTATTCGCTGATCCCCTGCTGCACGCTGCTGTTGTTCGGCCGCATGGCCGATCTGTACGGGTACAAACGCCAATTCAGCGGCGGTTTTGCCTTCTTCGCGGTGGTGTCCATGCTGGCCCCGCTTCTGTCCAAAAACCTTGTCACATTGATCGGTTTTCGGGCGCTGCAGGGTCTGGGATACAGTATGCTCATCTCCATCACCCAGGCGGCGGTGTACCGGGCTTTCGGCGAGAAGGAACGCGGAAAAGCCCTGGGGATCAACTCGGTGTTTGTTTCGGTCGGGCTGGCATCCGGCCCCTCCATTGGCGGATTTCTGCTACGCCATTATTCCTGGCATTCCATTTTCTTTTTTGCGGCCGGTTTTGCCGTGCTGGGTTTCATCGGCACATTGCTCTGCATGGAAGATGATACGGGCAAAAACCGCTCGGTAAAAATGGATTACCTGGGCGGGCTGTATTTTGCCCTTTTTATCGGCGCGTTTACCGTAGGATTGAACTTCTCTGACGAGTGGGGTTTTCGATCGGTGGAATTTGCCGCGGCCATGCTTCTCTCGGCAGCCGGGCTGGCATTGTTCATCCTACGTGAAAGCCGTACGGATCATCCTCTTATGGCGCTGGGGCTGTTCAAAATCCGGACCTTCTCGTTTTCCAACGGGGCCAGCGCGCTTTCTTATGTCACACAACAGATGACCACTTATCTGTTTCCATTTTTTCTGGCCGATGTTCTGCTGCTGCAGACCGATCAGGCCGGGCTGGTGATGCTGACCACACCGGTGATCATGATGATCGTGTCGCCGTTTGGCGGTTCGCTCTCAGACCGTTTGGGGACCAAATTCCCGGCTGTGAGCGGCTTATTGTTGATCGCGGCAGCCTGCGTGGGGATTGGGTTTTTCAGCACGGGTACGGCCCTGGTGTGGGTAATCCTGGCCCTGGGGGTGATCGGCGCTGGCAACGGGTTGAGTGTGGCGGCCATCAATTCGGCGATTCTTGGGTCGGCGCCCAAAGCGCAATCGGGGGTGGCTTCAGGCATGCTGGCCACCATGCGTAATGTAGGCCAGACGCTCGGGGTGGCCATCGGCAGTGTGATGCTGACTGTACGCCAGGGCATTTACACCAGCGGCGGATTTGAAACAGCCGGCGCCCACATGATGGCCCAACGTGATGCGCTATACCTGGGCGCCGCACTGGCCGTGCTGGCCGCGGGATTAATTGCCTGCCTGCCAAAAAAGACCGTCTCAACCGGCGAATAAACCGGCTATTTCCAAGTTTTTTAAAGCAGGTTCTGGTATAGTTGTCAGAATCCTTTCTTTCACCTGAATGTAAACATTTTCATTGAGGTAATTCGTATGGTATTTGAACCCCGTGACTATCCGATCCTTGAATTTGACGCCTCCCAGGAGGCTATATTGGAACCCTCGCGCCTAATTACCCGGAAGGACATCCCCCGACGGTGCGTCATCACGTTTTTCCGTGAAGTGATTGAGAAAAAGCTGGCATCCGGGCAGCTCAAACAGGTGGAGATGTTTGCATCGGAGACGGTCAATCTTCCCATTTATGAAACCATCCACAAAGGTGCATCGATCTGCTTGATACAGGGATTTTTGGGGTCGGCCGGTGCGGCCGGCGAACTGGAGGAATTGATCGCACACGGATGCGAAAAATTCCTGGTGTGCGGGAGCGCCGGTGTATTGCAGAAGGATATCGCGGTGGGGCATCTCGTCCTGCCATGCAGCGCGGTGCGTGATGAAGGGGCATCGTATCACTACCTGCCGCCTGCGCGCGAGGTAGAGTGTAATCCACATGCGCTGCAGGTGATCAAAGACCATCTCGATCGGGTAGGTCTGCCGTACATTCAGGCGAAAACCTGGACGACTGATGGTTATTATCGCGAGACAAGGAACAAAGTGGAACAGCGAGTCAAAGAAGGCTGTGTGACTGTGGAAATGGAGGCTGCAGCATTGTTTGCTGTGGCGCAGTTCCGCGGTGTCACTTTGGGGCAAATTCTGTACGGCGGTGATGACCTGAGCGGCGAGACCTGGGACGCGCGGAAATGGCACAGCCGTAAGGAAATCCGTGAAAGTCTGGTGGATCTGGCGATGGATATTTGCCTGGACCTATAAAAATTAATTCGTATAGCACAATGACTGAAAGCAGAGCCCAATGGAAATCGAGTTACTGAACCTGTTTCCGGCCGTCAGCTGCTACCGGGAGGCCTCACAGCAAGGCGACGCCGATTTATCTGCCCTGTGGGATGAACTGGTGATCAGGCCGTACTGGCCGCGCATCGCTGAATGGGCGCCTTTTGATATGAGCTATATGAAACCGGCGCCCATTCGTGATCTGGCAGCCATCCCCGAACAAATCAAGCGTTTTGAACAAATCGACCTGATTACCTTAAAAAATCAGTTCCAGCACATCGCCGGGAACCTGCCAAAAGACGATGATGACCCGCTCCTCGTCGCGCTGTGCCCGTTGGATCACGCGAACATCCCTGTTCGGGAGCGGCAGAACGGGGTGGTGGGTGCGTGCGTGTTCGGCAATATCCTGCTGAACATCAATCCGCTGGCCGATAATTTTGAACGATGGATCCCATATGTTTTTGCGCATGAATTTCATCACTCGGTGTGGGGGTATTACTGGTATGTGCAAAAAGGTGGTCAGGGATTGCAGGGCAATCTGCTGGAACATCTGATCACCGAGGGGCAGGCAGATGCCTTTGCATGCAGCCTGTTTCCGGATCTGAAACCGTCGTGGATCTTTGATATTGAGCAGGCCTACCCAACTTTGTGGAGCGAGATTGAAAACACCTTTGACAGCACCGATCACGAGGTTATCCAGCGCTATACGTTTGGCGATGAATCCGCTGGATTGCCCTGGTGTATCGGCTATTCTGTTGGCAGCCGGCTGGTGAACCGTTACATGAGTCATCATCCGGATACTTCTTTTGCTAACTTGCTGGGTGTTCATCCGCAGGATTTCTTACTCCCCGAATAAGCAGGAAAAAGTATGGATCACGTTATTCAAAGCTACGAACAGTACCGCGAAGAAGACCGGCTGACCACTCGCAACGCCGGCCGGGTGGAATTTCTAACCAGCGTGCGCATTCTCAACGACCATCTGCCGCCGGGCGGGAAGATGCTGGATTGCGCAGCCGGAACGGGTGTGTACGCGTTTCACTATGCTGGAATGGGATTTGACGTCACCGCTCTGGATATCACCCCGCGGCATGTGGAATTCATGCAGCAGAAGCTCCGGGGAAGTGTATTACCATTGCGGGCAGCCCTGAATGATGCGACAGACTTACGCGGCTACCCGGATGGTGAATTCGATGCGGTGTTGTGCATGGGGCCGCTGTATCACCTGACGGATGAAGCCAACCGCAGCAGGTGCCTGGCGGAGTGCCTGCGCGTGCTCAAGCCGGGTGGTTTGCTGGCTGTTGGTTATATTTCAAGGTTCACCACGTTTCCGTATGTCGCCCTCGTTGACCGGAAACTGCTCAACCTGGATCTGGCGCAGACTCTGCTGGAAAACGGCGCACTGAGCCATACTGATCCAAACTGCTTCTGGACGGATACGTATTACCATACCACGGAAGGAATTGAGCAGGAAATTCGCACTGCAGGCGGAACGGTGGTGGATCACGCTGCCGTAGATTGGCTTTCGCTTTTCCTGCGGGATAAGCTGGACGACCTGGATGAGGATGAGTTAGCGGTCTGGTGCGAATATCACTACCGGGTGTGCCGTGAAAAGAGTCTGCTGGGGGCCAGCAGTCACGGTTTGGTGATTGCGAGGAAATGAGAGGACTTAGGATGGTGAAGAGTTGTTGAAGTCTGATTATGAATCGATGTTTACGTATGTAAAAGAACGCCTGGCCGGGCGTGATATCGAGGCCACTTACATTGACCGGTTTCCCTTCCGGCGGCGATCGAACCACACCTGGCGGGTATTCAAATGGGCTGAGCGTCTGGTACGGCAGGAAAGCCTGCCGGCGGAACTCGACCATGAAGCGGTACTGGTTGCAGCGATATTCCACGATGTGGGCTATGCCATCAAACCGGAATTGCGGACGCATGATGAGCACGCGGTGTACAGCGTTCAGGTATTTAATGAGTATGCTGCAGATCACCCCTTCCCGCCCGAACAGTTGGAGCGTATTGCCTGGTTGATCCGGCATCACTCGGACAAGCAGCGGATGAAAGAGCCGGATATTCCACTGGATCTGCTGCTGGTGATGGAAGCCGATATCATGGATGAAACCGGCGCACTGGGCATGGTGTGGGATTGCCTGTATGTGGGAACTAAAGCAGACCCCAGCTATGAAAAGGCGTTGGAGCATCTGCGGCAGTACTCAGGGGCGTTTCTGCTGGCTAACCCTATGGTTACCCCGCTCGCACGCCAAATTTGGGAGAAAAAGCAGCATTTAATCCGTGATTTTATCGAACAACTGGAGGGCGATTTGTGGGTCCAGAATCCCGATGATTTGCCGCCTGTCAGCAACAGGGATTAACCGGTGGATGAAACAACGGAATTCCTCAATCATTTCTCCGGTCTGGTGATTCCTGAACGGACTGGTGACTTTCTGCTCGATATCCAGAGCGTCTATCTATCCAATCAACGGCCGGATACATTGGCCCATGTCACCGGTGTGGCTGTAGAAATCGATCAATTGGCCCGGCGGTTCAGGCTGGATCCGGAAACCTGCCGGGTGTGTGCTTTCTGCCACGATCTGGCTGCCATCCTGAAACCGGGAGAAATGCTGGGGTATGACCGGCACGCCGGTATGCCGTTGGATCCGGCCGAAGTAAAGCACCCCTTTCTGTTGCACCAGCGTTTTTCAGCGATCCTGGCTCATCAAATGATAAACATCGATACCACGGAGGTGCTCTCGGCAGTTGCCTGCCATTCAACGCTTAAGGCTCACGCCTCGCAACTGGATATGGCGCTGTTCCTGGCGGATAAACTGGCCTGGGATCAGCCGGGAACTCCATCATTCGCGAGAAGGATCAGAGAAGCACTGGAACAATCACTCTCTCAGGGGTGCCGGGTGTATATTGAATATGCCTTTGAGCACGGAATGATCCTTCTTCCGCACCGACAATTAACCGAGGCTCTGGGGTGGCTGCAATCAAGCAACTCCGAAACGAACGAAAGTGGATCGAATCAGTAAGGAGAGCCAATATGGAAAACAATGTACTGGGCCAGTGGGATGACGCCGCCAAGGCATACTCACTGCATCAACAGGCTTCTTTTGATGGGCAATTTGAACGCCGGATACTGCGGCAACTGCTGCCTGACCTGAACGGGCAAACTGTACTGGACGCCGGTTGCGGTGATGGCGGCAGTAGTGCCATGCTTCAGCAACTGGGCGCGGAGGTGAGGGGCTGCGATGGATCATCCAAAATGGTGGAACTGTGCCGCCAGAACCACCCGGACATTCCGTTTGAGTTGGCTGACCTGTGCGCAGCGCTTCCGTATGCGGATTATCTGTTTGACTTTATTCTGTGTAATCTGGTATTGATGGATATCGACCCGATCAACCCGTTTTTTGCCGAGGCTCAGCGGGTGCTCAAACCTGGCGGCAGATTGCTGGTCTCGATCGTTCATCCGGCATTTTTCACCGGCGATTGGGAGGTGGATGCGCAGGGGCAGAAACAGGCCAAAAAGGTATATGACTATTTGAACCCGCATACCGAGACGCTGGATTTCTGGGGGCCAACCACGCATTATCACCGGCCGATTTCAACCTACATCAACACGGCCGCTCAAAACAACCTGTGCCTGGAGCAGATGGTTGAGCCCTCACCGCGTAAGGAAGATTTGCCTCCCTATAAGTTCCATCTCGCCCGCATCCCGCTTTATTTGTATTTTCTTTTCAAAAGATTCTCGTAACTCAACCAATCTCACAAAAGCCAAAAATTCCCACCCTGTTTTACCAGCGAAAAAAATCAAAATCAATATAATCATTCTTACCGGCCGGATGTTATGCAAATTCATTCGACATACCTCATCGATTGACTCAGGTCAATCGTGTTCCGGCAGCATTGTAACCATCTCATCATGGCAAAGGGTGGAAAATGGCAATCAGTACCCGAAAGAGAAACCTCAACATTATCGGATCGATTGCACTCGCTATCATCCTCATTCTTATCCTGGCGGCGCTGCTGTTGGTGTCACGGTTCGATCAAATATCCGCTTGGATCACCTCGCCCACGCCCACATTCACCAGCACGGCGACAGTGACCCCTACCCCGGTACCTCCCACCGAGACCCCAACACCCCCCGTAACCCTTACCAGCACCCCCACACCGACCAGCACCAAAACATTAACACCCACCGCTACCAAACTGACCGATTCGCGCATGGGGGCGCTGGTGCAGTATCTGTATGATGAGGGCATCATCCATACGCTCGACGGTGATTATTATTTATTGGACGACTATGAAAATGAATGGGCTCAGATCGACTGGTATCAATGGGACCGTACCGGTTACGAACCAGCCAGTTTTATCATCCGGGTGGATGCCGCCTGGGAATCTGCCAGCCGGACCGCCAACTGGTTTGATGCAGGCTGCGGGTTCGTATTCTCGGATAGCGGCGAAGATACTCATCACGTGGTATTCCTCACCATGGATGGGTATGTGCGCCCATACCGTGTCAAACATAATGTGGGAACCATACTGCAAACCGGATTTTACGATTACTTTGATGTGCCGGCGGACAGCGCTGAAATTATTCTGGTGGTGGAAGATCAGGTGATGACCGTGCTGGTGGACCGAAAAAAGATCGTCAGCTTCTCCGATGGCAGCATACAGCGCGGCAGCCTGGGTTTGTCGTTGATTTCGGGTACCAATACAGGTTTTGGCACCCGCTGTGAAATGACCGATATCGATTATTGGGAGATTGAATAACGCCGGAAACCGGGCAGGCAGAAGAAGTTTTCAGGAGGGGTTATGATTTTTTATCAGGATTCATCGTTATCCATTCGTTCGTTGGATGAAAGTGATATCCCGGAACTGGTTCAGTCGTTTTTGGATCAACAATGGCATAAACCTGCCAGTCTGTTTGAAAAATACTATCTCGAGCAGTATACCAAATCTCATCATGCGTTGGTTGCCCGGTATGATGGAAGGGTAGCTGGTTACACGACCTATCTGCCAAAAGCGTACGTGGGTCCCTTTGCGGGAAAATTGCCAGAGGTGGTTGACCTGAACGTACTGAAAAAGTATCAACACAAAGGGATCGGAAATCGATTTTTGGATGTATGTGAAAATATGGCGCGTACCGGCGCACGGGGTATCAGCCTGGCGGTGGGATTGCATGCGGGATATGGGCCTGCTCAGCGTATCTATGCCAAACGCGGATACATCCCGGACGGATCAGGGATCTGGTACCGGGATGTGCCGTTAGCGCCGTATGCAGCCTGCATCAACGACGATGATCTGGTTTTGTATCTCTCCAAAGAACTTACCTGAGTATCGACTATATATATGAATGTTCCGGCATAAAAACGGAACTCCTGCGGCACTCTCATCGTTAAATACTATAATTAGTTAATGCTGCTGGCCGGTTTGCATTTACCTGGAACAACAGATTAACAATTATAGAAATTATTGCGATAGAGGAGGGAAGATGAAACGGATTCCCCGAATTCTCGTTGTTTTTTGCGTGATGGTGCTTGCGGCGATGGCATGCAATTTACCAGGTAATCAGGCCACACAGGAGTTCCCACCCACCCCAAACGCCACCATGACCGCGCTGTACGCCATGGCGACCATTTTAACTCCGGCTAGCAGCCAGGAAGGATCTGCCAGCTCCACAACTGAGGTGAATCAGCAGAACACCGCCACGTTTACTCAGCAGCCTGATGAGGAAGAAGAACAGGCCACACAGGCGCCCAGCAAGACGTTTACACCCCAGGCGAACCCTACCCGTGCCACACCACAGCGCGGCGGTACACAGATCAAAGCGGAATATATGTCTGATTCGCTTGATATCGATGGGGATTGGGCTGATTGGGACACCACACAATACGGCGCCAATACGGTGGTGTATGGTCTGAATCAATGGGTGGATGGCAATGATCTGGAAGCGTCCTACCGCGTAAGCTGGGACGAGGACTACCTTTATCTGGCAGTCAAGGTACGCGATGATAAGTATGTGCAAAGGGCTACCGGCGCTGATTTGTACAAAGGCGACAGCATCGAACTGCTGCTGGATGCAAACTTTTACGGAGATTTCGGCTCCACTGTGTTGAGCCCGGATGATTTTCAACTGGGTATCTCCCCCGGCTATGAGACGATCGATCAGGATACCGAAGCCTATCTGTGGTTTCCCACTGAACGCACCGGGAACAAAAACGGCGTCATCATTGGCGCTTCAGGCGGTAATGATTTGTATCGTGTGGAGTTTGCCGTACCGTGGAGCGTGTTCGGGGTGACGCCCGCCGTTGGACAGCATTATGGATTTGCATTGTCGGTCAGCGATAATGACAACGGTTCGAGCAACGTTCAACAGAGTATGGTATCCAGCGCCCCCCGTCGAAGCCTGGTTGATCCCACCAGTTGGGGTGAACTGGTGCTAATGAATTAATCCAGAGTTACAGCCGCAGCCTGCCACCCAGGTGAGTGTGATGACAGCCACTGACGCAAAGCCGAACAAAGAACGCATCCGCAAGATTATCCATCTTGATCTGGATGCGTTTTTCTGCGCGGTGGAAGAGCAACTGGATCCCATTTTAGCCGGAAAGGCTTTCGCGGTGGGCGGCGCTGCCGGTGAACGGGGTGTGATTTCAACTTGCTCTTATCCGGCGCGGAAATTCGGTGTTCACTCGGCCATGCCCACCGGGCAGGCTTTACGCCTGTGCCCTCATTTGATTCTGGTGCGCGGACACTACGCCGAATACTCAAAGGCCTCACGCCAGACAATGGAGATCCTGGAAAACATAACGCCTTTGGTCGAGCAGATCTCGATCGATGAGGCTTTTATCGATGTGACTGATCTGCCCGAAAGCGGTCGGGTGATTGCCATGGGCATCCAATCAAAAGTACGCGTGCAGGTGGGATTGCCCTGCTCGCTGGGGGTGGCCTCCAACAAGCTGGTGGCGAAAATTGCCAACAACATTGGAAAATCGGAAAACCGCACCGGCAGCCCGCCCTGCGCCATCAAAGTGGTGAATCCCGGTGAAGAGGCTGCCTTTTTGGCGCCCCTGCCGGTCGGCGAACTGTGGGGAATTGGGCCCAAAACTGCCGAACTGCTTCACCGCATGGGCATCCTGACCATCGGTGATCTGGCCGCTAAACCGGATGACTGGCTGGATACACACATCGGTGATTATGGGCGCAGCCTGGGCCGGCATGCGCGCGGGATCGACCACCGCGAGGTGGAAACCTCACACGACACCAAATCGATATCCAATGAGGTGACCTTTTCGAAGGACGTAAAGGATCGCCAGGAATTGCTGCTGAGCCTGCGCAGACTTTCCGATAAGGTAGGCAGCCGACTGCGGCAGGATGGTTTTCTGGCATCGACTGTGCGCATCAAGATCCGCTGGTCTGACTTCAGCACCTTCACACGCCAGGTGACCCTGACCGAAGATTTCGACCAGGACAGCATCATTTATGAGGCCGCTCTGGGGCTGTTCAACGGCATCTGGCAAAAAGACACGCCGGTGAGATTGCTGGGGGTGGGAGTATCCAGCCTGCACCCGTTCGCGGTGCAATTGAACCTGTGGGAGACCAAAACAGACCGGGAACGCCGCCTGCTGCGCGCGGTGGATGATATCCGCACCCGCTTTGGAAAAGACGTCATTCAGCGGGCGGTACGGATCAAAAAAAAGCCGCCTTCGAAAGAATAAATCTTCAGGGTTGATGTGGTTCGATCGTCAATGCAGATCGCCGTGAACCTTCTGACGCTGTATCTGCTGGTCGATCACCTGCCGGTACAAATCAGCGACCTGCCCCGCGATGATGCTCCAGTCATAACCGAGCGCATAAGCGGCGGCCTGTTTGCCTAATTTTTCGCGCAGGTCCGGGTTTTCGAGCAGGGCATCCAGCCGATCTGCCAGGATATCAGGGTCATCGCTGGGGATCACGTAACCGGTTTGCTCGTCTTTGACCAGAAAGGCCAGACCGCCCACCTGCGAGGCGACCACCGGGGTGCCGCATGCCATGGCTTCCAGGGCGACCATCCCGAATGATTCATAGTGCGAGGGCATCACCACCACATCGGCAGCCGAGTAGTAGTAGGGCAGGGCATCCTGATCGCGCTTCCCTAAAAACAGGACCAGATCGCCAATCCCATTTTCGATGCACATCTTTTGCAGACGGGCCATCTCCGAGTTCGGATCGGAGACTTCGTCATCTGTATTGCCGCCAATGATGGCGACATACTGATTGCAGCATTTAATCACGCCTTTGTTCTGCAGTTTACGGATGGCCTGCAGAAGTGTATCGATGCCTTTCAACGGTTCAATGCGGCCCACAAACAGGATCATGTGATCATCGGGATGGATGCCCACGTATTCACGGGCTTCATCCGGCGGGATGGGATAAAAGCGGGCGGTATCCACGCCGGGTGGGATAATGAAGGTGGGGATGCGATCCGTTTTGTACAGGTATTCAAGCTGGGTTTTTTCGGCCGGGGTGGCAATCACCAGGGCGTCGGCGGTATCCAGCACTTCCTGTTCGCCGTTGATGCGATAATCCCCTTCGCGTTCTTCCGGGTTGCGGGCGATCCGGTTTTTCATGCGCCCCAAAGTGTGGAACATCTGGATCACCGGCACATCCCAGGCTTCTTTCAACGCTTCGGCGGCAATGCCTGACATCCAGTAATGGCTGTGGATCAGATCGTAACGGCAGGTCTTTTTCCCAGCAAATTCCAGGATATGCCGGACAAATTCAGGGATATGCTGCGCCAGCTCTTTTTTGGAGAGCGGGATCTCCGGCCCGGCCGGTATGTGCACCACGCGATTTCCGTAGCCCAGATCATGCAGCACGTGAGGTACATGTTCATCCTGCGAGCGGGTGAACACATCCACGTAGATGCCCATCTCACCCAGTTTGCGGGTGAGTTCCTTGACATATACATTCATACCACCGCTGTCCTTGCCGCCCAGGGTGGCCAGCGGGCAGGTGTGGTATGAGATCATGGCGATACGCATTTTGTGATCAAGTTCTGTCATTCCATGATTGTAGTCGAAAAACGTGTAAATACCCGGACTTCAATGGCTTTTGAAATGGCCAAAATGCTTGTTTATTCCGGGCTGAAACTGGTATAATTTTGTTTCAGCGCCAACGTAGCTCAGCCGGTAGAGCAGTCGCTTCGTAAGCGATCGGTCAAGGGTTCGATTCCCTTCGTTGGCTCTTTTTTAATCCAGCAACTCGTCAGGGTGAGCAAAAGAAGATCACCACGACGAGTTTTTTTCATCCGAAATGGTCGCTCTGTGTAGCCTATTGCGTGGGTAAATAATGCCGGTTTGGATCGTTTGTGATATATTTATCTCCGTCACACGGTTCATGAAAATGGGGCCGGCTCATCAGCAGGTAGTTACTTACCGGCGGCTGTGATCAGTTCTCTCAAAGGAGCTCAAAGATGAACAATCCTGAAAGACCCCCTCTCATTTTGGGAATTGCAGGCGGCACCGGTTCCGGAAAGACCACCGTAGCGCACCAAATCCTTGAGCGGGTGGGCAGCCACCGCATTTCGTTTCTTCCCCATGACGCTTACTATCGTGACATGAAGCCTCTCCCGTTTGAGGATCGGGCCAGGCAGAATTTCGACCATCCCAACTCGCTGGAAACCGAGCTGATGATTGAGCACCTGACGCGGCTCAAGCAGTGGCAGGCGATTGATATGCCGCAGTATGACTTTACGCAGCACCTGCGCTCCAGCTTTACCCTGCACATTGAACCCCGGCGGGTGATTGTGGTGGATGGCATTCTGATTTTTGCCGAGCCGGAATTGCGAAAGCTGTTTGATGTGAAGATTTTTGTGGATACCGATGCCGATATCCGCTTTATTCGCCGCCTGCAGCGCGATATTATCGAGCGCGGTCGAACGGTTGATTCGGTAATCCAGCAGTATTACCGTACGGTGCGACCAATGCATCTCGAGTTTGTGGAACCGTCAAAGCGTTACGCTGACATCATCATTCCTGAAGGCGGTCTGAATGTGGTGGCGATGGATATGGTCATTGCCCGCATTGAAGAACTCCTGCAGGAATAAATCCGGATGAACGAAACCCCACCGTCACCCCAGGAAGCACGTCGTAATACCATCATCCGCATTGCCGTGCTGGTGGTGGTGATTGCGGTTACGGTGATTTTGCTCATCAATCGTGAGCGCATCAAGGATCTGGAACAATACGGGTACCCGGGTCTGTTTCTGCTTACATTTTTCAGCAGCGCCACCGTGCTGGTACCGGTACCGGGGGTGCTGGTCACTTCAGCGCTGGGAGCCATCTTCAACCCGTTCTGGGTGGCGGTAGTCTCGGGTTTTGGGGCTGGATTGGGCGAAATATCCGGTTATCTGGCGGGCTTCAGCGGACGAGGCGTGATCCAGAAGGTGAAATGGCATGACAAACTCGAAGGATGGATGCGCGATTACGGCGAGGTGACCATCCTGGTGCTGTCCATCGTCCCCAATCCGCTGTTTGATATGGCCGGCATGACCGCCGGCGCACTTAAAATGCCGATGTGGCGTTTTTTGGTGTGGTGTATCCTCGGTAAAATCCTGAAGATGCTCGCGTTTTCGTACGGCGGCGCCACCATCATGCGCTGGTTTTCCTGATCCATCTACCCCTTGAACCTGCCGCGCCGTTTACCGGCGTTTTGCTCATCCAGCATTTGTTTCCCAAGATCATTCACCATCTTCCAGGCTTCCAGAACCTCATCTACATCGCGGTCTGTTTCGGGCAGTTCTCCGTAACGGATTTTGATATAGGCGTTGGTGATAGTCTGCAGTTCGGTGTGGTTGAGCGGGAAGAGGGCATCCATTCGGGGCAAAAACTCGAGCGGGGTGATTGCACGCGGGCGGGGTTTCCCCAGACGGTCACATAAATCCATCAACTGGGAATACACAAACCGGATGCGGGCTGCTGCCAGCAGGTTTTTGGCCGTTGCGCGCCGTTTTTTGCGGAATGAGGGCAGCAAATCGAGCAGTGGAGTGGTCTTTTTCTTTGGGGCCTCCAGATCCGCCAGATCGTCTTCAGCCAGCAGCCGACGGACCGCTGAGCGGCGCCTGATCTGGATGATGGCAATCACTACCACCGCCAGCACCGCAGCGATCATGAGGAACAGAGCAGGATCCACGGGCAGTTTTTTGGCGGCGGTTTCCTGGAGATCATCCAGCATATTCTCACCCAGTTGCAGCTCATTTTCCTGCAGTACGTCTTCCAGATTGGGGGAGATCAGTTTCAGCAGGAACTTCACCACCGCGATCACCGCCACGATGATGGGTGAACTGATCACCACCACGGCGCCCATCACGAATTGAAGGACGATGACCACCGCTTTCCCGATCAATTCCGCCACACTCAGGTTGAGAATCAAACTGGCCAGCAAACCGAGCAGAATGACACCCGCGGTGGCTCCGGCAATGCCTGCGGCCCATTGGGTAGTAAACCCCGGTAACCGGCCGCCGTAATGCTCGCTGAGGTCACCTACCCGGGCAAGGCTCATCCCGGCCAGACACGAAAGCAGGAAGACAAAGAAAGATGGCAGAAAGACATCGAAGTGAAAATGCCTGAAGATGAGCGCGTAAGCCGCGAAGAGGATTAATCCCCAGCGCAGACTGTTGTTCATCTCATAGGAACCGGCAGGGGACCGCGCGAATAATACTCCTCGTAAAACAGCGATCATGCTGAATAACAGCACCCAGAACCCAAAGATGGTATCTGGTGAGAGTTCCTGTGAAAAGATCTGCCCGAGGAATTGAGTTGATGTCATGCTTATATGCGACAACAACAAAACGCGGTAACTAATAAAGGCAAGCAGCAGGATCCAACCTGCGAACAGTCCGCGTTCGATGGAAATTTTCCAGCGTAAAGTTTGCATCAATCGTGCGAACAGGTAACTGCCCAGGTAAATCAGGGCCAGCACCCAAAAGCCTTCCAGCCATTTGATACGGAACTCAGCCAGGGTGATGAACCACATCGACATGACCAGCAGGTCATTGACCATGCGCAGCAGAGAAGCAAGTTCAGTCCACAAACCGTAGCGCAGGAAGAATTTGAGAGATCCGGTATCGCTCTTGTTCATCTGGCATCCTCAGGCTGGGTGAACTGGTACGGCATATGGATCACCTGTA
Organism: uncultured Anaerolineaceae bacterium; assembly: GCA_964532655.1. Classification (GTDB taxonomy): domain Bacteria; phylum Chloroflexota; class Anaerolineae; order Anaerolineales; family Anaerolineaceae; genus JAJFTV01. The sequence goes on from CAZHMZ010000065.1 coordinate 18,093, forward strand.
TGCCGGGCAGATTGGGCGGCAGGGCGGGATCCAGTGAAATGAGCGTGGTATTTGAACGATAGCGCTTGATTCGCAGCAGCGTTTCACAAAGCACCGGGGTGACCACAGCTGAAATGACCACCAATGAAGCACCAAAA
>CAZHMZ010000066.1:0-8729 GCA_964532655.1 uncultured Anaerolineaceae bacterium
ACACGCGTTCCAGCATCTCGGTGAAAAACGGAATGTTGGAGGAACCGCCCGTCTTGATGGCAGCGTCGATGTCATAGACGCCCAGACCGGAGCGCTGGATGGTATCCATCAGGCATTCATAAATCCGGTCGGCCGGGTCTTCGATATCCTGGTCAAACCGCCAGCGGGTGAGCAACTCCCAGATGTGAATATCGCTCTCTTCCATGCGGAACAGGCTGGCGCTTTCGCCTGAAAGCTGGATCTTGGCGGCTTCCACTTTATTATAGAAGGAGAACGCCAGATCGTTGTAGATGATGCTCTCCAGCGCTTTTAAACGGGCCGGCACATCGCTGGTTTTCATGGTTTTTTGCAGCAGGGTACGCACGGTGGGCGTGCTCAGCTCGGGCAGTACCTCCCATTCAGACAGCGCGTCGATCAACGTTTCGATGCGCGGGTCATCGGGGAAATGCCCCTTGCCAAAGTGTTCCAGCATCTGCTTCTGGATGATGAGGTGGTCAAAATCACTGCCGGCAATGCCAATACCGCCGGTGGCATACACCTTGCGGCGGCCGGGCTCACCCAAACGCATGATGGTGATGTCCAGCGTGCCGCCGCCGAAATCAAAGATGAGCACATTTTGAGGCTTCCGGACGGTGGTCTCGTAATACAGCGCCGCCGCGATCGGCTCAAACTCAAACTCCACTTCCTCAAAACCGGCCTGCAGGGCGGCCTGGCGTAACGTTTCCTGCGATTGCCTGTCCAGATCGGGGTCGTTATCAAAGAAATGCACCGGCCGCCCCAGGGTCACCCCGCTGATCGGTTCACCCAGCAAACGCTCCGAACGTGCTTTAAGCTCGGAGAGATACATGCTGATGATCTCCTGGATGCTGTAGAAACGGTCAAACACGCGCGTACCGGTATACCCCTTGGAGCGCAAACCGGTCTTAATGTACTGCAGCAGACGTCCAGGCGTCAGTTCATCGATCTCCATGTAAAGATCACGCACATAGAACAGTTCGCCGCCGGTAAAATCGGCCTCGCCGATCCACTTGGTCACAAAACGGCGCGGGCGGTTGATGTTATCACGGTAGTACAGGTTGATAGCTTCCTGCCCGATGGCGTGCTGGTATTCTTTGGTGATATACATGACCGTCTTGATCACACCCGGAGCCGGGCTGTCAGGATCAAGGGGCAGGATATTTAACTGACTGCCGTCATAAACGGCTACACCCGAGTTGGATGTGCCGAAATCCAAACCAACATGCAGCCCTTTCATATGCTTTTCCCATTTTCGGTCACGCGGCTCTGTTGCCAGGCGGTGAAAGCCAGAATTTTCATGAATTCCGGTTTCGGCGCCGCCGATTTGATCTTCCGCCGCTCGGCTTCGTTTTCCACCCGGCCGATCAGCACCTTGCCGTCACTTGTGAGGCGGAAATACCAGCCGCCCGGTGATACCGCCGCCGCGCCCACCACGCTCACGCCCCCTGCCCGCGCGCCGGCCAGCAGCAGACGACGTTTGCTCCCGTCCGCATCCGCAATCTCCGCCCAGGGGTTCTTCTGCACATACACCTCACCGGTGCGGGTGACGATCAACAGGCTTTGATCCGGTTGGATAGTGAACGCGCCCACCAGATAATCCTGCATGTCAAACTTGATGGTTTCCTGCAGGGTGATGGTCATTTGACCGGCCGGGCGGGCGCTCACATAACCGGCGCGGGTGACCTGCACGTACACGTCATCCTGGCGGGCAGGCGTCAGCGTGAACAGCGCATCGGATGCCGCTCGGATGCCGCGGCCGATGTTTTGCTCGCTCAGGAAGGAGGAGAAATAATCCTGGTTGATGAAGCGGGCATAACCCTTGCGGCTCACCTGCAGGATGCCATCCAGCATGGGCACCTCGGTGATGGGGACCACAGCGATCAGACGCTCTCCGCTGCGCATATCGATGCGGCCGGTCTGGGTCCAATCCCATTGGTCAGCCGGGGAATGGGCCAGTTCGCCGGTGCGCTGGGTGCGGATGCGGCCTGAATCAAACAGGTACAGCAGTTCGTCTGAAGCGTTGGCGGTCAACAGATGGATGTCATCCATTTGCGGAGCTTCAAAGTTCTGGATCGCGGCGAAGGTGTGCCCGGATACCAGGTGGGCAGGCGAAAAATCGGTGACCAGCACCCGCCCCAGTGAGTCATAGAGGAGCAGGCTGGGCTGCTCGACCGGGGTGAGTGCCGCTTCGCCGGTGTTGATCTGCCGTTTCAGCAGTTCGATCTGGTATTCAAGCTCCGCGATCCGGCGTTCGTACTCCTGGATCTTTTTGCCGGATTGCAGGTTGAGGTTTTCCACCCGCAGTTCTTCGTTGGCCTTGTCCAGTTCGATCACACGGGCTGAAAGTGTGCGCACGATAAACGGCGCTGCCAGGGGTCTTTGCTCAATTTCTTCAATCCATTCTTTGATTTTTCCTGGTTTGATCATGGCGACAGACTCCTTTCTGTGTTTATTCGGAGCGAAACGATAATTTTACCATACGGGTGGGGAGTGGGTTACGCGGTAGGGGCGGATAGCATCCGCCCGCCTTTACTTGGGCGGTCCTCCACACGCGGAGAAATGACACCAAGAAGCAAGGCTGCCCATACCGGCAGCACGCCTCCATGAGCCTAAATACCACCCCATGTCATCCTGAACGCAGTGAAGGATCGGCTAAGAGTGGACCTTCGAATGTATCCAAATATGGAACCATTATCAAGCGCCCTCAAGCGGTCCTCCGCACGCGGATTCTCCGCGTCAGACAGCAAAAGGCGCTGTCTGGCCCTCCGAAATAACACTGGAAGAGCTCGGCCTATCGTGTACGTAGCGGCGCACAGTGTGCGCCGTATTGGACGGGTGATAGCGGTTCCAGATCCGGAAACGTGTGAAGGCACGCCTTCGGGCGGATTTCTCCGCGTCAGACAGCAAAAAACGCTGTCTGACCCTGCGAAATGACATGGGGAGAGGCCGGTTTATCGGGTACATAGCGGTGCACAGAGTGCGGGATAAATTCCAAAAATTACCGGTCGGTGGATACGGCGCAGCGAAAGCCGATATAGCTGTAGGCGTATTCCGGCCCCAGGTAGAAGCGTGTGGTGCTGCGAATGCTCCAGTTGCCGCTGTTCAGGCTGCCGCCGCGTAAAACCTTCAGTGTACCGGTTTCAGGTCCGATGGGGTTCTCGGCCGGCGAGACATAATAATAACTATCGGAGAACCAGTCTGCCGTCCACTCGAGCACGTTGCCGGCCATATCATATGCGCCATATGGGCTGGCGCCCGCCGGGTAATTGCCCACAGGGGAGGTATCCTGATAACCGTCATCGACCAGATTGTAACTGTAATAATAGCCGGTTCCCCGGTCCGCCAGATTGAGGAACTTGCCGGAGACGTTTTTATTGCCCCATGGGAACCAGCGTTGATCCGTTCCGCGGGCGGCCTTCTCCCATTCCGCTTCGGTGGGCAGACGGCGGCCAGCCCAGGTGCAGTAAGCGACTGCGGCATCCCAATCAACATACACAACCGGATATTGTGTATACACAGGATTCCCATAATAATCGGGTCGGGTGCGTGAATTGGGACGCAGTGCACCATAGGCGGTGGGCGCCTGGCAGGCCCCAGCTTCCACGCACAGGGCATACTGCCCGTTGGTCACCTCGGTGCGGTCGATCCAGAAGGCATCCAGATATACCTTGTGCGCGGGCATCTCGCTGTCATAGGGGTCGGCGTTGTTTGGCTGGCTGCCCATGGTGAACTCACCGGCCGGCACCAGCACCATCTCCATCGCATCCGGACCGGTTGTCTGTGTTTGAACATCTACCGGTTGCATGGGTTCATAAGCAGGGTCAGGTTTGCGCAGCGAATAAAAATGAAAATAGGTGTTGAGGGGGATGTAGACCGCCAGAAAAACAATCACCGCCAACATAAAGGGGGTCAGGTAATCAAACCATCTTTTCTTTGCCTGGTAGGCCGTTGATCTGTGAGGGCGAAAGAGCTTCATATGAACCTTGTGCCATGCATGGCGAAACGATTGTATCACAGGGGTCACACAAGAGCTGTGTGATACAAAAAACCTGCGCTGCCGCAGGTTCCTTCAATCAATCTGTGTACGAGAGCTGAGTAAAGTCAGTCGACCCTGCGCCCGCCCTTGAGCGAATCCTGCAGGTCTTTCAACTCATCCCACTTGCCCTCTTCGGCCAGCCCGGCCTGTTCCGCCCAGGTCTCCGGGTTGGCGACCCCAAAATTAGCTTCGGACAGCATGCGATCCAGATCATCCATATCCATGCGGGCCAGTTGTTTAAAGGTGGTAATGCCGGAGCGCCGCAAAAAATCGTTGATTTTTGGGCCGATGCCCTCAATGATGGTCAGATCGTCTGGCGATCTCAGTTCACCAGATGTTGGCTCAACTGCATCAAGCTGGGCCGGCGGTCTCACCAGTGTACCGGTGCGCAACGGGTTGGACAGATCTTTCACCGGCATTTCGTCGGAGAGAAAGTCTCCATCCAGCGGGATTTCGGCGTCCAAATCGCTCTCCGATTCGGTTTTATCCCCGCTGCGAATCAGAAAAATCACGATGGCGAGAATCACCGCAAAGATCAGTACCCAACCCCACCACGGCATTCGGAATCCCTCCTGCAGCAGCAGCGGAATACTGACCAAAAATGGTATCGAAGCGAATGACTTGATCCTTTTCATGCCTCTTCTCCCCTGTCATCCCACTGACACCGGAATTACCCGCCGAAATTGGCATTTGCTTAACCCGTTAAGATCAGTATAGCTTAAAATAAAACAATCTTATATACGTCTTTACAGAATTGTGCAGAGCGGTTAACCGGATGTGGGGTTTTATCATCCAGAGAAGCCATTTTCCTCCTGCGCAGGCCGCTTTGAAAGGAAGCCCATGCCTCGATTTTGTGTGATCTACAACCCCACCTCGAACAAAGGCAATTCTGCCAAAATCCTGCCGCAGGTCAAGCAGGAACTCGACCGCTATCATCTGGATTACGAATTCAAAACCACGCAATACATCGGCCACGCGCTTGAACTGGCCAAACAGGCCGCCCTCGATAAATTCGATGTGGTGGTTGCCGCCGGCGGTGACGGCACTGCCAATGAAGTGATCAACGGCCTGATGTTTGCGCGCAAGTCAGGGGCCCATACGCCCGCCCTGGCCATGCTGCCCATCGGGCGCGGGAATGATTTCAACTACAGCATGGGTGCCCCCGAGGATTGGCAGGATAGCTGCCGTGTGCTCGGCGAGGGACACACCCGCTGGATTGATGTTGGATTGATCAAAGGCGGGCTGTACCCTGAAGGCCGCTATTTTGGCAATGGGGTGGGCATTGGTTTTGACGCGGTGGTGGGTTTTATCGCCGCCCGCCAGAAATTGACCGGTTTTTTGAGTTATCTGGTGGCGGCCCTGCGCACCCTGTACGTGTACTCGCCTGCGCCAGTGGTATCGCTGGAACTGGAAGGCGAAACCATCACCCAGCCGTCTCTGATGATCAATATCATGAACGGACGCCGGCTGGGCGGCGGATTTATGATCGCTCCCAATGGCGACCCGCACGACGGCATGATGGATCTGTGTATCGCCAAAGGGGTGGGAAGAGCCAGATCTCTGTATTTGATCACCCGTTTCATGCAGGGCGCGCAGTATAAGGAGCCCGAAATCATGGGCCGGCGGGCGGTAAAAGTAATTGCGAAAGCCGTCAAAGGGACTCTGCCGGTCCACGCCGACGGCGAGACTATCGCCACAGAAGGCAGCCAGGTAGAAATTGAGTTGCTGCCGGCACAGTTGGAGATGTACCTGCCCAGAGTGGATCCTGCATGAACTGGTTTCATAAATTCGTTCACTGGATCATTCGCTCAATTTTACGCCTGTTGCTGATCGTACATGATGAGCAGATTGCGCATATTCCTCAAACCGGCCCGCTGCTGGTGATCACCAACCACGTGAATTTTTTAGAGGTGCCGTTGGTGGCCACCCATTTTGGCAAGCGTCCGCTGGCCGGGGTAGCCAAGATTGAATCATGGGATAACCCGATCAAGAGTTACCTGTTTAATATGTGGAACGCCATCCCGGTGCGGCGCGGTGAGGCAGACCGCAGCGCTCTGCGTGGCGTGCTGGACGCGCTGGCGGAGGGCAAAATTGTGGGGCTGGCCCCTGAGGGCACGCGCAGTTATCACGGCGGATTGCAGGTGGGTCACCCGGGCGTGTTGCTGATGGCTTTGCGCAGCGGAGCTCCCGTACAGCCGCTGGTGCTATACGGGCACGAAGTCTTCTGGCAGAATCTGCGCAGGTTGAAACGCACACATGTCTACTTTGTGGCGGGCAGCCCCTTCCACATCGATGACCGGGATGAAAACAACGCGCATATGGTCCTCTCGCGTGAAGTGCGTGAGAAGATGATCCGCGAGGTGATGTACCAGATGGCCGCGTTGCTGCCCCCCAAATACCGAGGCATCTACTCCGATCTGGAGAATGCTACCAGCGATTACCTGCGATTTGAGCCCGGTGTGCAGAACAATCTGGAACGCGCTAAACCCGGTGAATATTCACATCAATGAGCGGCCGGCGCAGAGTTTCTTCATAGATCTGCGCCCGGATGGCTTTTGTTAAAGACTCCTTCATACTGCCGTTCACGCGCGGGATGGCATCTTTGATGGTCTGTTTCAACAGCGATTCCGGGCTCAGATAAAACCCGTAGCTGTGGATCTCAGGTTCATCGGCCAGTGAGCCGGTCAGCTCATCGAACTTGACGTTCACGATCACAATGCCAGCCTGAGCCAGTTTTTCGCGCTCCTGCATGGCATCCGGGCCGATCCCGCCCAGCACATTGCCTTCCAGAAACACATACGAGCCGGGTACGCGCTCGACTTTGCGCATGGTATCGTTTCGAAACTCGATCACCTGGCCGTTTTCCACCACCAGAATGTTTTCCGGGTCGATACCCACCTGGGTAGCCAGCCTGGCGTTTTGCATCAGATGGCGCAGCTCGCCGTGGATGGGCACAAAGAAGCGCGGGCGCACCAGGTTCATCAACAGTTTTAACTCTTCGGCGCTGGCATGCCCGGAAACATGCACCGGCGAGATGGATTCATACAACACATTGGCGCCGCGCCGGATCAGGCGGTTGATGGTGCGGTAGACCACCTCTTCATTGCCCGGGATGGGATGCGAGGAGAGGATCACCGTATCGCCGTACTGCACGTCGATTTGCGAGTGCCGGCCGTCGGCCAGGCGGCCCAGGATGGATGAGGGTTCGCCCTGCGAGCCGGTGCACATCATCACAATTTCGCTGGGCGGCATTTTGAGCGCCTGATCCAGGCTGACAAACTGGGAATCGTCAATTTTTAGATAGCCCAATTTGCGCGAAATTTTGGCGTTATCCACCATGCTGGTGCCCACAAAAGCGATCTTGCGGTTGTGGGCGGCGGCGATGTTGGCTACCTGCTGCATGCGCGAGATGAGCGAGGCAAAGCTGGCCACGATAATACGGCCGGACGCTTCGCGAAAGATCTGGTCCAGCGCCTGGTTGATCACTTTTTCGGAGGGCGTCCAGCCGGCCCGCTCCGAGTTGGTTGAATCGGCCATCAGCGCCAGCACGCCCTGCTGCGAGAGCTCGGCTAACCGCGCAAAATCGGTGGGCCAGTTATCCACCGGCGTCTGGTCGAACTTAAAATCGCCGGTGTGCACGATGAGACCCTGCGGGGTGTGGATGCCCAGACCGATGCCATCAGGCACCGAATGGCACACGTGGAAAAAGTCCACCATAAACGGACCCAGGGCAACCTGGTCGCCGGCGTTGACGGTGTGGATTTCGGCCCGCTGCGTGCTGCCGCTGCGGCCCAGCTTGGCTTCCACCAGGCCGCGGGTGAGCTGCGTGGTGTAAATGGGCGCGGGTACAAGATCGAGCACGTGTTTGACGGCCCCGATGTGGTCTTCATGCCCATGTGTATAAATGATGCCCAGTACATTTTTGGGGTTGTCTTTCAGATACTGCATATCGGGGATGATGTAATCGATCCCCAGCATATCGTTTTCCGGGAACATGATGCCCGTATCGACAATAATGCACTCATTGTCGTACTCGTACACCATCATGTTCTTGCCCACTTCGCCCAATCCCCCCAGTGGGATGACTCTTAATGGATGGTTCTGTTTCATGAACTTATCGATCCTTCATATAAAAAATAATTGCAGCGCACGGTTATTCAAAAATAAAAAAATACCCCGGTAGATGCGCCTTGCCGGAGTACAAATCCGATAGAGGTCAGGTTGTTATTTCCGAACACAACAGGTTCCTGTAAATAAACCGGAACATCCGGCACAAATTCGATTTGTTAAGATTGTAGCATACGGGAAAATGTTTGTCAAAAAAACCACCCCGTCGCTGCGCGCCACCCCTCCCAGGAGGGGCAGCAGCCCTCGCACTAAAATGTGCGCCGGATAAATCCGGCTTTCTGAACCTCATTGATGAGGTGCTTTTGTCTGGCCGGGTGATTGATCACCCGGCACCTGGCCGGATTACCACCGCGGCACGGAGTGCCATGCGCTGACGCGCCACCCCTCCCAGGAGGGGAATTTAACGTCTGCTTTGCCGCACGGGGATAAATCCCCGCGCCAAAATACGTGCCGGATGAATCCGGCTTTCGGAACCTCATTGATGAGGTGCGGTTGTCTGGCCGGGTGATTGATCACCCGGCACCTGGCCGGATTACCACCGCGGCAC
>CAZHMZ010000066.1:8829-17787 GCA_964532655.1 uncultured Anaerolineaceae bacterium
TTGCCGCACGGGGATAAATCCCCGCGCCAAAATACGTGCCGGATGAATCCGGCTTGCTGAACCTCATTGATGAGGTGCGGTTGTCTGGTTGGGTGATTGATCACCCGGCACCTGACCCTCCCAGGAGGGGAATGATGGCGTTGATAAACAGTACGGGCAGCCCTTGCGGCTGCCCCGACCATCGCCGCCTCGCACGGGGATAAATCCCCGCGCTAAAATGTGCGCCGGATAAATCCGGCTTTCTGTACCTCATTGATGAGGTACGGTTGTCTGGTTGGGTGATTGATCACCCGGCACCTGGCCGGATTACCACCGCGGCACGGAGTGCCATGCGCTGACGCGCCACCCCTCCCAGGAGGGGAATTTAACGTCTGCTTTGCCGCACGGGGATAAATCCCTGCGCTAAAATGTGCGCCGGATGAATCCGGTTTTCGGAACCTCATTGATGAGGTGCAGTTGTCTGGTCGGGTGATTGATCACCCGGCACCTGGCCGCAAGCCACGTGGATGTATATTGGCCGGGCAATCGGAAAATTATCAACGAATTGCCGGCGCGGACGCCGGCGAAAACGAATAAACGAATAGGAAATGGAGATTGCTCAATGCGTAGCGGCGCACACTGTGCGCCGATGTTGACGGACGGTGATTATTGAAAACCCTATCCAATTGAGACTCAGATGTGATGGCGTGCCGAATTACCCTGATTGATTGTTATTCCCCTACGTCAGCGCCCTATTCAGATTTGCGGTACCGCGCTTTCTTTTCGGCGATGGCAGAAACTTTTGGCATTTCCACTGGAATGCCGGCGGGCTGGATCGGTATTTCGATTTCATTGACAACAAAACTCACATCCAGTGCCAGGACATTCGCCAGCCGCTGGATCAGATCCAGGGTAGGGTTGCCCAGCCCGGACTCAATGCGCGAGATATTGGCCTGTTTGGTGCCGATGGCTTTGGCCAGCGCGGTTTGTGACAGACCGCGCATCAGGCGAGCCTTGATCACCGCGTTGCCCAATGAAAACTTCAGACGCAGGGATTTCATCGATTCGATATATTCGGGGTCCTGCTCCACCCTTTTCTTATATTCTGAGTAACTCATTTTCGTTGCTCTTTTTGTCGAAAATAATGATCTCTGTAATTTTTTGCTGTTTCTATTTCATGGCGTGGCGTCTTCTGTGTTTTCTTGCGAAATGCGTGCGTTATGATGATGATTTTGCCTTTATCATAGAAAAATGGAAACCGGAAAATGCCGCTTTTCGATGCCACACGCAGTTCAAAAATACCATCTGTCAATGGGCGGGTATGTGGTTCTCGAAGCAGATTTCCAAACTCTTCGAGAAGACCAAACGCACGCAGAAAAAACGGTTGATCTTCCTTGTAGACCGGGCTGTCAATAAACATCTCGACCGGGCATGCCCCGTCATCCGTCCGGTAGAATTCAATGATCCACATGAGCCTCTCCCGGACGCCTGAGTTGATAAAGAACAGTCTTTATAGCATATAAGCTATAGTGTGGATAGTTTAGCATTTTTTCTTTCGTTTGTCAACAGGGGCTGATCGCACATCATGGTCGTTTTAGGAGTACAGTATGCTCCGGCATTAGCGGAGGTGAATATGGAAGAATGTCTTCCACTGGCACACAGGCAGGCGGATCGTATCCGCCCCTTCCCTGGATCATCGGCTTTCATGCCTGAGCACGCATCCACTTTTCAATGATTCCGTCCACATCGGCCACGCTGTAGGATGTATCTGCGCACCATTCGCCATATTCTCCCAATCCGTTGACCGCTTCAACCCATTCCTGCAAGGCCCGGCGTTTTTCTTCGGATTGCCGGTTCACCTGCCCTTTGGTTTCGAGCACCAGCATTTTTCCATTGGTCAGTTTCACCAAAAAGTCAGGGTAGTATTTGCGCACCACGCCATCAAACACGTACACCACCTCAAAACCGATATGATCATTTTTCACCCACGTGGCAACGGCGGGATTCTTCTCCAGCACATAGCTCTCCGTGGCTTCCCAGGCGCTGTCAAACACCACATGGCTGATGTGTGAATGCTGTGTGATATAACACGGCTTGCTGGTAAACCAGGTTTGCATATCTGCGGTGGAACGCACCTTTTTGTTGGGATCAAAAAGCGGAACCAGCTTTTCGGTCTGTTCCAGTTTGAGGAAACTCCATAAATGCTGAACAATGCGGTTCATGTTCATCATCAGGATGATGCGCTGCCTGAGCGGGTTCAGGTTAAACAGCGGCGGGATGATCTGGATCCGGCCGGATGTGAGATATTTTTCCACCAGGCGAATCACCTGACCCAGCAGCGCATATTTGGTGGCTTCATTCTGCCACGAAGATTTCATCAGGTCATACACCTGACCGGCGGTTTCAAAGATGATGCGCTGCATGCGCAATTCTTTTTCCAGTTTTTGCAGGTCAATCTCGGTGCATTTGAGCAGATCGGTCTGCCCATCCACCACCGGCGCCAGATCGGCGCGCAGGCGGGTTTGAGCGGCATCCAGCGTGAGCAAATCAATTTTTCCGATATCCACCGTGAGAGCGGGCTTGAATTGCCGGTCAATGCGGATGATATTGGGCCATTTGATTCTGTACTGCGCCTTTTCCGGCAGCGCTTCGATCTGTGTCTTTGGCACGGGCGGTTTGGGTGCGCCGGTATCGCCCGCTTCATGCGGAAGGAAGGTAAACGGGATACCGAAAATGTTCACATATTCGGGCATGTACAGATCACTGCCCTCTTCCAGATCATACGAGGTGCGCCGCAGTCCGCGCCCCACCACCTGCTCGCATAAAAGCTGGCTTGAAAAAGCGCGCAGACCGAGGATATGCGTGACGGTTCTGGCATCCCAGCCTTCAGACAGCATGCCCACCGAGATGACATTGCGGATCTGCTCGCCGCGCTTGCCTTTTTTACCCACCGTGTTCACGGTGTCGCGTAAAATGGCTGCGTTTTCCTTTTTGCTGAGTTTTCTGGTCCCGTTTTCTTCATCCTCATCAACTTCTTCCGGTACGTCCTCCACGGCCACCCCCTCGGCGGCGTTGAGTGTTTTTGAATCGATGTGGATGGTCTTTTCAGGCTCGCACAGTTCGTCCACGGGGATGCGCTTGTGGTCAAAGGCATATTTGATGCGCGCGGCTGTCTCGGTTCGATTGGCGACTGTGATCATCACCGGCGGGAGCGGGTTTGCCTGCCTGCGCCAATCTTTATACGCCTCCAGCCAGTCTTTCCCCAGCAGGTAGTACGCCTGTGTCACCAGATCCGGAAGCGGTTCCTGCGGCTCTGCCGGGCGGTTGATGTCATCCTTGACCGAATCGTCCATATAGATGTGATACAGTTTTGAACGCAGGTTTCCGGCATCCGGTACGCCGTCATCGCGCACCACCACACGCGGAGTTTTCACCAGTCCGCTTTCCACGCCATCATTCAGGCCAAAATCACTCACAATCCAGCCAAACAGGGCCTCTTCGGCGTTTTTCTTGCCGGATGGCGCAAACGGGGTGGCTGAAAAGTCATAACAGGTGAGAATGCCGCGCGTTTTGTGGATGCGGTCAAGCCCGCTGATCCACACGGTGGCTTCTTCCAGATCCTCTTTGGAGACGCCCTTGATTTTCACCTCGGGGTTTTTACGCCAGGCGTGATGCGCTTCATCGTTGATCACCAGCAGATTGTGCGCATTGGCCAGCTCGCCCAGTACTTCACGGGTATAGGCTTCATCGCTTTTGGGGCCGCGTTTATCAACACCTTTGCGCTTGCGGATGGCTTTTTCATCTTCCCATGCCAGCGCCTGCCAGTTGTTGATGATCACTTTGCCCAGACGCAATTTTTCCATCAAGCCCACCGGCACCACGTTGAACTGGGCATAGTAATTGTCTTCGCCGCCGGTTTGCAGCACCTGTAAACGGCTTTTTACGGTCAGGCCGGGCGCCACAATAAAGACGTTTTTTGAAAAACGTCTGTCCTGCGGGTAAGCGGCCTTGTTGCACACCTGCCAGGCGATTAACATGGCCATGACGATGGTTTTCCCGCCGCCGGTGCACAGTTTGGTGCAGATGCGCTGAAATGCCCCGCCGTCGCCCGGCACCGTCACACCCACCCGCTCGGCAGCAGGCGCTTCGGCCAGCCAGATGAGCGTTTCGATGGCATCGAGCTGCGCCCAGAAAAACGGGTACTGGCGCACCTCGCGGTCATTCCAGTGATCCAGCAGTTTTTTGGTCACACCGGTAACGCCCGGGTAACCGTTTTGCCGCCAGGTTTTCACACGCGGTCTGATCAGGTTGACCAGCGTCAGCTCTCTGAATTCACCGATGTCGTTGTAGGCGTTGGAGCCCTGCCCGGCCACAAAATAACCGGCCGGCCGGCGGCCTGGGGCGCGCTCAAAGGTTTGTTTTTGCAGGCTGTATTTCCAGTGTTCCTGCGGTTCGCGGAAGGCCGAATTGATGATCAGTTTATCAATGCCGGCCATCACCACCCCCAACGCTCAATACGCGCATGCTTTCGATGCCGCGGTCATCGATGATTTTCACGGCGATCAGGGTATCTTCTTCTGCTGTGAAGGGCAGTGATTCGGTGCCGGCGTATTGTTCGATCAGTTCCTGGTTGATCTCGGCTTTCAACGTTTTGGCCAGTTTGGACCAGCCGTCATTCTTGCCGCCCAGCGGGAAGAACACCTGCTCGGGTTCGATGCTCAGACCGTCATAATGGGTATCCAGCATCCACATGGCGATGCGGCCGGAATCACCGGATTCCACCGTGCCCTTCTTCACATCGTAGTAGTCAAAACCGTTGACTCGCACGATGTATTTGCCCTTCGCAGGACCTTCCTCTGCCTGAACCAGTTCTACATCCGGCTGACCCACCAGCCAGAAGCTCTGGTTGGAGGAGCGTTTCTTTTTCAGGTCATCAGTCATCAGATCGGTGTTCATCTGCACCTTCAGGCAGGTCACCCCCGCCCAGCGGGTATCGTCGATGTTTTTGGCGGCTTCGGGGTCAAATTGAAAGGCGGCAAACACCACCAGTTTGGGGGCCGGGCGCAGGTTTTCGGCTTCGTTGAGGGCCAGATCCACCATGCGCGCATCCAGAGGGCGAGTTTCGCCGGCAAAACAGATGACGGCCCGTCGCGGCGGCTCCTCCAGGGTTTCGGCGTCGGCCTGCAAATAGCGCGTACCAGCCAGCGGTTCCACCCGCGCGAAGGTGATTTTGGCCCCGCCACGGCCTAAAATGCCGGTGGCCAGCAGTTCGGCGCGCCAGTCAGATTGTTTGGCGCCGGCGTCGGCGGGGAAAGCGGTCAGGTCATCCAGCGGGCGCACCACCGGCGCGGGCAGGGCTTCTACGGTGAACGGCCCGGATACGCGCACCCTGGTTTTATCCACCTCCGGCTGATCGTAGAGGGTTTCACGGGCAGGCGGCTCGTTGTTGGCGATGGATTTGAGGGTGATGTGCCGCACGGTTTTGTAGAGGAACCCGCCGCCCACGCCCTGATCCGGGTGGGCCAGCTTGTAGTAATCATATACGGCCGTCATCAGGCGCTTTTTAGCCAGCGTGACCGCCACGCGCGAGGTATCGCAGGTGATCCAACGCCGGCCCCACTGCTCGGCCACATAGGCGGTAGTGCCGCTGCCGCAAGTGATATCCAGCACCAGATCGCCGGGATCGGTGGTCATCAGGATGCAGCGTTGAACAACCTTAACTGATGTCTGAACAACATAATCCTTGTTCTGTTCTGACATTTGAATATTCCAAAAGTTATTTATCGGAAAAATTGGAAAATCCTCATAATATCGTATGTAACGCAGAGTATTTCCAGTTATTACGATACGATGCGCTTTCGCTAATCTATTCATTCCATCTGGAAAATTTGCTTTCCAATGCGAATTTTTATTCGGGGAATAGTTTTTTCCCTCAAAGTGAAATATCTGGTCAATCGAAGCAACACCTTGAGATTGTAAATCAGATTTTGCGAACAACTTTGAACCTATTGGTAATAATTTAGGGTTCTCTCGCTCTTCTTTTGTGATTACGCGTATATTATGGTTAGCGTCTTCGACAAAATCATACCCAGAGATACCTTCAGATGAGGTCTTATCTAAATATAACTGTCGATACTTTATATGTTCTTTATCTTTTGAATACCAGATTAAATAGTCGCCTGCTCTGCTGATTGTGTTTGTAGCAAAACCACTTGTGGTTGTATAACTAATAATGCTTATAAAATTCTCAATCCCGAAAATTTCATCACAAATATTTCGCACCAAATGCACATTCTCATCGCTGATCTGCACAAACACACTGCCGCTGTCGGACAGCAGTTCGCGCGCCAGCAGCAGGCGGTTGCGCAAATAGGTGAGGTAGCTGTGAATACCCAGCTCCCAGGTATCGCGGAAGGCCTTGATCATCTCCGGCTCTTGCGATAAATCCTCATCTTTACGGTCTTTCACATCGCGCTGATCCACAAACGGCTGAAAATTGGAGCCGTATTTGATGCCGTAGGGCGGGTCGATGTACACCATCTGCACCTGCCCGGCCATGCCCTCCTTTTCCAGCAGCGAGTTCATGATCACCAGGCTGTCACCGGCAATCAGGCGGTTGGTCCAATCCACACCGTGCTGGTAAAACTCAATCGCTTCGCGGCGGCGGCGCATGCGCTCGGCGGGGGTTTCCTCAAAGAAATCCGGCTGGTAGGTGCCGGGCTCGTCAGACAGGGTCTGCACCGCATGGATAATCTTGTGCGGTTTGATGCTCTCATGGATGTGAATGGAACTGGTGGGCACCTCGAAAGACAGTCCCTCCTGTTTGCCGGCCCATTGCAGGGTGGGGTCCAGGTGGGGGTCAAAGGCGTAGGTTTTGCGGGTTTCCTCGGCCAGGTCGCGGCGTGACATACCCACCGGCGGGTTATTGGCGCGTTGTACATCGTCGTGAGTATAGGCTTCAATATCACGCAGGTTGTCGGCGGAGGCGCCTGCGGTTCGGGCTTTTTTTCGTGGCATGGTGTGGGGCTCTCCTGTTGCTGCCATGATGGATTGTTTGGGAAAAATGTTGACCCGGTCATTATAGCCCGGTTTTTGGATGGGCGTGGTGGCGAGTGGGGAGTTTTTTCCCCACCGCGGCACGGAGTGCCATGCGCTAACGCGACACCCTCCCCAAGAGGGGAATTTAACGGCTTCTCTCGTATGGGGATAAATCCCCGCGCCAAGATGTGCGCCGGATGAATCCGGCTTGTAGAACCTCATTGATGAGGTGCAGTTGTCTGGCCGGGTGATTTATCTCCCGGCACCTGGCCCGCGCTAAAATGTGGGCCGGGCAATCGGGAAACCTTCAACGAATTGCCGGTGCAGACGCCGGCGAAAACGAATAAACGAACAGAGGAAGAAGTCTGCACTTTCGTAGGGGCGCGCATCGCGTGCCCACATTGGCGAATGGCGAAGTTCGAAAAATCCGTCTAATCGGCGCTCAGGCGGACGGCTGATGGCCGCCCTTCCCCGGATATTGGTCATTTCCGCAGGCGATTAAATTCCCCTCCCTGGAGGGGTGGCGCGAAGCGCCGGGGTGGTTTTCACCGACCTGTCAAATCCCCTTTTGGATTTATAATTCATCTTCGAACCACCCTGCAAAACCCGCATCCCCAAATTTATCCCATGTGAAAGCCATCATCTCAGGAGGTATTGCATGACCGTACAGTTTGAAGGCCAACGCGCTTACGAGCATATCAAAGCTTTATCCGTCGATATCGGTCCGCGGGTCAGCGGCACCGAGGCAGAGAAACAGGCCGCCGAATACGTGGCCCGCCAGTTCGAAGAGATGGGTCTCAAACCCGTCACGCTGGCGTTCGATCTGCCCAACGAGCAGGTCACGCACTTTAAATTGGAGATCCTCGAGCCGGCTCTGGGCGAGATCAGGACCCTGCCGCTGGTGGGCACCCCCGATACCCCGCCCGAAGGATTGACCGGCGAGGTGGTGTTCGCCGAGTTCCCGCAGGAGCCGTATGTGGGTCCGCATGTGGAAGGCAAGATTGTGTTCCTCTCCAACGGCGGCACCCTGGGTGGCAATCTCATCAAGCTGCTCAAGTACAAACCGCTGGCCATCGTGCTGATCGGCCGCACCATGAGCAAGGAGCCCAACACCTTCCACGTCATCCGCAAGGACACCAACAAGCCCTTTGATCTGGTTCCCATCGTGCATATCTCGTATGAAGAGGGCGTGAAGTTGTGGAACAAGGGCATCAAGCAGGCCAGGATCACCCTGAAAACCGAGCGAAAACCCAGCCAGTCTTACGCTGTGTACGCCGGGGTGACCGGGCGTGAGAACCCGGACGAGATCGTGATGATCGCCGGTCATATGGATAGTGTGCCGCGCGACCCCGGCGCCACCGATAACGCCGCCGGTACCGCCACCGTGCTGGAACTTGCGCGTGTATTTGCTCAAAAGGGATCGCGGCGCACCCTGCGTTTCGCGGCCTGGGGCAGCGAGGAAGGCGCGGGCGGCGGTTCGCTGAAATATGTGCTGGAGCTGAAAAAAGCTCACAAGATCCAGAAAGAGGCCCCCGATTATATTGAGGGTTTCAGCAAGACCGATATGGAAAAGCACGTGCTTAACATCAACCTGGATGTCCTGGGCATGAGCATCGGCAGCAATGAATGCTATATCCAGGGTTCGCCGGCGCTGGAGCAGTACCTCAAGGCGCTCACCTCCGAGATGGGCATCCATCACGCCTTCAAAACCGAGATTTATGGCTCCGATAACATCTGCTTTGGCTGGATCGGTGTTCCGGCGGTCTCGTTTGCACGCGCCGGTGTGGGCACCCATTACATGCACACCCCCGGTGACGCCATCGATCTGATCGACCCGGGGCAGTTGGAGATCATCGGCAACATGCTGGATGTGTTTATCACCCGCACCGCTGCCGAGGGGATTGTGTGGCCGTTTGACCGCAGCACCGGGTCGTACACGCA
>CAZHMZ010000067.1:0-17771 GCA_964532655.1 uncultured Anaerolineaceae bacterium
ACCCGGCGAGACATCCCCCACCGGGCAAACCATCCCCTCATAAAGAGCCTGCTTTCCGGCAGGCTCAAACTGTTTTAATCCATTTTCGATATACTTTGTATGAATTACCGCGCCGCACTGGCGTATGGCGCGGTTTTATGTATCCACAGATAACCGTCAGGCAGGAACGGAAGAAGAGCACATACCGGATGAAAGTGACAGCAGATCTCAACAAACCAGTTTCGCAGGTACGTTCCGGCGTCTTTTCAATCCCTACAAATATTCACCGGGCAGTGAGGGTCATCGCCCTGCTGGTTGCATTGTTTCTGGCTGCCTGTCAGCCAGCGGGTGCAACCCCTGCTACGGCAACTTTTGCCGCCACGGCAGGTTCTGCCACCACCGCCCAACCCACCGCCACACCCAGCCCCCAACCGGATCACACGGAGCTGCTTGCCCGGGCGGTGGTGACCCTGCAAAATACACCCGGCTTTCACCTCAATGCGCATACGGTCACCTCGTATGAGGGCACAAACGCCGGCGGTGAACACATCTCGGTGTACCAGGAGCAAATCATTGACGATACGGTGTTGCGTCAGCCCGTTTTCAAGGTGCATAGCTGTTACCAGACCCGCTCCGATCCGAGCGATGACTTCACGGTGACCAATACCTTCGCGTATCGGGAGGGCGGCAGCTATTACGCAATTGATGTGAATGAAGCCGGGCTGGCCTCCAAAAATGAAATCGCCTTTGAGCAGATCGAACCGCTGGCCGGGGATGTCTACCAGACTCTGATCCACCATGCCGGTCAGGCTGAGTTTCTATCCGAAAGCGGCGGCACAGCCCTGTACACACTCGATCATCCGGCCTGGTACACGCTGCATGAAGCCATCCGTTTCGCGGGCATGGAAACACTGGCGGGGCACCCTGACAGCGCTGAACGTCTCAAAGCGTATGCCGCTGAGACGTATCCTCAGGCGCAGCCGGTCCGTTTTCAGATCGCGGTGGATGTGAAAGACCAGGTGATCACCCGGGTGACGGTGGATGACCGGGCTTTTATGCAATCCATCTGGGAAGCCGGGGGCGGTACTCCAGCTCTGACCGGAGCGGAGATACTGGAGCCGCACGGCTCCGAATATACCTTTGACCGTTACGATCAGGTGGAAGATTTTCAGATCCCGCAGGTACCCATCTGAACGGGGTGAATCTCCCTTCATGTACTGAGGGGTTTGACAGGCCAGGCCGTAGTGAGTGTGTCATCACAGGTTGCCACGTTCTAATGTGGGGAAAAACAGATTATTTTAAAAAACGTTTTCATGGGGAAATATGGCAAATCGATCATCAAAGAGATCATCCAATCGTTATCCTGTAAAAAAACAAACCGGCAAACCGGTTGACCGAGTGAAGAAATCTCCATTCTGGCTGTATGCCGTCGCCGGTATTCTGGTGGCGGCCATGGTGGTGAGTCTAGCGGCTTTTTTACCGTCCATGAACGGCGGTATTCGCGGCGTGCACGAATATCGCAATCTGGAACGCAGCCATACCACCCTGGAGGTGGCCTACGATCCCATTCCGCCGGTGGGAGGGAAACACAACGAACTGCCGCAGAACTGCGGTGTGTATACAGAGCCTGTCAAAAATGAAAATGCCGTTCACTCGCTGGAGCACGGCGCGGTGTGGATCACCTACCAGCCGGATCTGCCCTCTGATGAAGTACAGGCATTACAAACCCTCACTCGCGCCAGCGGTTACAGGCTGCTCAGCCCGTATCCGGGCATCGACAGCCCCATCATCGTATCCGCCTGGGGTTATCAGTTAAAGTTGAAAAAAGCCGATGATTCCCGTCTGCTCAAGTTTCTGCAAAAATATGAACAAAGCCCGTTGTCGCCGGAGCCCGGCGCGCTGTGCAACGGCGGCGTAGGGGAACCGCAATGACGGATCACGCCACGCCCGTTTTACAAATGCGGATCGCCTTCACCAGCCGCGATTATGAGCGTCTGCTGCGATTCTACTGTGACGGCCTGGGACTGGAACCCGCCCAGCTTTGGCACACCGAGACAACCCATGCCGCCCTGCTGGAATTAGGCACCGCCACACTGGAAATATTTGATGAAGCCCAGGCTGGGATGGTGGATCAAATCGAAGTTGGCCGGCGTGTAAGCGGGCAAATTCGCTTTGCCCTGCAGGTGCCTGATCTGCAGGCGGCTTTGCAGCGTATGCTGGCGCACGGGGCGATTCTGGTACACGAGCCGGTACTCACCCCCTGGGGTGATTTGAACGCCCGGCTTGAAGACCCTGACGGCATGCAGATCACTTTATTCCAGTCACCTGAAAAATCCTGAATATCAATACCAGACAAATTGAAAACGCCGCGGGCACAAATAACAGCCCGCGGCGTTCTAGTGGTGATATAAACATCGACTTACTGATTTTGATTCTCGACCACAACGCTGATCACGTACACCATAAACGGGATCACCACGCAGGCTGCCAGGAAGTACCACAGCGTATCACCACCCAGTTCAGGCAGGCCGCCATTGGAGGCAAAGGATGCCCACATCAGACCCGCGTACGTCATCACCATCGAGACAAAAAATCCACGGTTTCCGGCCTTTCGGCGGATCAGCACCACCCGCTCATCCAGGACTGCGGCGCGCACGCGGCGGGCTTCCTGCTCATTTTTCACCAGAGCCTTGTACCGGATCAGACTGGCGATTGCCGCCGCGGTGACTGCAATGCCCACACCGGTAATGATTCGATAATTGAAGGTCTCGCTGCCCAAACGAATCTCGATCAAAATACCGGCGATCAAAATCACCAGACCCACAACCAGCAGGATCCACCCAAAACGCACTTTCGATGAAACCCAATTTCCGGGTTTTTGCATGTTATTCATTGTTTTCTTCCTCTTCCGAATATTCAAAAATATCTTCAATCGATCGGCCAAACAGGCGGGCCAGCCTGAATGCCAGCAAAATGGACGGGTTATAACGCCCGTTTTCCAGGGAGATGATAGTCTGGCGTGACACATCCACCCGGTCAGCCAGTTCCTGTTGAGTCCAGCCCCGGCTGTTGCGCAGTTCTCCCAGACAATTGTTCATGCGGCCTCCTTTGTAAAGTTCACTTTACATAGTATAGGCATAATTCCCCTAAATGTCAAGCAAACTTGACATTTGTCATATATAAAATATGTCAAGTTTCCTTTACATCAACCGGGAGAACCGGCGTCTGTTTTGAATGATTATTTGGATGAGTACTTTGAGGTCTCTTCGGGCTTTTCTTCCAGCAGCAACACCTTGCGGCGGGTTTTAGCGCTGATGCTCAAACCGATCAGGCGCGAAACGACCACCGCTACATACCCCACCCCCGTGAACTGTTCCAGCATCACCAGCACGCGCGCCGGGCCGGTGAGCGCAACCATATCGCTTAGACCGGTTGCGCTCAAGTTGGTGAAACTGATCGCCAGAAATTCCAGAAAAGTATGGGTTCCCTTTTGGGTAAACGAGCTCACAAAGCTGCCGGGCAGCCAGGTATCGCAGGCCAGATAGGCGTACGCAAAAGCCCAAGCCAGCAGCGTGAAGGTGGCGCCGGCCGCAAATAGCTCATCGGTGGTCACCTTGAAATCACCCATCATATACACGATCAGGCTTCCGGCCGCATACGCGTACAACAGCGCGCCCACCACCGCTGACCCGGCCAGCAAATTGGCATCAACAATCACCGCGGAGAGGATGGAAAGAACAAAAGCCGGCACGGCCAGGCCCAATGCCACCCAGTGACTGCCGGGTGTGCGGCTCACCACCCATACCACCAGTGCCAGAATCAACCCCCCGATGCCGCTCAAAACCGCGCGTTGGCTGTGCAGGCCGTCAAAAACCATGTACAACAGGAGCAAAATCAACTGGGCTGCCAATAAAAAGGCGGATGGGTGATGCTCGGCCAGGAAACGCCGCAAGGATTTGGAGATTGGTTTATCTGCTGCCATGGTTGGATGACCCCGCGCTCTTCAATATCAAAGGTAGACAAGCTGATTGCCTGCCCAAAAGTATAACAATGATGCGGTATCCATTATAAACCGATGGGCTTCTGCGATGCTGTCTGGTACCATCCTCAGAGAACGGAGAAAATTACAGATTTTTAAACATCACACCCAGCATCAGTATGACGAAACCGGCCAGCAGAAACCAGAAGGAATACTGGTCGATTTCCGGGATCCCCATATAGGCCAGAAAGCCGATCAATGCCAGAATAACTGCGATTAAAAAGGTTGCCACTTTGGGCGCCCTGAGCTTGAGCCTCATTTTTCCCCCTTTCAAACCGGTACAAATCAGCGCGCTAATTCAATTAATCCACTTTCCGGAGCGAATGTCAATCAATGACCGGCGTGGATTAACAGCCAAACGCCCGGGGCCTTATGCCGGGCAATATACAGTGCTGAAAACGGTTGAAGATTTACCGACGGATTACATCCCTTTGATCACATTCCCGACAGCCAGGATGATAAAGGCTGCCAGAATAATCCAGATGGCAAACTGGGAAAGCACCGGCAGCCCCACCGCGCCCAAAAAACCTAGCACAGCCAGCAATACGGCAATCCAAAATGTAATCACTCTCGGAGCACTCAGTTTCATGGTTTTCATAGTCCCTCCTGATATTTTTCGATTTCCGCGAACAGGCCCTGAAACCGAAATCAATAAAACCAATTCATTACCGGAATAGATTAATTATGCAACGAAATTATAAAATGTCAAATTGTTTTGAGTCATTTCCAACGGGCTCCAAGGCCTCCGCCAGGTTCATTAATCCGCTGTTCGGCAGGTTGGGGTAAAATTAAGTATCCGCTCTTCAACCCCATGCAGTAATCCAAATTAAGGAATATCCCATGTCTGTTGACACCTCCATGTCTTCTTCGCCGCATTCCCTGCCGCGCATCACGCCACGTTCCTGGTTTGTGATGGCCGCCCTGGCGATCACCGGGCAAATTGCCTGGGCAGTTGAAAATTCGTGGTTCAACGCATTTGTGTATGACACCATCACCCCGGATCCCCGCCCCGTAGCCTGGATGGTGGCAGCCAGCGCCATTACCGCCACGTTGACCACCTTGCTGATGGGCACGCTCAGTGACCGCGCCAACACCCGATGGGGGCGTCGGCGTCCGTTTATCCTGGTCGGGTATGTTCTATGGGGTCTGGCCACCCTGCTTTTCCCCATGGTATCGTGGATCAAGCTCACCGGTCTGGCCGTTACACTGGTGGTGATCGGCGATTCGGTGATGACCTTTTTTGGATCCACTGCCAATGACGCCGCCTTTAATGCCTGGACGGCCGATATCGCCTCCAGCAATCAACGCGGCCGGGTGGAAGGCGTGCTCAACCTAAGCCTGTTTATCGCTCAAATCATCTCCATGGTAGCGGCCGGGATTCTGATCGACAACGTGGGTTACTTTGTTTTCTTCTACGCGCTGGGCGGCATCGTCATGGTCACCGGGTTGATTGCCGGCAGTCTTTTACAGGATGCTCCTGCCCCGGATATCAGCCTGCCTAAACGCTCATTCTGGTCCGAATTCACTGATCTGTTTGATTTCAACACCCTTCGGGAGAACCGCACCCTGTTTATCCTGCTGCTGTTTATCATGATCACCAGCATCGGTATGCAGGTATCCTTTCCCTATCTGATCCAGTATCTCAACAACTATGTGGGGGTCAGCAAGAGCGAGTACAGCATCATCGGCGGGGCAGTGATGGTGGGCGGCGCGCTGGTAGCGGTACCGTTTGGCATCCTGGCTGATCGCTGGAAAAAGCTCACCATGCTGGCCGGGGCCACCATCATCAGCAGCCTGGGCGGCATTCTGCTCTCCTTATTCAAAAGCCTGCCGCTGCTGGCCTTTTCAGGTTTCCTGTGGCAGGGTTTTTCGGTGGCCATGTCCATCGCCGCGGTGGCCTGGTTGAAAGATCTGCTGCCTGAACAAAACCGTGGCAAATTCCTGGGCGTGCGTATGATTTTCTGGATCGCCATCCCCATGGTGATCGGTCCGTCGATCGGCTCAGCGCTCATTCGCGCATACGGTATCCCCACTGTGGCGGCCGGAGCAGCCGGGTTCATCCCCGTGCCGGTTATCTTCCAAGCCGGTTCACTGATCAGCCTGCTCGGGCTCATCCCACTGGCATTGATCCAGCGGCGCAGCAAAACAGCCGGATAACATGAGCGCTGACCTTTTATCCGGCGGATTTTGGGGACCCAGACTGGCAATCAACGCCAGCCAGGCTATCTTCCACCAATGGGAGCAGTTGGAGGCATCCGGCTGCCTGCAGAATTTCCGCGTGGCTGCCAGCCTGCGAAAAGACGGCCGGGCTGACGGTGTTCATATGGGCTGGTTCTTCGCCGATTCGGACGCGTACAAATGGCTGGAGGCCGCCGCCCGGATCAATGCAAACCAACACGACCCCCGTCTGGGCGACCTGATCGACGCTTTTATTGATCTGCTCAGCCAGGCGCAGATGCCCGACGGGTATCTGTTTACCTACAACCAGATCCTCTTTCCGGAAACGCGCTGGCAGAACCTGCAAATCGAACATGAATTGTACTGTCACGGCCATTTGATCGAAGCCGGTGTCACTCATTTTGAAACGACCGGCAGAACCGATCTGCTGGAGATTGCGCGCCGGGCCGCCAATCGCATTACGGAAGATTTTCGGGGTAAAGGGCCGGACTGGATGCCCGGTCACGAGGAAATTGAAATTGCCTTGCTGCGGTTGTACCAGCTCGACCGGCAAAATACCGCCTTGCTGGAGACTGCCCGGCAGTTCATCGAACAGCGCGGCCGAAACAGAGCCCTGCTATTTTCACTCCTTCGCCAGAACAGCCGGGTTGAAAAGCGAATTGCTGCCGCCCACCTGAAACGTGAAGAATATCTGGCCGGGCACCCTGAAGCACGCGTCTACCGGCTGCCGTCGGCCAATCCGTATCAGAAACAACCCGGCTCAAGTTTGCGCCAGTTCACCGGTTATCTGACCGGACAGTACTTCCAGCAGCATGCCCCCATCCGCAAACAGCGCGCCCCCGTGGGGCATTCGGTTCGGTTTGCCTATTTTGAGACCGCGGCTGCCATGCTGGCCTATCTGACCGGTGATGACAGCATCACGCTTGCCCTAGAGCGGGTCTGGGAGCGTATGGTCACCCGGCGCATGTATGTGACCGGCGGGCTGGGTTCGGTGCCCATCACCGAGGGTTTCGGCCGCGATTACGAACTGGATCCGCAATTTGCCTACGCTGAAACCTGCGCCGCGCTGGGCAGTCTGTTCTGGAACTGGGAGATGGCGCAGCTCACCGACCGTGCCGCCTACACCGATCTGTTGGAATGGCAGTTATACAATGCCGCCCTGGTAGAGATGTCGGATGACGGTGCGAGTTATTTTTATAATAATCCGCTGGCTTGCCGCGGTGAGGTGAAGCGCCAGCCCTGGTTTGAGATACCCTGCTGCCCCTCCAATATTTCACGTACCTGGGCCAATTTAGGCAAATACATCAGCTCCAGCCGACCCGGCCAACTCACCCTGCACCAGTACATCTCCAGCCGGATCGAGGAAGTGATTGACCTGCCCGATGGAAACCAGTGTTTGCTGAGGCTCTCTATTCACAGTGACCTGCCCTGGCAGGGACACCTCTCTCTGATGATCGATGAAGCAGATTATTCCGGCGCTGCGAAACCTTTTGAACTGCGGTTACGCTGGCCGTCCTGGGCGGCGACCATGCAAGTGAGCATCAACGGAGAAGCTGCGAAGATTGCATCAAAGCCAGATAAACCTCTCCAACCCACTGCTTCCGGTTTTAACCCGCGTGCAGCAGTCTTCCAGCCCCTTCATCGCGCCTGGCAAAGCGGGGATCGTGTGGATATTCACTTCAGTATGCCGGTGCGGCTGTTGACGGCTCACCCTCGTGTGAAAGGAC
Organism: uncultured Anaerolineaceae bacterium; assembly: GCA_964532655.1. Taxonomy (GTDB): domain Bacteria; phylum Chloroflexota; class Anaerolineae; order Anaerolineales; family Anaerolineaceae; genus JAJFTV01. Next base: position 7,924 of record CAZHMZ010000067.1, read on the forward strand.
ACCAGGGCCGGGCCGCAATCACCCGCGGACCGCTGGTTTACTGTCTGGAAAGTGTGGATCAGCCGGGCATCGATATCTTCAACTGCTGTGTGGACGCCGATTCGCTCACGCCCTCATATGATACATCCGTCGAAGGCGGGATCCTGCGCCTGCTTGCCAGAACCACCGCCGGAGATCCGCTCATCATGATCCCTTACTACTCATGGGGCAACCGCGGTCCATCGCAGATGACCGTTTGGGTCAACATTTCGAAGTAAACGGAGGAACCATGCAGACAGAAATCACACAACCCGGACCCCTCTTAATGCCGGATGGAAAACTGGCTCAGGTAGGCTGGGCGCGCCAACCACTGCTCGACTGCAATCTGGAGGCGGCCCGTTTTTACGCCATCCAGCCATTGCAGCGCTTCCGCATCAAACGCTGGGATTATTACGCTGTCTTCACCCCGCACAAATTCTTTTCGGCCACCGTTGCCGATCTGGGGTACGCCGGCAATCTGTTTGTGTACATGATGGATTTCGACACGGGTGAACTGCATGAAGAGGGGCTGGTGGTTCCCTTTGGCAAGGGAGTGATTCTGCCGCGCAACAGTGATGCCGGCAACAGCTCGTTTACGGATAACCGGCTCAAAGAAACCTTCACTTTGCTGCCGGATCGCCGTCATTTATCGGTAGCCTGGCCGGCCTTTCATGACGGCCGTGGGATTGAAGCGGAGATTGATCTGCACACTCAACCCGGTGATGAGTCGATGAACATCGTCATCCCCATCGGCAAAAAGCGCTTTTACTACAACCGCAAGATCAACTGCATGCCGGCCAGCGGCTGGATACGATATGGGCAGGAAACCATCTCACTGGAGCCTTCTACCTGTATCGGGTCACTGGACTGGGGCCGCGGGGTATGGGAGTATCAATCCTACTGGAATTGGGCCAGCTCATCCGGTTTTCAACCCGATGGCCGCACCATCGGATTGAACCTGGGCTGCGGTTTCGGCGATCTATCAAAAGCCGGTGAAAACGCTTTTATTCTGGATCACCGCGTCCACAAGCTGGAACAGGTAAAGTTCGATTATGTTTCCGGCGACTACATGAAGCCGTGGAACTTTACCAGCAGCGATGGCCGGCTCAATCTGGTGTTCACGCCCTTTAAAGAGCGAGTCGCCAAAACCAGCCTGGTGGTGATCACCAGCGAGGTCCATCAGATGTTTGGCCGATATCAGGGCACTTTGGTCACCGACGAAGGCGAAACCATCCAGATCCGGGACCTGACCGGGTTTGCCGAAGAGCATCACGCCCGCTGGTAATCAGAGCGCTTCTCAATCAGGCTTCAGGCAGCCCATTTCGTACCCTTGACAGGGAAGTGATTCCATATTTGAATCAACATTCCTGCAAGGCTTTCAGGCTTTACCGGTCTTGCACTTGTCAAATCCTGAAGATCGGTATATAACTACGTTTCCAGGGGTTTGATTAACCAACCTTTTTTACCAGTTGTAGATATTATTAATAAGAATTAAAGTACTGTGCTGCAAATTACAGGTGAATTTAATACGCGTTCAGGAATTGTGGAACCAAAATCAATGTCGAGTCGTCATTAAAGTGTATGAACATAAAGGGAATACACATTTGTTCAATGGAGGTTTTGTTATGAAAAAATTAAGTCTTGCTCTTGCTTTTGCGGTTTTACTGTCAACCCTGCTGGTTGGACAGGTTTCTGCATCAGCCTCACCGTCCGCCGCGCTGGCATCAGCCTGCGGAAAGACCTACACGGTGGTAGGCGGTGATACCCTCACAAGTATTGCCACAAAATGTGGTACAACGGTCAGTGATATCCTGTACTACAATCCTGCCATCATCAATATGAACCTGATCTACATCGGCCAGGTCATCAATTTACTTGGAACCAGCAGCGTTCCCACCCCCGGGTCAACCACCACCCCCACCACATCATACTCGGGTAATTCGTACATCACCATTTCAGCTACGAACGTAAGCGCCGGTGCGTCCATCACGGTGAAAGCATTCCAGTTCCCAAAGAACTCCAGCATCGACTTTCGCCTGTATAAGAAGGGATCTTCCACCTGGCAGTCAGTGTTTGACGCCACCACCGATTCGACCGGTTATGCCAAGAAGAGCATCACCATTCCGAGATCCGCAACAAACGGTTCTACCTGGGTCATCAAGGTAATGACCACCGATCGAACCCCTGTCATTTCGGTCTCCTCTAACACCATTACTGTGGGTACCTCCGGCGGCGGAACCACCTACACTGACGCTGAAGTCACCGTAAACAAAACTTCAGTTGGTGCCGATGGAAATATCACGGTCTATGTGGATGACTTCCCCAAGAACGCCGACATTGACTACTGCATCCGCAAGAGAGGTACGACAAGCTGCAAGGGTATTTATGACGGCAAGACCGACGGTGATGGAGAAGCTCAGAAGACCATCGCGATCCCTGACGAAGCCAATGTGGGCGAAGAATGGGTTGTGGAAGTCAAGACCACCGAACTGGGCACTCCGGTTAAAGTCACATCACCCAGATTCACCATCAAATAATCAAACCTGGGACTTCGTTTTCAACAGAGATCGGGCCGGTGGAATTCCACCGGCCCGATATTTTTTCTATCAGAACCTTCAGCGGGGTGCCTGAGATCTCGAATGAAGTCACCTTTTGATCAGATCACCTGCTCTCCTTACGCCTGTTGCCTTTCCGCAAATTGAGCGGGGTGTTGAAAAACACGGCGAATGAGCATAATGCCCGCGATAAACACTCCTAACGCCAGCAGATCATACAGCCCCAGCATCCCCAGGAGAGCAATCCACCACCCTCCGGCAGGCTCTCTCGCACCGGAAGCCAGCCCGCTGATCCCCGCCATGACCTGACTGGCGATTAAAAAAAACACCGCCAGGCCAAACAAAATCGTGATCAGCTTTTGATAGTTCCGTGAGCGAAAAGCTGCCCAGATCAGCATAGCGGCTCCCACCAGGATGACGATAAACAATTCACCCGGCATCAGAAAATCAAACAGGAACTGACGGCTTTGAACTACCCGTATCGCCGAGAACCCAAACATCACCAAAAACGGGAACCCGGTGAGAACCGTACCGAAAATCGCCAGAACCCGGGTAAGCCAATCTTTCTTCATAAGATCCTCCTGCGCCTGAGACTGTTATCGAATACATTCAGCCCGAACCGTTGCAACGGCTCAGGGGTCATCGTACCAGAAAATTAATCAGGAAATATCCGCTGCCGGCAATGGCCAGATTGGGGACAACTTTGTGGATGGTTGCGATGATTGCGGGAATCGCTTTGGGAATGCTCTTCATTCCCCCGCTGAGGATGGCAGCACCCACCAGAACCATCGCACCGGTACGAACCAGCGCCTGTTGGGATGTGAGTGACGGAGAAATCCCTTTACCAAATGCAATCACCACCAGCCAGACTGCTGTTCCCAACGCCAGCAGTTTGTGAAGGTTCAGCAGCAACCCCGGGTAAGGCTGTCCGTTTTTGCTCAAACGGTACCCGGCCCACAGGATGACCAGAGTGAGTATACCCATGACGATCAGGATGATGATTTCGGACATCGGGGAAACCTCCGGACCCAAAAAAGAGTCTCCATGGATCCAATACTGCATATCGATCCATGGAGATCATAACATATCACGTTTGGTTTCAGGATTTTTTGGTGGTTTTTGGTCCGGGTAATACCTTGTGTTCGTTTTCCTTCACCCTGAAATCAACCATCTGCCTGATCAGATCGTAAGGTATGGGCTGATTCAGTTGAAACTGGACAGCCCCTTTGGATCGTTTATAGGGCGCCAGTTGCTGTTCGAATTTTTCAGTTCCGCTTGGGGTGGGATAAAACCCGATGTGGTTCGTGAAGGCGGCAAAATGAACCAGATTCCCATTCAGGTAAAAGGTGGGCATATTGTAACTGATCTTTTCCTGCGCGTTCGGAGCCGCCTCTCTGACAATTTCGCGGATCCTGGTTAAAATTCCCTGAATATCCTCTGGAAAACCGGAGATATATTCATCAATCGTCGTAAACTTGCCTGCTGATCGTTCCATAGTCACTCCTGATTAGTCGGTTTGAGTGGGTTCCGTATTCTGCGGATAGTCCGTTCCCATGGTCTTTTTCTCATCCAGCGCGCTCGCCACGTGCTGCGGGGCAATTTTCCGCCATTCCAGTATCGCCCGGGCATGTTCCGCATAGTGATCATAGGAATCGCTTTTCATTTTGTCCTGAAAAGGCGTGCCTTCCTCAAACTGTTCCTCGGGTGCTTGCTCCAGATAATCACACATCTGTTGATGTATCTCATCAAGTTGCTCAAGCACCTGGGGAACGGAAAGATGGCGGTACCGTTCAGTCAGGCGGGCATTAAACTCATCCGTGCTAAGGTCTTCATCCTCTGAATCGGAAACCTGAACCTCGCCCAGTATCTCCGGTAATGATTCCAGCATTTCCAGTTCCCAGCCGGTGACGTGCGCCAGGATATCCTTTACCGACCAGCCGCCCGTGACACCGGGTTCGACCATCTGCTCATCGGTCAGTCCTTCATATGACGACTTCAACAGCTCCCATCCCTGCCTGATTTTTACCAATTCTGTCTGTTTACTCATTAACAAAAATCCCCCTTTCAGAGTGGTAACTGTATTGTACCCATTCAGGAGGATTATTGATGAACAACTGTGTAGATGGTGAGGTTATTCGGAGGCCGACTCATGCGGCTCATCACCCCTTATCCGCGGCTTTTTGGGTCGTTTCCGCCGCAAATCCAGCAACGCGATCAGCACCCCGATGCCCATAAAGCTGTAGCTCACCAAACGATCACCGCCGGTAAACAGGCCAGCCAGCACAAACCCAATGGCTACCCCTGGCAGCAGTGAGTAGCTTTTAACCGGACCCCTGTCCCAATTAAGATAAACAAGAATGACGATAGAAAATAAAGCGGTGAGGGTCAGGGCGGTATAGATAATTACATTATTCATATGCCTCCTTCATACCTTCTTGGTAATGATTGTACACGGTTTCGAAAAACGGAATACACGAATTTGCGTATATGAATGTGAGAGATAAATTAAACCTTTTCAAATTAACCTGACAAATCCTATCCTGTTAATTTGAAAGGATATACTTAATTCCTGATCATGTTGAGGGGGATTGAATGCTTGAGTTTTTGAAGAATCCGTTGTATTTTCAAATATTGATCCTGATTGGATCGTTTGGTGTGTTGATCGGCTGCATTGTTGCCGCCATTTTCTACCGGGGCAGAGCCGGTAAGCGTTTCTCGCCGTTCAACCATTACATTTCTGAGCTGGGCGAGGGCGGGGTTTCCCGTCTGGCGGGTGTATTCAATGCCAGCCTGATCCTGTGCGGGCTGTGCCTTCTACCGGCTGTCATTATCCTGGGGTTGGTGATCCCGGGAGTGTGGTCCAAGCTGGGTATGATCACCGGGATTGCGGCCTCCATCAGCGTGGCGCTGGTAGGTGTGTTCCCGGTCAACCGCCTGGCCAAACACCTCAAAGCTGCCATCAATTACTTTCGCATGGCCCTGCTGATGATCTTGTTCTTTACACTGGGCATCGCCCTGCCGGCAGTTCATCCGCCGGCCGCGCACCCTCTCTACAGTCTGGCAGGGTTTCCGGCTATCCTGACCTCATCGCTGTTTCTCACCTATCCGCGGGTGACCGAAAATCTGGCGCAAAATTCACGTGACAACCCTGATTTGGTCCGTCCGCGCATCTGGGCTCCGGCCGTGGCCGAATGGGCGATTTTCCTCACCACCCTGGGCTGGTTTTTGTTGATCGCGTTTGGGTTGTAAGCGTCAGGGAGCAGAATCACCGCCGGTGCAGCCTTTGCGGAGGATCTCCAGGGCGCTTTCGGCATCCGGCGCCACGATGGCGGTGACATGCATATGCGCTTCCAGACGGGTATTGGCTTTCGGCACCCATTCGCGTTTTCCATCCGAACAGCGTACCAGAATACAGCCTGCCGGCAACCCCAATTGCTTTACCTGTCGGCCGGAAAACGGGGCGCCATCGTGGATGGTGTAGGTTACTACAGCCGGTTCCTTCAGCGATTCCAGGCCGCCGTTACGTCGTAAATCACGCTGCAAAAGGGCTTCATATATGGGCAGGTCGCGCAAAACCTCAGCCACCGCATAAGCGCAAAAACAGCTCACCAGCAGGGGCAACATCTGCGAATAATTGCCCGTCATTTCGATGATCAGCATGATGCCGGTCAGGGGCGCACGTACCACCGCGGTAAAAAACGCCGCCATGCCAACCACCGCGAACACCGCCGGGATGGTGACAATCTGCGGCAGCGCCATCTGGGATAACTGGCCAATGCCCAGGCCGAGCAGCGCACCCAAAGCCAGCAAGGGCGCAAAAATACCGCCCGGCGCGCCTGTGCTGTAACTGGTAGTGGTAAACAGAAAACGTAAAAGAAAGAAAGCCGGTATCACACTCAACACCAGCTCACCTCTGAGCGCTGCTTCAGCCAATGTATGCCCGCTGCCGATCAAATTGGGAAAAAACCAGCCGGCCAGACCAATCAACCCTCCCACCAAACCGGCTGTGAGGGTGATTAAGCGGGTTGGAATTCGGTTAAATTGATTGCCAAGCCAGAGCAAACTGCGATTGAAGATAACTCCCATACCGCCTGCCAGAAGCCCCAGCACGGCAAAAATAGGCAGCGCCTCCAGAGGCGGCATCCCGTAGCTTGGAACCGAAAAAACCGGAAACTGACCCGAGCCCATGCGGGCCACAATATCGGCCATCATGGAAGCGATGAAGGCCGCGCCAAACACAATGGGCTGAAAATCCCGCCTCACTTCTTCCAGAACGAAAATCAACCCGGCCAGGGGAGCGTTGAAAGCAGCCGCCAGCCCGGCTCCAGCGCCGGCTGAAATCAGAGTCAGCCGCTCGCGGTTGGATACTTTCAACAGGCGTGAAACGGCATCGGCAACCGCTCCACCCATTTGAACGCTGGGGCCTTCACGTCCCAGCGCCAGGCCGCTGCCAATCGCCAGGATGCCGCCAAAAAACTTCACCGGTAGAAGCCTCTTCCAGTGCAGCTTGCGTAAATGCTGTAAGACCGCCTCCAGATGCGGGATCCCGCTGCCGGATGCTTCCGGCGCAAAACGGCGGGTGAGCGTCACCGCAATAAAGGCCCCCAACATTGTGAGCAGTACAGGAAAAATCCACCCCATATGTGGCAGGGTGTGCGCCCAAGCAATCAGATTGTTACGCAACCGGTCTGCGCTGGTCAGACCGATACGAAACAAAAGGGATATTGCGCCCGCGCCCAGGCCTACCAGGGCAGCGCGCGGAAATATCCATCTGCGCTGTTGACGGATATCCAGATATTCCTGTAGCTCGGAACCAGTGATATCGGTTGCCTGATTGGGCTTTTCTTCTGTTTCCGTTTCGCTTATTTGGCTAATTTCCGGCAAAGCGGCCATCCATCGTAAAAAATTTCGCGCTGTGTCGCACCCTGTGGGACACAGCCAGCCAATTGTACTCCAATTGAGATGGATGCATCACCTGTCAGGCATTCAGCGTGGATGGTTCTCCATTCAGGGATTATCCCGCGGAAGAGGCGCCAGAGCCTGTATCTCACGAGCGTGCCGAATGATCACCTGCGGACTCTTTGTAGAAAACGAGACATCTTTGACCGGGCCGCGCTGCTGCCTCAGGCGGATCACCACGCGCGGATATTCCAAAAAATTGAACGAAACACGGTAACGGCCGCGGATCGACATAAAATGCACGCCTGCACCGCCCTTCTGGTACATGACCGGGATCTCATCCAGCTCAATCGTATCAATATTCCGCAGTGGAACGATCCATCGGATAATGCCGAAACGGATCATCACCTGGCGGGCGGTAAGGGTGATCAGCAGCACTCGAAAATTGATCACATAGAAAAGGAAGACCCCCGACAAAGCCAGGTTGAACCAGACCAGCCCATCCATTCCGCGCCGGGATACCCTCCAGAGGAACAACAGCAGAAAAATGACCGACAACCCCGCGAACAGGGTTGTGGTGATGCGCGAGGTGAGCCGTTCGTGGTAAATTATCGGCGAATTTTGCATTGAATCACTCTGTTTAGCAATCAAGGTGCCTCAAACGGCCGCCTACCAGATGCCGGGGATCAGGCGGTAATGTACTTTTTTTGCGTATTCACTGTAGCCTTCCAGTTCATTTTGCAGTACCTGATCTTCCAGCCGGGTACGGATGATGAGCGTCATAATCAGCAAAATCGCCGGTACAAAGGCCCACAAGGAATCCAGAATAAAGGGAGAAACCAGAAACGACACCAGCGAGCCAAAATAACCGGGGTGGCGCATGATGTGATACGGCCCACTGCTGACCACCGTATGACCCCGCTCCGTCTGGATGCGCACAGTGCCGGAGAAAAAGCGATTTTCCCACAACGCGTACGATGCCCAGGTGTATCCCGCCAGCAGGAGCAGTATCGCTACAAGCTTAACCGGCAGCCCAAACAACACCTGACTGCCGTTGAGCGCTTCCAGGCCGGCTGTTAACGGGATCAGTAGGCTGCCCAGAGCCACCAGTGGAGCCAGGATTTTATCCCACGGTTTAGTGTTGTCTTTTCTTATGAAATTGACCCGTTCAGCGATGATATCGGGGTGTCGCCGGGCCGCGAGAACACGGCTGACGATAAACCCGAGCATAAATATCCCCCCGTACAGCCAGGCTTCCCACCAGTTCCACCTTTGCGTGATCAGGAGCGGTGAAAACGGCAGAACAAATACAATAATCAACATCAGCCAGACGCCCTTGTTAACAGGCTTTCCGGAAGAAGATGTTTCCTTCTGATCCATGATTCACCTCTTTTCTACCGTGGATACACTATGATTATACGAAATTCTCGTTTCCTTCGTTCATCCTTCGTGCTATGATCTTTCTATAATCGGATCAATATGGGGTTCACCAATATGGATCATCAAAATGACCTGATGGATGTACTCAGCCTGGATGCCTGGACAGAAGTGGACCGGATCAGCGCGTTGATCTCCAGCGAAGTAAAGCGGTGGGGCGCTCGCGGAGTGGTGCTGGGGTTGAGCGGCGGCCTCGATTCCACCGTTTGCGCGTATTGCTGTGCCCGCTGCCTGCCACCCGAGCAAATTCACCTGTTCAGCCTGCCGGAGCGGGACAGCGCTGCTGCTCCGCATCAAAACGCCCGCCTGGTTGCCGAAGCGCTTCATCTGCCCCTGGAGGAGAGAAACTTAAGCAATTTTTTCCGCGAAGCCGGCATATACCGGAACGTCCCGGCTCAAACCGTCGGTAATCGTCCGCTGCTGCAGGGTTTCATCCGGCTGCTGCGGATCCTGAGCGGTTCTCCCTCTTTTTATATATGGGGGCAGGACTATGCTTTTGGCAAACGCCGCGGTGCGCTGGGATGGGTCTTATCCCGCATTCTGTGGAAAAAAGCCGCCGCCACCAAAACGTTCGTGTTTGGCAAGGTACGCGGGCGCATGCTGATGCTCTCGGTGCTGGCCAACCAACTGGACTGTCTGCACATCTGCACCACCGACCGGTCCGAATGGGCAGTAGGCTTTTATGACCCGCACGGCGACGGGGTGGGCGACATCGCCCCGCTGCAGCATTTGTTCAAAACCCAGATCCGCCAGGTGGCCGGTGTGCTCCAGATCCCGGAGCAGGTACTCCGGCAGCCATCCTCCGGCGATCTGGCCGCGGGGCTGCCCAATGAAGTTGCCATGGGGCTGCGTTATGAAGAGCTTGATTTGATCCTGGCGGGTTTCTCACTCGGGCTGGACGATGAGATGATTTCCAGCCAAAGCGGTTTACACCGCGCG
>CAZHMZ010000068.1:0-1295 GCA_964532655.1 uncultured Anaerolineaceae bacterium
CGATGGCAACAAAGGTATTGGCCGGCGCACCGGCATGAGCTATTACTCGGGTGAGAAAGCTTGGGTGTATGACGAACGCGGGCGCATGACACGTGAGACGGTGTCGATTGATGCTGAGAATTACGTCACACAATACAGCTACAACTCAGCCGACTTGCTAACCAGCCAGACCGTGCCCGGAGGGGAGGTTTTGAATTACACCTATAACAGCGCCGGGCAGTTGATCTGGGTCAAGAACAGCTACGGGGCGGTGTATCTGGACGATGCCCGCTATGACGAGGCCGGGCGCCTGACCCGCCTGGATTACGGCTGGGCATCGGGTGATGACGTGCTCAGGAAAACCTTCTCCTACTACAGTTGGACGACCTCCGGCATGGGTGGTCTGCTCTCTTCGATGGCGGCGGTCAAGACGGTGGGAAGCGTCTCGGTGCAGAACCTTGCCTATACGTACGACAATAACGCCAACATCACGCAAATTGTGAACAGCGTGGCCGGGGAGACGGCTGCCTATAGCTACGATGACCTCAACCGCCTGACCGAAGCGGGTGTGAACGACGGGCAGACGGATGTGTACACCGAGGTATTCGAGTATGACCCGGACACGGGGCAGATGAGCGCCAAGGGACCCGATACACAGAACCTGACCACATATGTGTACGGGGCCAGCGGGCATGCCAACGCCATCAGTGAATTTGGAGACAACGATTACTATTATGACGAAGACGGCAACCAGACCCACCGCTATTTGAACAACGGCGAATGGTATTACCGGTTGTATTATGACCAGGACAACCGGCTGTATTTTTACGAGATCGTGGATCAGCCGCAGGAACGCGGAGCAGCGGCGGAAGCTCCCACCGAAACCTCCACTCCCACTGAGACGGCCACAGCCACTGAGACGGTGACAGAGAGCATCACAGAGACCCCCACGGAAACCGCGGCAGCCGAGACGATCGAAGTGAGCACCGAGTTGCCGACCGAGATTCCCAGCGAGACGCCGACGCCGACCGCGACGGTCACCGATGTGCCTGCTGAAGAGGCTACCGAGGAAGCCGCAGAAGCGCATGAGGTGACCGAAGAGGCCACCGAAGCGATTATCGAAGCGGCTACCGAAGAAGCCACGGAGGTTCCGGAGGCAACACAGGAACCTACTGCGACCGGTACGCCCACGGATACCGCTACACCGGAAACCGTCCCAACAGCCACAGACACCCCTGAACCATCCGTCACCCCCACCGATACGGCAATCCCTGAGCTGACCAGCCAGCCGGTAGCCACCGACCTGCCGCCCGAAC
>CAZHMZ010000068.1:1395-17751 GCA_964532655.1 uncultured Anaerolineaceae bacterium
GGACCATCTACATCAACCGCTATTATGAGCGCCAGATCGATTATGTGATCGACACCACCACCTCACAGGTGGTGGAGGTAGACTACTATTACCGCAAGTACTACTATGCCGGGAACACCCGCATTGCCATGCGCTACTATGAAGACGGGGTACCCACCCAATACTGGCTTTTGAGTGACCAGGTCAATAGCCAGAGCGTGACACTCAATGAAGAGGGCACGCTGCACAGTGAGGTGAGGTACACCCCCTTTGGGGAAACCAGATACACCAGCCAGACGGACACCCCCACCGATTATCTGTATACAGGTCAACGGCTCGAGGAAGAACTGGGATTGTATTTTTACAACGCCCGGTTCTACGACGCTTCTTTAATTCATTTCAATCAACCGGACACTATCATTCCTGGCATGGAGAACCCAATATCTTGGCATAGATACGCTTACGTGAATTTTAACCCTCTCAAATACATAGATCCAAGCGGACATTACCTGACAGAACAGGATTCATTGTTCGATGGTTCCTCATATCAAAGCGGTGCTCGCACCCGGCATAATCCTAAGCCCATTGCCTTGTTCGTCGGTCCTTGGACTGAAAAGGGAATTCAGGCAGTAACAGCTGAAACGAATCTATTGGCAATTGCTTACGCAGATGCATATAATACCGAGATGAGGCTGCTGCAGAGAATTGGCGAGGGAGAGCTTCAATTTACACCTCTTACCCCCAGGGCGGCATTTTTACGGATTCATCATGGGGCTATTACTTACACGCGAGAGACATATTCCTGTCCAACTGGATGTGCAGCAATGACAAGGTCTTTGAATGCAATATCTGTCTTTTCTAATGTTTCCGATAGTTATTTAGAGAGAAGTCACCGAGTGATTTCACATGAAAATTTTCATGCATTTAATAATGCAACCAGTTCGATTGCACAGACCATTTTTCAAGGAATTTATTCTGATCTTCTGCGACCAATGATAGATGGGGTCATCCAGCACACGGATGATAATCGAGGAGGATGGTTCGGATATGCAGGGGGTGCAGAGTATTGGCAATTTGGTTATGATGGCAATCAAGGTAGTGAGGAATTTGCTGATTCGGGGATCGGTTGGTTATACGATACCTGGGGTGAAGGTGATCAGGGTAATTTAAGAAAGAACCGAATGGAAGGGCAAATGACTTACTTCTTGTTTTCTTTGTTGTGGAATGGGAGGTAAATTAATGGAAGGTTTAAGATATTTCTTCAAGTCTATCTCCCCGCTAATTATGATTTGGATGATACTACTGTTGAATTCCTGTAACGCGAAACCTGAATGGATCAATCCGTCGCCATCCACAAACCCTTCCAAAGTGGATACATCTACTTTTGTGGTTATCAATACTCCCCTGCGTACTATTACCGCTCAACCAACCTTAATAAATACTGATATCCCCATAATCATTCCGAGCCAGGCCCCTTTCCCCACTTTACCCTCGGAAGAAGCCTTGGCACAGGTGCGTGAGTTGCTTGAGACGAATGGAGGTTGTCAATTCCCTTGTTGGTGGGGTATAACCCCCGGTAAAAGCACTTGGACAGAGGTGGAGAGATTTCTTAGGCCGATGGCATTTTCAATCAGCAAACATCAACATTCATATGATAATTCTACTTTTTATGAAACACACTTTGCGATCGATGAATTCCCGAGTACGAATAACAGCTTATCAGTTATCTTCACCTTAGAGATTGGTACAGACGTGATTGAACAGATCAATACAGGTCAAGATTTTCTCATAAGGCCATTTCTTGATTCCGAAGGACAACCTGAACAAATATTTATGCTGGCGACCGAAAGACCGGGTATGGGTCCAGGGCATTTTGAAATTGATCTTTTTTATCCTTCACAAGGGATACTGGCGGCAATAAACGGTGAATCCACTTACGAACGAAGAAATGAGGAGGATTACACGATCTTATGCCAGGATCAGCTGGAAATTGGTGGAACAGGTATCGGTTTCATTCTATTTCCACCCGATAAGCTGACCTATGAAGACATTCGCGTATATCTGGGGGATTATCCGACACGACCATTAGAAGAAACTACCAATATGACAAACGAGGAGTTTTTTGATTTATTGATGGGCAATAGCCCAAATAAATGTCTTGAAATTCCAATGTGCCAATGGGGGTATTAGGTTCTATTGGCATATTTGCATAAACCATTTTTAGCTCTAAACATGGTAATGCAAATGTGAAATGGAAGAGATCCTACAGGAAGCTACTGAAGAGGTCACGGATGTTCCAGAGGCGACAGGGGAAGCTACCGCAACCGAAACGCCCACTCTGGAACCCAGCCCCACGGAGACACCCATGCATACCCCCACTCCAGAAACCAGCCCGACGCCCACGGACTAGCTTGAGCCATCCGCCACCCCCACCGACACGGCAATCCCTGAGCTGACCAGCCAGCCGGTAGCCACCGACCTGCCGCCCGAACCGGAACTGACCGCAGAGCTGTTGGCTCACCTGACCGAGCGGCCGGAGACGGGTGAGATGCGGCTGGCGATGCTGGAGGATGTGTATGAGGTGAGCTATTATTATGACGCGGATGGGAATATGACGGAGAGTGTGGTACGCGCCCAGACCGGAGATCTGATCAATATCCAATGGACCATCTACATCAACCGCTATTATGAGCGCCAGATCGATTATGTGATCGACACGACCACCTCGCAGGTGGTGGAGGTAGACTACTATTACCGCAAGTACTACTATGCCGGGAACACGCGCATCGCCATGCGCTACTATGAAGACGGGGTACCAACCCAGTACTGGCTGCTCGCAGACCAGGTGAACAGCCAGAGCATGACGCTGAATGAGGACGGCACGCCCCATAGTGAGGTGAGGTACACCGCCTTTGGTGAGACCCGCTACACCAGCCAGACGGACACCCCCACCGATTATCTGTATACCGGACAGCGGCTGGAGGAGGAACTGGGGCTGTATTACTACGTAGCCCGCTTCTATGATCCTTATCTTAACCACTTCCTCCAGGCCGATACAAAGATACCAAACGCAAGTTTTAATCTATCGTATGATCGATATGGCTATGTGTACTTCAACCCATTAATTTTCACCGATCCAGATGGACATACTGGATGCTCTGCGTGGATGGACGGAAAAAATTGTGGCAATAAAGCAGTTCAAAATGATGGTACCATCAAATATGCACCTACCATCCTGGATTTTTCCGAACAAACTACAGCAGGCACATCCGGCATTTCCCCGGCTGCGTTTTATAATAATTATATTCAGGATTGGTTGAATTCCTCATCAATTTCGTGGGAAATATTTGGCAATGATGGAACCTATGCAATCACTGATTATATGAGCCTTGTGCTGTGGCGCGAATCGTCAAATAATCCAGACACCTTGCGTAAACTAGCGGAACCCAATATGCGTGTTGCTTTCCAAAAAACTGGCGTCGTTTATGATTTGGCTCAAATCGTTATTGCATTTGTGTACTATAACGAGGCTGCCAGGTCGCTCAATCCTAACGACCTCTCTTACTTATCCGAAATACCTGTTGCGGCCTTATTAAGAGTTGCGGGTTTATTGAAAGATCCCCCTGCTGCATGGTATACAGGATGGGAAAGGGATGCGAGCTATGGATATGGCAATTTTAGCCTGTATGATGGCTACTCAAAGATTAAGGTGGAAATTGCTAACCATACTGACCTTCTGGACGTATATATTGCGGATGGGAATCACACCTTTTTTATTGGTTCAGGATGTGTCATGAAAGTTATTAATAGCCTAAAAGGCGAGAATAATGGATGGACATGGAGTGATTGCCGATAAAGCACGTTTCAGGAAAAGTCAAATGAAAATGATGATGCGATTTACCACAAACATTCAAATTTTTCTGCTTCTTCTTGGATTTTGTACAAGCTGCATCCCGGTACAGGAAACACCCAATCCGACGGAGACAGCCACTATTGTCATATCGCCAACCGCAGCAGGGAAAACCGACACACCGCAGCAGCCGGTCATCACCCCTTCCAATACACCGGATACTTCTTCGGAGTATCCAATCAGCGAGCAGTGTTTAACTGTCTTGGGAGATTTTCCAGAAGGGAAGATCCCGTCTGGAAGGCTGATCGTAAGTGATGAAGATCCTGAGAAAAATATCCGCTCATACATCTATGATTTCCAGACAAGGGACAAGATAAATTTAACACCTCTATTTTTAACATCTGTATCACCGAACCAGAAAAGATTTGCTACATATGATCTGGATGATTACGCTGTCGTCATTGTAGACAATAATGGCAATCTCCTACGAACAATTGAAAACCCACAGATGCTATTAAGTTTAGCTGATTGGTTGAATGACGACTATTTAACCATGCGCAAATATGAACCAGTTGTGGAGAACAGTAATGAGCGTGAAGTTGATGCTTTGATCCTTCTGAATGTGAACACAGGGGAAGAAATCGAAATTCCGCATGATCGGTATCCTGTTAGACCCAATTTACTTACGAGCGGCAGCTACCCGCTTTTCATCAGCCCACAAATGGATTTGGTTTTTTTCGCGGTTGAAGAAGATGGATATCCAGCCGTCTTGTATGACATTGAGAAAGAGCACATCCGGAAGTATGTCTACAATTTTAATCATACGATGGCGCCTAAATGGTCACCGGATGGCTCCCGAATTGTCCTCTATGCAGCTGCCAACGCCCAGGATGATCAATACGATAATGTGAAAGACGATTTACCGTGCGTCTGGTCCGAGTTATTCGAGCTGTCCACGTCAGGGGAGATCAAGCGATTAACCTGTTTATCCGAGAAATATATTATTTTTAATGTTTCATGGTCACCGGATCAACAGAAAATGGGAATAACCCTGTCTGTTATAAATGAGGGTGAGTTCCACCCGGCTATCTTGGATTTGGCAACAAATCAGTTGACGATTTATTGTAACATCGGGTATTTTGCTGACTGGGCAAGCGACAGCGATCATTTTTTGTAGAGGCACCAGGATCATGAGGCGTCCATCGATCGGCTTTATTATGCTGGCCTCAAGGGGAATTATGCGGTGATGATCGGGGAAGATTTTATGGAGGCCCACTGGCTTAGTGACTGAAAAAGACCATTTTTATCGTTACAGATCTGGTTAAAATAACCGAGCTGACCGCCGAGCTATTGGCACCCGTAACCGGAGGTTGCGACAATATGATGGAGAGTGTCGTTCGCGCCCAGACCGGGGATATGATCAATATCCAGAATGCAGCCGAAGGTTGCACGACCATTGACATCAACCGGTATTATGAACGCCAGATCGATTATGTGATCGACACCACCACCTCGCAGGTTGTGGAGGTGGACTACTATTACCGCAAGTATTATTTCGCAGGGAATACGCGCATTGCCATGCGTTATTATGAAGACGGGGTACCGACCCAGTACTGGCTGCTCGCAGACCAGGTGAATAGCCAGAGCGTGACGCTCAACGAGGACGGCACGACGATATCCGAGATCAAGTAAGTTGTCTTTGATTATGCTCTCACAAGTGAGGATCCGCTCACTCTCAGTGGTGTATAGTTGATTGACAATTGCTATTTTGGTCATTGTGAGAACCTCTAAAGCATCCCAAATCAGCAATTCCCACATTACTTTAGGTAATAATGTTTATCGCGTAATATTCCGATTGAACCCTTCATATTAGGCAGGGGTTTCTTTTGCCGATCCATCAAATAGGCAATTTTAGAAAAATCCACAGGCATTTCTTTGAATGATTCCCAAGATTATCACTATAATGGATAATGCATATCATTTCGCGTCGGAATTGTTTGATTCATATCGTTTCCAGCTTTCCATTTTTAATTGAATTTATAAGATATTCTCAAACTGACGCGAAAATAAGGTCTTCTATGGTAATCGCATTGAGATCGCGAATACCCATTTCAAATTTTTCATCAAGTTCCCATTATTGGTACATCTAGTTGCGCAGATCGCAACGAGGTCATGCTAGCATGTTGATATCCAATCTCCGTTGCTCAGGAGGATCCTATCAGAACCGCTGTCACCAAAACCTATCGCCTTGGCCAGATTGAAGCCTTACTGCTAGAACACCCCGAAGGTCTCACCCAGGCTGCAATCGCCCGCCGGCTTGGGGTTCACCGCTCTACTATCGGGCGATATTTACCGGATCTGCCCGGTCATATCTGGATTGATGACCAGGATGCCGACCGGTGGAAGATCGATAAAACGGCTTACCTTCTCAACGTCAGGTTCAATTTGCATGAAGCGGCCGCGGTGCATTTGGCAGCCAGACTGCTGACCACCTGCATGGATCGCAAGAACCCACATGCGGCATCGGCGTTGCGTAAGCTGGCGCAACCTCTGGAAAAGATGGCGCCGCTTATCGCCCATCACATGGGACGTTCAGCCGATGAATTGGACGGCGACCCTTTGCGTTATGATCCTTCATTTTTGGGAGTGTTGGAAAACCTGACCCTGGCGTGGGCTAATTGCCGACGAGCGCAGGTGTGGTACCGATCAGATAAGACCAAACCGGTCCATGAATATCTGTTTGATGTGTATTTTCTGGAGCCGTACCATTGGGGCCACAGCATGCATGCTATCGGCGGGAGTATTGCTGGAGATGGCGCTGAAAAGATACGCACCTTCAAGCTCGAGCGCATCGAGCGGGTGGAACTGACCCGCGAGACTTACATCATCCCAGATTCCTTTGACCCATACCAACTGTTGCGAGGCGCGTGGGGCATCTGGTACAGCGATGACGAACACCCTGTGCATGTGAAATTGCTATTCAACCCCACTGCGGCTGGACGGATCCTCGAAAACTGCTGGCATCCGACTGAAAAAACCACGCAGGTGGAGGATGGATGGCTAGTTTGGGAAGCGGATATCGACGAGCCGCAGGAGATGATGCCATGGATTCTGGGGTGGGGCAGCCAGGTGGAGGTGCTGGAGCCAGCAATACTCAGATCAAAGGTCGAAGCCGAAGCAATGCGATTGTTGAAACTGTATAACTTCAAGGAAATTGTCTGATTTTTTAACTACAGGTCGATCAATGATAAATAACGACATCAATTTACTGCCAGATTGGATGCATTTTATCGGCAAATGGGGCGATTCTGAGACAGGTCATCCATTGGCATTCCATTTACTCGATAGTGCAGCCGTGGCTGGCCTGCTCTGGCAGCAGGGATTGACCCGAGGTGCGCGTGAGCAGATCAGCAACTGGCTTCAACTGCCAGAGGAAACCTGTTGCAGCCTGCTTGCCTTCTGGACCGGTCTGCATGATCTTGGAAAAGCGGCGCCCTCCTTTCAAACCAAACACTCACCAACGCGCGGAACACTGGAAAAACTCGGGTATCCATTCCCTGAGATCCCTTCTCACGGTATTCGTCATCACAGCCTGCTGAGCCAGTGGATACTGAAGGACTTTCAACAGGAGATCGGTATTCAACCTGTCGGGGCATTCAACCGATTTCGTTTCGCCATCGGCGGGCATCATGGATCATATCACTTTGCCCAGGAAATCGAAAATTCGATATACCCGGGCCTCAACCTTGGAGGCACCATCTGGCAGAATGCCCGCGGTGAAATGTTTCACGCGCTCACCGATCTGCTGAAGCCCCCTGAACTGCCATCCCTGAAATTGAACCAGACACAATCCAATGCATTTTTTAATCTACTGACCGGCTTTTTTGTGACCGCTGATTGGGTCTCTTCAGCCGATGAGTTTTTCCCTTATGCATCAGCGAGGATCGATTTACCGGCCTACTGGCGCATGGCTCAAAATCTGGCGGAAAAAGCGTTATCCGCAACAGGCTGGATCGGTTGGCAACCTGACACGTCTACGGTTTCATTCTTTGACATGTTTGGTTTTCAGCCCAACGATCTGCAGCAATCGATCAGTGAGATTACGAAAAACATCGATGATCCATTTTTACTGATCATCGAAGCCCCCACCGGCAGCGGTAAAACGGAAGCCGCCCTTTCCATCGCTGATCGGGTCATTCAGAATCACGATCTGCGAGGGCTGTATGTCGCTATGCCCTCCCAGGCGACCAGCAACCAGATGTTCAATCGCACACGAGATTTTCTCTCCCGCCGTTACCCTGATCAACAGGTGATCAATCTCCAACTGGTTCACGGGAATGCTCTCATTGATCATGGTTTTCAAAAAATCCGCCTTCATTCAGTCGAGGATCTGGATGCCAACCAGGAAGGCAATATCAATGCCCTGGAATGGTTCCTGCCCCGGAAGAGGAGTCTTCTAGCTCCATTCGGGGTAGGGACGGTGGATCAAACTTTCCTGAGCGTCCTGCGCGCCCGTCATTCCTTCTTAAGGCTTTTCGGTTTATCCCGCAAGGTGATCATTTTCGATGAGGTGCATGCGTATGACGTGTACATGCAGAAAATTTTCACACGCCTGCTGGCCTGGCTGAGGGCGCTGGGCGCTTCGGTGATTATTCTCTCAGCCACCCTTCCGGATGCTACCCGTCAGGAGCTCCTTCAGGCCTGGCAGCCGGAAGCGCAAACCGTTTCTGCCAATGCCGGTTACCCCCGATTGAGCCTGAACGATGGAAAGAAAATTTCCACCCTGTCCCTCGGTCAGTTCCCGGATCGCACAGTTCAACTGGAACATATCACCGAAGGCTCGGCGGCAAGGATTGCGCTGCTTCGTGACAGGCTGTCCGATGGTGGCTGCGCGGCAGTGATATGCAACCGGGTGAGCCAGGCTCAGCAGGTATATCAGCAGATCCGGGATGCGGCCCTGGTCGCAGATGAGGATCTGTTTTTATTGCATGCCCGCACCCCCTACTGCTGGCGGAAGAAAACTGAAGATGAAATTCTACGACGGTTCGGCAAACGACTGCTGGCGCCCACCTCACCGCGCCGGGGAATTGTGGTGGCCACGCAGGTGATTGAACAGAGTCTGGATCTGGATTTTGATCTGCTGATCACCGAAATGGCGCCGGTCGATCTATTGATCCAGCGCATCGGCCGCCTTCACCGCCATACCGGGAAAACCTGTGCGCCGGTACGTCCGGATGAGCTGGCACAGCCGGTGTGCGTGCTTTCTCATCCGGCAGCCCCCAGTCCAGCAGCACTGCCGGATTTTGGCCCGGATAATTACATCTATGCAAATGCCGTTCTCCAGCGCACCTGTTTTGTTCTTGCCGGCCGAAATGCCCTGCATCTCCCCTCTGACTCAGATAGTCTGATCAACACTGTGTACGGTGAAACAAATTTACCGGAGTGCAGCCGGGAACAGAATGAAAAGATCCGCCTGGAAAACCGGGAAATGAGGCGGAAACAGGAAAATGAAATCTCCGCAGCCCGCAACCGTCTGATTGGCGATGTGGATTGGGAAAATGCGTTGGGTGGAAAAGCGGATTACCTGAAAGAAACCGATCAGGACATATCGGAAGCCATGCGGGCCCTGACTCGTAACAACGTTTTACCCTCAGTCCAGCTCATATGTCTGACCCGGGAAGGGAATCAAATCTGTACCCTTTCCGGCAAACATCCCTGCTCCATCGATGCCATCCCGGATGAGCAAATGATCGAACACTTACTGTCTTCTGCGGTGAATGTGACCCTGCGGGATGTTGTGCAACATTTTCAGGGCCAACCCAAAAATCCGGCCTGGCAGAAGACACCAGCATTGAGAAACTATTATCCGGTAGTGTTTACATCAGGTACTTATTTTTTAAATGAAAAACGGAAATTGATGCTGGATGCAAAAATCGGCCTACTTCTAAAAGAAAGTGATGATTAATATGAAGCCTACCAGCGTTTATAATAAATCCGAACCTTTTTATTTGGGGGTGATCCAGTTACGATGCATTATTGCGCATGATTATTTGTGCAATCCTCAGATAAGAAGGTTCCATTTTGAGGCGATCAGATATTTTGATAACGCCTCATTTCATTTAAATCACCTATTGAAAATTATGAATGTATTAAATATAATCAATAGTGCATTATAACATTATATTATTTCAAGGACTAATACTTATGAGACAATTTGAATACAATCTTCTATCCAACAACTGGATTCCAGTGGTTAAACTGGACGGCACACCCTACCTGGTTTCCCTGCGTGATGTGCTGGTCGATGCGGTTCAATACCGTAACCTGAGCGCCAGCCTGCCGCATGCTAACGCCGCCCTGCTGCGGCTTCTGCTGGCGGTGTTGTTTCGAGTTTTTGGCCCCATCGACAGGGAGCGGTGGGCACAGATCTACCGGGATGGATCGTTTGACGCACAATCGCTGGATGCGTATTTTGCCCGATGGCAGACGCGTTTCGATCTGTTTGACCCCGAGTACCCGTTTTTCCAGTACCGGCATCCGCAGGTAAGTGAGAAACCCGCCCAGGCATTGCTGCAAATGATCGGCGGTGGTGATACCTTCACACTGTTTGATCACGTGATGGATGAAGTATCATTTGTTCTCACACCAGCACAGGCATCCCTTTTGCTACTCACCACCCAATCATTTGCCTTGGCCGGCCTTTGCCACCCGCAATTGAAACTGGTATACACAGATGCCGCCTGCAGCCGCGCCGCGGTCTTTGTGGTAGAAGGCAAAAATCTTTTTCAAACCCTGATGTTCAACCTGGTCGGCTACAGATCAGGGGTGACACCCTACCCTGGCCGCCGGGGAACCGCGGATCGCCCGGTGTGGGAAGCCGACGATCCTTATCAGCCTGAGCGCTTCACCCCGTTGGGGTATGTGGACTATCTCACCTGGCCCAACCGGCGCATCAGGCTGATCCCCGAGCAGCAAAACGGTCAGACTGTGATTGCCCGCATCACCTCAGCACCCGGGCTAGTCCTGGCCGCTGAAGTCCACAATGCCATGTATCACTATCGCATCGTGAAGGGGGCCAAAGAGGGACAGAATACACTCAAAATGCTCCGTTTCACCGAGGGGCGCGCGCTATGGCGTGACAGCTACGCCCTGCTCAATATGGGAGATGAAGTTGAGCCGCCGCTGGCGATCAACTGGATGCGGGAGCTTGTCAGCGAAGGGATCCTTTCCAATCAACGCCTGCAAATGGCCGCATATGGCATGTCTACCGAGCCGGGCAAGGCCAAAGTAAATTTTTACCGCAGTGAGCGTTTTGAGCTGGAGGACTCACTCTTGTGCAATCAGGAACTGGTCAATGTTCTGGGCACCGCGCTGGATCAGGCGGAATCACTGCGGCGCGAGTTGTGGTCATCTACCAGCCGCCTGGCGAAAGCAGTGCTTTCCTTTAACATCGATCAACCGGAAGGGCATCAACCCGACCCAAAGGATGCTCAAAATCTGCTGGAACACTGGAATACCGAGGGGCTTTACTGGAGCCGTCTCGAGGCGCCGTTTCATGTCTTTATGAACAGGCTTCCGGTAGACCCTGCTGCGGCACTGGACGACTGGCAAAAGGAACTGCGCCAATCTGCTTTGACTGCTTTCAGGAAGACCGCCAATAGTCTGGGAACCGGTCAGAAGGCATTAAAGGCAGTCGCTTCCACGCAGGGGTGGATATTTATGGGTATCCGGCGCGTGCTGGACCCGCAAAAATAGGAGGAAACTATGCAGGATCGATTATCCGATGAACAATATGCATTCATCATATATCTGACCGGCTTGAAACCGGAAAACGACCGGGGGGCTCTGGCCGTCCTGCGGCGCGGAGCATCGGGCAACCCCGCTGAAGATCTGAATGCGTACCGTTTTGTAGCCCGCAGAATACCCGATACCGATCGGGGTACCCCGCGTGAAACGCTGTATTACCTGGTGGCGGCACTGTATGCGTTGAACCCGCTGACCACCGGTTCAGGTGATTTTGGCGCGCATATGAAACAGGCGGCCGGTCTGCGCCGTGATTCTGAGGCAGCCGAACGCCGCTTCACCGCGCTCATCAACAACCGTCTGGAAGACCTTTCTACCCCGCTGCGGCAGGCGGTGATGATGCTGAAACAACTGGATCTGCCCATTAACTGGACCAGTCTGTTTTCAGATCTGCTGTACTGGAAGTCAACCCAAAAAACAGTGCAGCGCCGCTGGGCCAACAGCTTTTGGGCTTACGAACCGCCGGTTGAACCAAAATCCAATTCACTTCAGGAAGAACAAATCACAGGAGAATAAAATGTTCATTGAATTACACCTTATCCAGAATTTCGCTCCCGCCAATTTGAACCGGGATGATACCAACAACCCCAAGGACTGCGATTTTGGCGGCGTGCGCCGGGCGCGTATCTCGTCTCAGTGCTTTAAGAGAGCAGTGCGTGAAGATCCCCATTTCGCGCAAACAACCGCGGTGCCGATAAGTGACCGTACAAAACTGCTGAAACGTGAAATCAGCGAGCGGCTTGTTGCCGCAGGCCTGGAGGCAGATCAGGCTCTGCTTCGGGCGGATGAATTTTCAAAACACTACAGCAGCAAGAAGGGGAAAATGGATGAAGATCAGACCCTGGTGCTGTTGTTCCTCTCGCAGGCCGAAGTGGAAGAAGCTGCCCGGGGACTGAAAGAAGCAGGTGAACCAGCGGAGATTAAGAAATTTGCCGAGGATTTCGCAAAAAACACGAAAAACCGCCCGGGAGCTCCGGATATCGCTCTGTTTGGGCGCATGCTGGCCGACCGCCCCGAAACCAACATCGACGCGGCCTGCCAGGTGGCGCATGCCATCTCGACCCACGCGGTCAATATGGACATGGATTTCTTCACCGCGGTGGATGATCTCCAGACAAAAGAGGAAACCGGCGCCGGCATGATGGGTTTGACCGGTTTCAATTCCTCCTGCTTCTACCGGTACGCCAGCATCGATTTCAACCAGCTTGTTCGGAATCTGAGCGATGATGTGCCGCTGGCTCGAAAAACGGTGGAAGCGTTTCTGAAAGCCAGCATGTATGCCGTCCCCACCGGCAAGCAAAACAGTTATGCGGCCCAGAACCCGCCCTCTTTTTATATGACGGTCATCCGCCAGGATGGAGGCGCCTGGTCAATGGCCAACGCCTTTGAAAAACCAGTCTCGCCTTCACAAAACGGGCTGGTACACGCATCCATTCAGGCGTTGGATCGATACTGGGACAAACTGACCGGCTTTTTCGGCGATCAGGCACACCCGGTTGTGGCCGTCCTGAATTGCGAGGAGGCCTTGAATCATTTGGAGCCGTATCAGGTCGACACGGTGGAGCGCTGGATTCAGGAGACGCTCGATCAATTGCCCGGAGAGTAGGAAAATGAACACTCTCTTGCTGCGTTTGATCGCCCCCATGCAGTCATGGGGTGTGCAAAGTCATTACACCATGCGCGATACCGGCCGTGAGCCCTCCAAGAGCGGCGTCATCGGTTTGCTCTGCGCTGCGATGGGCCGTCCGCGCGATTACCCGCTGGATGACCTGACAGCTCTGCGCATGGGGGTGCGGATTGATCGTGAAGGCACTCTGAGCCGCGATTATCATATCGCGCAGGATGTACTCGATTCCAGCGGCAAAGGTACCCGTGACAGTATCGTCACCAACCGCTACTATCTGGCTAATGCCGCCTTTCTGGTGGGGCTGGAAGGAGATGCGGATCTGCTGCAGCGTATTCAGCAGGTATTGCGGAATCCGGTATGGGCACTGTTTTTGGGTCGCAAAGCGTTTCCGCCTTCGGTGCCGGTATGGCTGCACGATGGCTTTCAGCCGGGTCTTTCCCTGGAACAGGCGCTTTCTCAATATGGCTGGATCATTTCACCGCCTGTGGACCATCCTGATACGGGGCTGCGTGCGGTGATTGAAACCCGGGATGGAAATCAGGCCATCAGCGATTTTCCGATTTCCTTTGCTGAAAGACGTTTTACCAGCAGAAGGGTCAGGGTCACATTTATCCCTGCTCCAACCGGAGTTTCACAGGAGGTGCTGTAATGTACCTGTCGAAATTAATTCTCAATCCACGCGAACGGGCGGTGCTGGAAGATCTTTCCAATCCCTACCAGATGCATCGCACCGTCATGAGCGGCTTTCCGGCCAGCCTGAGTGCGGAGGAACGTGTTTTATACAGGCTGGAAATCCGGCGTGTCCAGCCCAGCCTGATGCTGCTGGTCCAATCAAACGAGGCGCCTGACTGGACAAAAATCAGCCGGAACGGATATCTTCTGCAGCCCGCCGAAGTAAAGCCGCTGGATTATCAATACGCTGCCGGCGAGGTTTTCCAGTTTCGTTTGCTGGCCAACCCTACAAGGCGCATCAAAAAAGAAGAGAACGGCAAAACCACCCGGGTAGGTTTGCAGAATGAAGCGGCTCAGGAATTATGGCTGCAACGCAAAGGAACACAACACGGTTTTTCGGTTCTATCTGTACAGCCCACAAAAATCACACAACCGGCCGGCTGGAAAGCCCTGGACGGCCGGAATCTCAAAATCAGCCAGTATGCCGTTCGTTTTGACGGGCAGCTGCGGGTAGGAAATGCGGAAAGCTTTGACAATGCTCTGCGCAGCGGAATTGGCAGCGGAAAAAGCCTGGGATTTGGCCTGCTTTCCATCGCCCGTTGTTGAGAAGCGCGAAGCTTCTGTTATTTCCGGATCAACCATCCGGCAGAGTACGGGCGATGCTGAATCGCCCGTATTTTTTATCCCGTTGTCCATCCGGCCCCCGGCGAACCATACATTCACCGGATTCCATCGTTACAATCCTGCCAGGTGGATCATCTTTTAAGAGGAGGGCTCTATGCCTGTTGATTTTCAGGGATTGCCGCAGTTGCGCGACAGTCTGTCATACTGTTATTTTGAACACGCACTGATCGACCGGAAAGATGCCGCTATCGAAGCGGTTCAAAAAGACGGCCGCATTATGGTGCCGGTTGCTTCATTATGTACACTCATGCTGGGGCCTGGAACCAGCATCACGCACGCTGCCATTAAAGTCCTGGCTGAAAACGGCTGTACCGTGGTGTGGGTGGGTGAAGATATCACACGCTGCTATGCCCAGGGTCTGGGAGAAACCCGTAAAGCGTATCATGTGCTTCGCCAGGCAGAACTGCTTTGCGAACCTGGTGCGCATGAAAAAGTTGTGATGAACATGTATCAATATCGGTTTCCGGATGAAGACTGTTCCGGGATCCCGTTGATCCAACTGCGCGGTATGGAGGGTGCCAGAGTCAAATCGATGTATGCTGCCATGGCCAAAAAATTCGGCGTGCTGTGGACCGGCAGAATGTACAACCGAGGTGATTGGAAGGATGCGTCGCCGATCAACCGGGCTCTTTCAGCAGCCAACGCCCTGCTGAATGGTCTGTGTCATGCTGCCATTGTTTCAGGGGGATACTCGCCCGCGCTTGGTTTCATCCATACCGGCAGACAGCTTTCGTTCGTATATGACATCGCCGATTTGTACAAGGCTGAATTCACCATCCCGGCTGCATTTGAAGCGGTTTCCGGATCGACTGTGAATGTAGAAAAAAGTGTCAGACAGATCTGCCGTGAGAAGTTCCGTCAGGCAAAACTGCTGGAGCGGGTACTGCCTGATATTGACCATCTGCTGGAAATTGATGTGTCCAGCGAAGAAATGATGGGGATGGATCCGCCTTCCGAGCTGTGGGAGGAGCTGTTATAAAATGCTTGTACTCATTCTGGAAAAAGTTCCTGTTTCATTAAGGGGTGAAATCACCCGCTGGCTGATCGAACCCCGGACCGGTATCTTTGTGGGTCATGTTTCTGCGCGAGTTCGTGATAAACTTTGGGAGAAATGCATCACTAAAGGGAAAACCGGTGGGATCGTTCAATTGTGGAGCACCAACACCGAGCAGCATTTTGCGGTGCGGATGCACGGTGATACCAGCCGGTGCCTGGTGGAAGCGGAAGGCATACAGTTAATCCGGATACCCTGCGAGGTGATGAAAGCGGAAAGGCTGGAAAAGCAGTCCGAATCGGAAGAATGACACAGTTCAACCCCCAGATATGGTGCTAGTTGGGGGTTGGGGGGAAGATATAGTGTTGTCCCCACACACGTGGGGGTGATCCTCACGATTGCTGTGACCCAAGCTTCAGTATCTGAGTTGTCCCCACACACGTGGGGGTGATCCGTACGGTTTCGGGCTTGAGGGCATTGAAGTTTCGTTGTCCCCACACACGTGGGGGTGATCCTTGGCAGTTTTGGAAGCCGCCAGGCGCGCTATCGTTGTCCCCACACACGTGGGGGTGATCCTACTTGCCTGAATTTCTGGCAGGCGTTCATCAAGTTGTCCCCACACACGTGGGGGTGATCCGTAGATTAGGATCACCGGTCTCCCGTAATTTCCCGTTGTCCCCACACACGTGGGGGTGATCCTTTGCCAATCGTTGAGTACGCCCAATCGCAAATGTTGTCCCCACACAC
>CAZHMZ010000069.1:0-17737 GCA_964532655.1 uncultured Anaerolineaceae bacterium
CGGCTCCCATTCGGAAGGATCACCATCAATAATGATATCGATTTCGCTTAACCGGGCGGATTGCGAAAATAAACCGCATCCGCTGAGGAGGGTGACGGTTAGCAGGCCGCTGAGGATCAACAAAAACCAATTTTTCATACCCTTTACTCCATCATCCATCCGGATTGAGTCGATTATCGGGTGCTAAATCCAGTAGATCCGGCCTAATTGTATCAGTATCAGTCCGATTTGAAAAACAGCCCGACAGCCACGGTCTGACAACCGCAATCATCCAGACAGCAAAGCAGGCTGTCTGAGCATGTATAATGTATCTGATCGATTCGAGTTCTGTTCCCGCTCCAATTTGCCTGTAAGCCATTTCCCTTTGTTGTCCAGTATCCTGCGGTACCAGAGGGCAGGGCTTTTGAGATGCGAGGCATCACTACCGATTTCAGGAGAGTCATAATCCATGGACACCGAAAAAAGATCACTGACGAATACTGATTACGCCCGGGCGGAAGCTTTTTTGCCCTGGAACCAGGCCAAAAAGATTTTCAATAACGAGATAAAGCCGCATTACCTGGGGAAACCGGGAGATCACAACGAAGTCTTCTGGTACGAAGTGAACAGCAGCACTGGCAGGCAGTTTAAACGGGTTGATCCGGTGGCGAACCGGCGCGAACCGCTGTTGGATGAGGTGCGCCTGGCAGTGGCTCTTTCAGAAGCCAGCGGAACAGCCTATACACTCCATAATCTGCCGTTCAGCACGCTGGAATACCCCGGCGGCCAGGAAATCCGTTTCAAAGCCGGTGATACGCTGTGGGAGTGCAATTTGGATACGTACCGGTTGGTGCGGGTGGACGAACCTGAAAAGCGAAAACCCGGCGAACTGTTATCGCCTGACGGGAAATATGCCGCATTCCGGCGGGATTACAACCTGTGGGTGCGCTGCCTGGAAACGCAGGAGGAATTCCCGCTCACCACAGACGGCGTGCAGTATTTCGATTACGCTTCATCTCCGGAGAGTAATACGTTGGCCGTCACGTTACGTCCGTTTGCGGATCGCATTCCACCGCTGGCCATCTGGTCACCTGACAGCAAAAAGCTGCTCACCCAGAGGCAGGATCAGCGCCAGGTGAAGGATTTGCACCTGTTGCAAAACTGTCCGCCCGAAGACCAACGACCGGTTTTGCATACCTACAAATACGCCATGGTGGGCGATGAACATCTGACGCAGGAGCAGATCGTCATTCTGGATGTGGAAGCGCGCCGGTGCATAGCGGTCGACTGCGGTCCGGTGGACGGCAATTTCATGGGCGCGGTTGAGATCAAGACCGTCTGGTGGGGTAAAGAGTCTGATCGCGCGTACTACGTGTACCCTTCGCGTGATCATAAAACCCTGCGCTTTTTTGAAATCGATGCGCAAACCGGTGCCAGCCGTCTGTTGATGGAGGAAACCGGCAAAACGTATGTGGAGCTGTCGCCTGTGTTGGGGGATGCGCCCAATATTCGGGTGATCAAAGAGGGGCGGGAGTTTATCTGGCCTTCGGAGCGTTCCGGATGGTTCAACCTTTACCGCTATAACGCCGAAACTGGCTCATTGGCTGGCGCACTACTCAACCCGGTGGCCAGCGGGCCGTTTGTGGTGTGGGAAATCAAGCATATCGATGAAGAAAACGGCTAGGTGTACTTTACTGCCAGCGGGCGTGAACCCGGCTGCGACCCCTATTACAGGCATCTCTACCGGGTGCGGCTGGAAGGCGGCAAGCTGGAGCTGTTAACGCCCGAGGATGCCGAGCACCAGATCACTTTCTCACCGAGCGGCGGCTATTTTATCGATACCTGTTCGCGCGTGGATATGCCCCCAGTCACACAGCTCCGTGCGGCCGACGGCGAGTTGGTGCGTCAGTTGGAAACCGCCGATATCAGCCAGCTTGAGCGGATGGGCTGGCAGGCGCCATTGACCTTTCAAGTGATGGCCCGCGACGGGATCACGCCCATTTATGGGGTGATTTACCGGCCTTCGCACTTTGACGAGACCCTGAAATACCCGGTGGTGGATGCCATCTACCCCGGTCCGCAGCACAACCGCACCCCGAAGGCCTTTGAACCTGATCAGGCGCAGGCGCTGGCCGAACTGGGTTTTGTGGTGGTCACCATCGACGGTCTGGGAAATATGGGCCGCTCAAAAGCCTGCCATGACGTGTCTTATGGCAAGTTTACCGAGGCGGGCGGTCTGGAAGATCACATCATCGGGCTGCGCCAATTGGCTGCGCAGTATTCGTGGATGGATCTGGAGCGGGTGGGCATCTTCGGACACTCCGGCGGCGGATTTGCCTCCACAAAAGCCATCCTGACCTATCCAGAATTTTACAAAGTGGCCGTCTCCTCGGCCGGCAACCATGATCAGCGCGGTTATCTGGCTGGCTGGGGCGAGCTGTACAACGGCCTACTGGACGGCGACAACTTTGTGGCGCAGGCCAACCCTACCCTGGCTGCCAACCTGAAAGGCAAGCTGCTTCTGGCAGCCGGTGATATGGATGACAACGTGCACATGGCCATGACCATGCAGGTGGTGGACGCGCTCATCAAAGCCGGCAAGGATTTCGACATGCTGATCTTGCCCAACCGCAATCATTCGTTTGCGCGCACAGACGGGTATTTCATCCGCCGCCTGTGGGATTACTTTGTCACCCATCTGATGGGGGCAGAGCCGCCCAAAGAATACAGCATCGACCAGAAAGCCATTCCGCCCATGCCGTTGCCTTTTTAATACCGGTAATGCAGTCTTGGCGAGGGACCCAAATGATGCGATGAAGGATCAGCCGGTAAATCAAGAATTCACCCGCCAGTTGCAGCAGGCGTATGACCGCACGGCCGATGAGCGCAGCCGCGGTGAAATGGAACCCTGGAAGGCAGCGGAACGCCAGCGCTTTCTGGATGAACTGGTCCGCGCGGGCAGCCGCCGTCTGCTGGAGGTGGGGGCGGGGCATGGCCGCGACAGTCTGTTCTTCCGGGAGCAGGGGCTTGCCGTCACCTGCGCCGATCTTTCGTTCAATATGGCAGCATTATGCCGGGGAAATGGCCTGAATGCTGTGCAGACTGATATGCGATTTTTACCGTTTGCGCCGGATCATTTTGATGCCGTGTATGCCATGAATTCGCTGCTGCACATTCCACGCTCGGAAATTCGCACGGTGATGCGGCAAATATGTGCCGTGTTGAGCACTGACGGCCGGTTTTATTACGGCGTCTACGGTGGAAAGGATCATGAGGGTATCTGGGAGGATGACCACTACCAGCCCAAACGATTTTTCAATTATTACCCGGATGAAGATTTGGTTACACTGGTTTCAGATTACTTTTCGGTGGAATCGTTCAAATCCATCAAGCTAACGGATCGCGGCGGGCTGCACTTCCAATCGCTCATTTTAAGAAAGCGATAAAGAAACAGAGCGGCTGGTAGGTAAATCAGCCGCTCTGTTTGTATCTGTATTATTCGCTCAGGTGATGGCAGGTGCGGTTATCCTCTGCCGCCCAGGAAGAAATTCATTAACCCTGCTCCGGTATTGAAAGTCAAGCCGCTGGTTTGAGCCTGGAACTCATCATACTGTTGTATATCGGATACGTATGGACTGTTTTTCTGATACACCATAAACGGCACCGGATCGTTGGTGTGGGTGCGCAGCGCCAGCGGGGTGGGATGGTCAGGCAGCACCATCAGCCGGTAATCCCCCATCTCTTCCAGCCCCTGCAGCAGCGCTCCAAGCAGCACTTCATCAATGAGCTCAATCGCCTTGACCTTGTTTTCGATTTCGTGACGGTGACCGCATTCATCGGGGGCCTCAACGTGGATATACACAAAATCCTGGCCGCTCTCCAGTTCCTGCAGGGCAGCCTGGGCTTTCCCCAGAAAATTGGTATCCACATTGCCGGTTGCACCCGGCACGTCGATGGATTTGAGCCCCGCGCACAGGCCAATCCCCTTCAGCAGATCCACCGCGGAGATCATCGAACCTTTCAGCCCTGTTTTTGCAGTAAATGGGGTGAGCACAGGCTTTTTCCCGCGGCCCCACAGCCAGATCGCGTTGGCCGGATTCAGACCGGCAGCTTTGCGTGCCAGGTTCACCGGGTGATTTTCCAATATGTGGCAACTGGTTTTCATCATCTGCAGAAGCGGCGCGGCCCGGGTTTCGTCCGGCAGATACGTAGCAATGGGCTTTGAGATGATGTCATGCGGCGGCGTAAGGGTACAGTCTTCCATTTCGTTCCGGTAGATCAAACAATGGCGGTAGCTGATCCCCAGATGGTATTTCAGATCATCGTTTTGAAAATGCGCATTCAACGCATCGATCAGTTGAGTTGCTTCGGTGGTGGAAATTTCACCGGCGCAATAATCCAGCATGGATTTTTTTGTATAGTCTTCTTCGTCTGACAGGGTGACAAAATTACAACGGAAGGCATCCTGATCGTCTTCCAGTTGGATGCCCATGCTGATCGCCTCCAGCGGCGCTCGGCCGGTGTAATCATGGTGCGGGTCATAGCCCAGCACCGATAAATTGGCCACATCGCTGCCCGGTACGATGCCGTCCGGAACGGTTTTCACCAGCCCCATATGAGATTGCCCGGCCAGACGGTCCATGTTGGGTTTGAAGGCAGCCTGTAAGGGGGTTATCCCGCCCAATTGTGAAACTGGGGTGTCGGCCATGCCGTCACCCAGAAGGATGATGTATTTCACGGGAGGCTGCCTTTCTACTGAATGCCCAATATGTGTGATATTCGGGTTTTCATCTCAGAAGTGGGGCACACCGCCCGATGCAATATCGGTTTTTCCTGCAGGCTCTTCAGGCTTTCCGGAACCGGCAGACCGCATTCCTGTGACAGTACATCCAGCAACTCAAACTCACTTTTTCCCTGGACGCTCTCAGCTCCGAAGATGGCTTTCACCACGCTCCCGTTGAATTTAAACGGGCTGGCGGTGGAGACGATCACCGTACGGGTAGGATCGCCGGTAGCCTGCACGTACTGGCCGTGAACATTCAAAGCCACGGCAGTGTGCGGATCCACCACGGTGCGATCACGCTGCCAGGTTTCGCGGATGGTCTGCAGGGTGTCTTCTTCGCTGGAGTAAGCCGCCCAAAAGACTTCGCTGATCTTCTGAAGCACAGGCGCATCCACTGAATAGGCACCGTCGGTTTTCAACAGGTTCATCCAGTTGTTGATGGGTTGGGCATCATGCCCGGTCAGTTCATATAGCAGACGTTCCAGATTGCTGGAGATCAAAATGTCCATCGACGGGGAGATGGTTTTCACAAACTGGCGTTTGCGGTTGTAAACACCGGTACGGATGAACTCGGTGAGCACGTTGTTGACGTTGGACGCGCAGATCAGGCGCCCGATCGGCAATCCCATTTGCCGCGCGTACCAGCCTGCCAGAATATCGCCAAAATTGCCGGTGGGCACCGCAAAATTGACCGGATCACCCGGCCGGATGGAACCGTCCTTCAGCAGATCGGCATAAGCTGAAAAGTAATAAACAATCTGAGGGGCAAGCCGTCCCCAGTTGATGGAGTTGGCGGATGAAAACATAAATCCCTGCTGCCCTGCGCGATGGGCAAATTCCGCATCGCCGAATATTTCCTTGACGCCGTTTTGAGCGTCATCAAAATTGGCTCCGCTGACCGCCACCGAATGGACGTTTTGCCCCGCCTGGGTGAGCATCTGTAATTTTTGTACCGGGCTGACCCCGTTTTCAGGGAAGAAAACGATGACGCGCGTGCCGGCCACATCCCTGAAACCCTCCAGGGCTGCTTTTCCGGTATCGCCTGAGGTGGCCACCAGGATGACGACCTCAGCCGTTTCATGGGTCTGCTGCATGGCGGTCACCAACAGGTGAGGCATGATCTGCAGCGCCATATCTTTGAAAGCACAGGTGGGACCGTGCCACAATTCCAGTAAATGCGTATGATCCCCCAGTTTAGTCAAAGGTGCAATTTCAGGTGAACTGAATTTGGATGCCGAATAGGCGCGGTTCACGCAGCCTGTCAGATCCTGTTGATAATCATCGTGTAAAAATGGCTGCAAAATCTGAACGGCTCGCTGTCGATAATCCATATCCACCAAACTACTTACAACCGGTAAAGTGAGCGCAGGGATTTGTTCCGGAACGAATAAACCGCCGTCAGAGGCCAAACCGGTCTTGATTGCCGCTGCCGGGCTGGTGGAACGAACTTTGCCTCGAGTACTTTCGTAAAACATGAATCAAATCCTCTCTTCGATAAATTCTGCCTTGCCAAACGGGACATTATAAAGGAGAAGGCCTGGTAAACCCTTCAGGATCAACGAGGTACGGAACAAATACCGTGAAACCGGTAACAATCAGCATACCTTTTTAAACAATACAGCCCTCCGCTGCGAAGGGCTGTTTGTTGATTAATTCGGGGAAGAGAAATCAGAGCTGACGCAGATACGTGATGCTCTTTTCCGCGGCAGTCAGCGCGTCCGGTTTGGGCAGAAATTCGCCGGATACAAACCCATCATAACCCGTTTGCCGCAGTGTCTCCAAGAGAGATGCGAAATCCAGATGCCCCGCGCCGGGATGCCAGCGGTTGGAATCAGCCACGTGAAAATGAAAGATATGCTCTCCGCAGGATTGAATGCTTTCCAGCATATCCGGCTCTTCGATGTTCATGTGGAAGGTATCCAGCAGCAGTCCAAAGTTGGTCCGGCCCACCAGCTTGATGAGCTGCAGACCGTCCTCTGTGGTGTGGATCAGATCAGTTTCATAGCGGTTGAGCGGCTCCAGCGCAAAGCGAATGCCGTGCGGGGCAGCCGCATCGGCGCATTGCTGCAGCGCCTCGATCAGGTATTGCATGGATTGTTCGCGCGCCTGCCCGGCGGGGGTGATACCGCGGATCAACCCGATGATGATGATGGCGTTCAACCGTTTGGCCAGCGGGATATGGCTTTGAATGCGCTGAATAGCCTTTTGGCGGATGACGGCATCCTGGCTGGTGAAGGAGAGACCTTCTTCGCCCCAGGCCTGCCCGGTGCCGATGGCCGGCACCCGCAGCCCATACCGGTCGGTGAGATCGGCCAGCGTGTCCGCGTCCACCAGGGCTGGGTCGCGTACGGCCAGTTCCACGCCGTCATAACCCCAGCCGGTGATTCGGCGAAGATTGTTCTCAAAGTCGCCGGCGAGGGTAGCCGCCTCAAAGCGGGTGAGTTGGGTGGATAAGACAATGGAATGTTTCATTCCTGAATCCTTTGCATCAGCAAACTGGTCATTTTTCCCATCCCCGCGTCACTTCGTGACGCACCCCTTCCCAAAGGGAAGGGGGAAAACTTCTTATGGTGTGATGAAGCCACAAAGTGGCTTCATCACACCATAAAGATTCTATTCCCCGCCCCTTGAGGGGCGGGGATAAAGGGGTGGGGTGAAACTACATCACGCACGTAATCTTGCACTCGCTGCGGTCAGTCTGCAGCCGGATCACATTCTCCGGCACCTCCGGCAGGGTGATCTTCTTGGTGATCATGGGCGTCATATCCATGCCGTCTGACATGCAGTCGATCACACGCGGGAAGGTTCCGTACCCTGAGTGCCCCTGCGCGCCGATGATCTGCGCATGACGCACCTGCAGCACCTCGCCGGTGACAGGCATCTTTGCCTCGGCGCGGGCCGTCACCACCACACGCGAGTTGATGGTGCGGCCTTCCCAGATGATGCGCTCAATATCCGGGTACACCACCGCGGGCAGACCGGTGGCTTCCATGAACAGATCAGCGCCAATCCCGTGTGTCAATTCCAGCACACGATCGGCCAGATTTTCCTTGAGCGGGTTGATGGCCGCGTCGGCGCCCACCTTGAGGGCCAGCTTTACGCGGTCTTCCTGCGGCTCGGAGATGATCACCATGGAGGCGCCGGCCCGTTTGAGAATGGCGCAGGCCGCGATGCCTACCGGCCCGCCGCCCAATACCACCACGCGGTCGCCGGGGCGGATACCCCCACCGCGCTGGATGACAGCGTTATACGCCACGCTGTTGGGCTCCACCAGGCTGCCTGCAAGGAAGATGTCATCACCGGTGTAACGTGCTGCCAGCGGTTCCAGGCTCCACAGGGTGCGGGTGGGCAGGACCAGGTATTTGGAGAAGGCGCCGTTCACGTTAAAGCCCACCTCATCCAGACGTTCGCACTGGTTGGGGAAGCCGTCAGCACATGGGCGGCAGTTGCCGCACCACAGCATCTCTTCACTGGTGACGCGCTCGCCGCCCTTGAAGGGTTTGTTGGTGCTCTTGTCAATGGCGCCTTTGCCGGCCTCGACCACCACACCCGAGAACTCATGACCCAGGATGCATGGGAAACCGGTCAGACCGGGGTAGTAAATGTAACCCTGCGCGTCGGCCTGGGCCATGTGCACATCCGAGCCGCAGATTCCGCAGGCTTTCACTTCCAGCAGTACCTCATTGGGTCCGGGCGTGGGAATGTCATACTCGCGCAGTTCAATCTTTGGATATCGCCAAACCTGGCTGCCCAGGTACGTCTGGCGGTGTTCCACATCTTTTGATCCCAATTTGAACCCGGGTTTGGGATCCCAGGTAGCAGACAGGGTGACACCGGGCATTTTTCCGTTCATTGTGTTTTCTCCTTTTCCTCTGTGATCTAAACTTCGGTGCCCTGGCCGATGCGCGGGATGCCGTACACGGTCTTCCAGCCTTCGCTGAGAGGTTCGCGCAGGTAGGGTTCCATCTCTTTCTCGGTGCGCAGTGTCACTTCTTCTACGGGCGGTACTTTTCCGGCCGGGAAGGCTTCCAGAATGTCATCATGCCAGAGGGTGAGATACTTGAGGATGGCTGCCAGTGGTCGTCTGGCTTTGTATGCCGTGCCGGATTTCGCTTTGCCAACCACGCCTTCCGGCGTGCCTTTGATCTCGATGGCGAAGTGTCCTTCCCCCTCCGACCAGCGGCTGGGCCGACCAAACGGATCGACCGATTTGTCAAAGTGCCCATCCGGCAGGTAGTTGATGCCCTCGGTGTCGACGGCGTAGTTCATATCCACCATCTCGGGGTGTAGCAGTAGGCTGAGCGAAGTCTCGGATTCATCGGCGTGGACGAAGTGGGTGCTCATCTGCCCGCCGCGCGTATCGGGGCGGAAGAATTCACGCACGCCGCGGTGCCAGTCGATCACGCGGAAGATGCCGGGCAACTGGTAGCGTTTCATGAACTCCTGCACGGCGGATTCCAGCATCCACAACTGACCGTGGTTGTTGACAATCAACTGCTTGCGGAAGCCGTCGTTCCACAGCCCCAGCATCACATCGATCATCATTTCACGTACCACATGCTCGCGTACAATCACGGTGCCAGGCATGCCCAGGTGGTGATACGGATGCCCGCCATAGTTGAGCGGGGGCAGCGCCAGGTTGACCGGCGCGCCGCGTTTGGCGGTGAAGCGCCGCACACCCTCGCAGATGGCGCTCACATACAGGGTATCGGCCGCGCTGGGCAGGTGCTGCCCGTGCAGTTCGGTGCAGCCGACCGGGATGAAGACGATATCGTTCTTTTTGCGGTTTTCTTCCACCTGCCAGCGGGTGGTAGTCTGGATGTACGAGCCTGGTTTGGCCCACTCGACCGGCGAAGGGATACCGTAATCGGCCAGGATGGCGTCGATCTCCGCATCGCTGGCGTCCCAGACCTGTTTTTTCATGCGCCCCACGCCGTTGTCCTCGAAGAACAGATCCGGCTGGCTGGTGGGGAGTAATCCCTGCGGGATTGGCTGTTGAGTCATGGTATTTTTCCTTTTGATAGTTGAAAATTCACCTCACCCCTTTATTCCCGCTCCTCAAGGGGCAGGGAAAATTTTGTGGAATTTGTGCGATGCGAAGCGCCGCACTAACTTCACAAGCGGGGTTTGATGATTGGATTGTGAATGTTCGGTATGTAATGGTCGGTTTTCAGGTTTCAAACAATCTTTGTCCGGTCTGGGTATAAACTACCACCCCGCCCTTCGGGCACCCCTCCAACGGAGGGGAATTGGCGTCTTGCTGGAAAATTTTGCCGTGTCAACGGCAAAATTTTCCAGCAAATTATTTCTCCCCCTTCCCAGAGGGAAGGGGGTACGTCACGTAGTGACGCGGGGGATGGGCCATCGGCAGAGAATAAAAACTGGTAAATATTATCATTTTTCTCATAGCGTCAACATCAAAGACTTTTTAAAAAGTCTTTGATGTTCACCGGGCGATTCTCGTGGAAGGACTTCCACGCCGCGTACCCCAGCACCACGGCCGCACGGCCGTCCTCGCCGGTGACGGGAACCGGCTTATCATTCAGCACCGCTTCCACAAACTGGCGCACCTCTTCCACATAGCACTCGGCATAGCGGTTGATAAACCAGTAGGGCGGTTTTGCGTGATGCATACCGGCCCGGTCAGCCACCATAACGGTGTTTTCCTGGTCATTGTCGGCCTTGGCGGTGCCGTTCAAATAGAACACCTCCAGGCTCTGGTCATAGCCATAAACCGATTGGCGGCTGTTATCGATGTTACCGATGGCCCCGTTGGCGAACTTGAGCGTGACCAGCGAGGTATCGATATCGCCAAATGTTTTCAACTCGTCATCCACCAGCACGCTGCCGACCGCGTACAGCTCTTCCACTTCGCCGATCTGGAAACGGGCCATGTCAAAATCGTGGATGCTCATATCCAGGAACATGCCGCCCGATGAGCGCAAAAAATTCATGGCGGGCAGTTCGGGGTCGCGGTTGACGATTTTCAGGATGCATGGGCGTCCGAGCGCGCCGGAGGAGGTCACCTCGCGCATCTTGCGGAAGTTTTTATCGAACCGGCGGTTGAACCCGATTTGCAGTTTGACGCCGGCCTTTTTCACGGCCGCCAGCGCTTCATCGATGGCGCGCAGATCCAGCGCGATGGGCTTCTCGCAGAAAATGTGCTTGCCGGCTTCGGCGCAATCTTTAATGATGGCGGCGTGCGTATCGGTGTTGGTGATGATCATCACCGCCTCGATGTCCGGGTCGGCCAGTAGTTCGTGATAATCGCGGGTCACGCGTGAAATCCCCAGTTCATCCGCCAGCGGTTGGGCCGCCTCCAGACGCAGATCACACAACGCAACCAGGTTGGCGCCCGGTATCAACCGGGCCACATTGCGAGTGTGGATGCTGCCCATCCGCCCGGTGCCGATGACGGCGAGATTGAGTTTTTTCTCCATCATCATCCCTCTACATCTTCATGACGATCTTCATGGCGCTCTTGGGTTTATGCTGCAGGGTTTCCGTGTCCAGACCCAGATCGTTGAAAGCCTGCACGCCTTCTTCGAGACTGATCACCTTGGTGAAGAAGGGTTCCATATTGAGGCGTTTCTCCTGGAAGATGCGGATGGACGGCACCATGGTGTTCTGCCCCAGATACAACCCCAGGATCTTGGTGGCCCAGCGGGTGATCTCATTGGGCACCACGCTGGTGGTGATGCTGGAGTCCATCCCGAAGGGCAATACCTTGCCGCCCGGGGTGACGCACTTCAGCGCGGTCGCCAGATCGTTGCCGGTGGCTTCCACCACGATATCCGCCTTGCGCCCGTAGGTGAAATCGGTGATCTTCTGCACCACGTCCACCTCGCGCGGGTTCCACACGGTCAGCCCGCACTGTTTGGCCACGCTGATGCGAAACGGATCAATCTCCGTGACCGCCACCTTGCAGGCGATATTTTTGGCGAACTGTGTAAATAGATAACCGATAGGCCCGAACCCGATCACCATCACATAGTCATACGGGTTCATCTGCAGCGTGTTCATGCCATTCACCACGGTAGCCAGCGTTTCCACCTGCGAACCGAGCACATCGTCGATCTCGTCCGGCAGGGTAAAGCACTGCTTCTCGGGCACCAGGCAGTATTCGGCATAACCGCCGTCGCGCATCACGCCCAGGGCGTTGAACTTGATCTCTACGCACTGGCTGCTCATGCCCATGCGGCAGAACGAGCAGAACCCGCAGCGGATATTGTTATCCACCGACACACGGTCACCCACCTTGATGTAGTGCACGTGTGAACCGATTTCGATCACCTCGCCCACAAATTCATGACCCAGCACGGTATCGGGTTTGAAGTGATGCTTGCCCTCCATGATCTTCACATCCGAGCCGCAAATGCCCACGTTGCGGATCTTGA
Organism: uncultured Anaerolineaceae bacterium; assembly: GCA_964532655.1. GTDB lineage: Bacteria > Chloroflexota > Anaerolineae > Anaerolineales > Anaerolineaceae > JAJFTV01. The sequence goes on from CAZHMZ010000069.1 coordinate 12,160, forward strand.
GCAGCACATCGTCGGGGTTTTTCACTTTGGGGATGGGGCGCTGTTCCAACACCAGTTTGCCCACATCCTTGAACACCAGCGCCCGCATGGTATCTGATCCGAGCGCATGAACCACATTGACAGTTGGCTTGAGTACCTTTTCCATTCTCTGATCCTTTCCATCGATAGGACTGTATGATTTCAACAGGTCGGTTTATTTGATATGAATGTCAGCGCTGGATACGCGCCGAGCCGCCCTGCGCGAACGCCTGTACCTGCTCGAGGGTGGCCATGGTGGTGTCACCCGGGTAGGTGGTGATCAACGCGCCGTGCGCCCAGCCCAGCCGGACGGCCTGCTCCGGATCCAGATCGTTCAGGATGCCGTAGAAGAAACCCGCGGCAAAGCCATCCCCGCCGCCGACGCGGTCGTATACATCAAGCTCAGCGGTGGGGGCGGTGAACGTTTGCCCGTTCACCCAGGCGACCGCACTCCAACTGTGGCGATTGGTGGAATGTACCTCGCGCAGGGTGGTGGCTACCACTTTGATGTTGGGAAACCGCTCCACCACCCGGTCGATCATGGCTACAAAGCGGGCCGGGTCCAGTTTGGATTTGGCAGTCAGTTCCGGCCCCGGGATGCCCAGACCCATTTGCAGGTCTTCCTCGTTGCCCACCAGCACGTCCACGTGTTCCACGATGCGGCGCACCACCGACTGCCCGATTTCTTCGCCGCCCCACAAATTCCACAGCTTGGCGCGGTAGTTGAGGTCAAACGAGGTGACGGTCCCGGCGGACTGGGCAGCCTGCATGCCCTCGATGATCAACTCGCCGGTGGTGCGGGAGAGCGCGGCGAAGATGCCGCCGCTGTGGAACCAGCGCACACTTTGCCCAAAGACAGCCTGCCAGTCGAAATCCCCCGGTTTGAGCAACGCTCCGGCTTCGTTGGAGCGGTTGTAGAACACCACCGGCGGGCGTACGCCGTATCCCCGGTCAGAGTACACGGTGGCCATATTGGGGCCGTTCACGCCGTTGTGCTGGAAGCGCCGGTAAAAGGGGGTCACGCCCATGGCGCGTACCCGTTCGGCAATCAGATCGCCGATGGGGTAATCGACCATGGCGGTGGCGATGCCGGTACGCAAGCGGAAACAGTCGGACAGGTTGGCGGCTACGTTGAATTCGCCGCCGCTGACGTGGATGTCAGCGTGAGTGGCTTTGCGCCAGGGTACAATGCCTGGGTCCAGGCGGTGCACCAGCGCCCCCAGCGAGAGTTCGTCGAGCGCCGCGTCCGTTTTGATGTGAAGACCATATTTCATGGGTTTTCTCCTGCTATTGTTCGAGAGATCGTTTTGAACCCAACCCCCGCGTCACTCCGTGACGCACCAAAACTTACTTATGGCGTGTTGAAGCCACAGAGTGGCTTCAACACGCCATAAAATATCTGTTCCCCTCCCCGAAGAGGGGAGGGGATAAAGGGGTGGGGTGACTAAAAATCCCATTTCACTTTTCCCGCCAGGGAGTGTGAAACACCCCCTCGCGATCCACACGCCGGTAGGTGTGCGCACCGAAATAATCCCGCTGCGCCTGGGTGAGATTGGCCGGCAGACGCTCGCTGCGATAGGCGTCAAAGTAAGCCAGCGACGCGCTGATCCCCAACACCGGGATGCCCAATTCCACCGCCGTCTGCACCACCAGCCGCCAGGCCTCCTGACGTCTCTCCACCGCCTGCCGGAAGCCCTCATCCAGCAGTAAATTGACCAGCGACGGATCCCGCCGGTAAGCGGCCATGATCCCTTCCAGCAGATCCGCGCGGATGATGCAGCCTGCCCGCCAGATGCCGGCGATCTCCGCCAGGTTCAGGTCATAACCGTATTCATCTGATGCGATGCGCAACAACCCCATGCCCTGCGCGTACGAGGTAATTTTTGAGGCGTACAGCGCCTGCCGGGCAGCGTCGATCATCTTCTGCCGCGGGCCGCTATATCGACAATCCGGGCCGTGCAGCACCGCCGCTGCTTTCACCCGCTGGCTCTTCAACCCGGACAGGATGCGGCTCTCCACCGCCGCGTTGATGGTGGGGATGGGCGCGCCCACATCCAGGGCGTTCTGGCTGGTCCACTTGCCGGTGCCCTTTTGCTGCGCTTCATCCAGGATCATCTCCACCAACGGCTGCCCGGTGAGATCGTCGATTTTGTTCAAAATCTCGGCGGTGATTTCGATTAAATACGATTTCAGTTCGCCCTGGTTCCACTCAGCGAACACATCATGCAGTTCGGCGGCGGTAAGCCCCAGCCCGCGATGCAGCAGGTCATACACCTCGGCGATCAACTGCATGTCGCCGTACTCGATGCCGTTGTGCACAGTTTTCACATAATGCCCGGCTCCGCGCGGACCCATGTACGCCACGCACGGTTTTCCGTCGGGGGCTTTAGCGGCGATGGCCTCAAAGATGGGCTGCAGCGCCCGCCAGGCATCCAATTGGCCGCCCGGCATGATGCTGGGTCCCCACAGCGCGCCTTCCTCGCCTCCGGAAACGCCCGTGCCGATAAAATTGAATCCCTGTTCCTGCAGCGCTTTGCTGCGTCGTTCGGTATCCATGAAGAAGGAATTTCCGCCGTCGATCAGAATATCCCCCGGCTGCAGGTGCGGGGTGAGGAGCGCAATGGCGCTTTCGACGGCCGGACCGGCCGGCACCATCATCAATACGCGCCGCGGTGTTTCCAGCACATCCATTAATTCGGCAGGCGTCTGCACCCCGATGATCTGTTTTCCCGCGGCGGGTCCATCCAGGAAAGCCTGCGTTTTTTGCGGATCCAGATCATACCCGACCACCGGAAAGCCGTTGCGCTCCATGTTCAGAGCCAGGTTATGACCCATCACCCCCAGCCCCACAATGCCGATCCTGTATTTCATGCTTCGCTCCTGAGAAGGTTGTGATTATCAATGGAATCTGCCACTTCCGGCCGCACACGGTAGAGGATTTCACCGGCATGCGGCACCACCAGGATGCCTTCGTCTTCGCGGTTGAGCCACTCTTCCATATGAATGGACGCCGGATCAAGGTAACCCAGGTTGATTTTTTTACAGCGTTCGGCTGGGATGCCGGTGGCCAGCGTGACCCGGATGCGCGGGGTCTCCACACAGCGCTCGGCGTCATACACTCCCATACCGGTCAGGTGAGTGGAGTGCGCCAGCACACCGCCCGGATAGCTGCCGTAACGCCCCCACTGCTTCAGGAAAAAGTCGCGGCAGTGATAACCCACCTCGTCGATCAATTTGCCATGTGTGTAACTGACCTCGGTGATGTGCGGGGCGTAGATGATCACCTCTCCGCCATCCGCCACCGCCGGTTCCAGTTTGTACATCCCCTTGGCGGCGGTCCATAAATCGTCATACATGCGCGGCATGATGGAAAGCACCTTCTTGAAGGGTTTATCCACATAGCGGATGTGCGTTTTCGCCGAGAGGTTCGCGGCTGCCTGCCAGGATTCCTGCGCGGAACCGAAGAAAAGGCCGGATACCCCTTCGTGCTGAACCACCCATGAAAAACAGGCGGTTGGGCGGTCGACCATGGCCGCGGCCCGATCGATGACGGCTCGCACCGGGGTATACCCGCTGCCGATGACCGCGTGACTGGTGATCACCGCGCCCAGCCAGTGGGTAAAGTTGATGATCTCCGGCCCGGCGATGCCCGGGAAGAGATACTTGTTGCCGCCGGAAAAGCCCACCACTTCATGCGGAAAGACCGGCCCGCAGATGATCAACTGATCGTAGTCGAAGATGCGCCGGTTTAACCGCACGGCCACGTCCTGAGCCAGCAAACCGCCGGTAATCTGCTCAATCTCCTGCGCGGGGATTGTGCCGACCTGCGCGAAGACGCCCGCATCAGACCACTCATGATTGAAGATGTGGCTGCTCCCGCACATTCCATCCACCACCGGGCGGCCAATCCGAACGCTTAACTGATTATCGGTCATGGGCTGGTGTGTGCCCAACGCCACCAGATAATCCAGCGCGGCGGTACGGGGAGCCAGCAATTCCTCGAACAGGTTGAAGGCGATCGGCATGGGCATGGAGCGGGTGCCATCCGGGATAAGGATAAGCACTTTTTTCCTATCCACCGCCAACGTCTGCAGCGAACGCTCAACCATGGCGCGAATATCAGCGTCTGAGAGGAAGCGGGTCACGTCACCGGTACCGATCAGCATGGTTTACACTCCGCTGAACGCTGAAAAGCCGCCATCCACCGGCACCACGATGCCGGTGACGAAGGCGGAGGCGGGGGTGATCAGCCACACCACCGTGCCGATCAGATCCTCAGGGCTGCCAAAGCGTCCCATGGGCGTATGCTCGATGATTTTTTGCCCTCGAGCGGTCAGTCCACCGGTTTCCGGCTCGGTGAGCAGAAAACGGTTTTGATCGGTCAGGAAAAAGCCCGGCGCGATGGCGTTGACGCGGATGGCGGGTGCGTATTCCTGCGCCATGTGCACCGCCAGCCACTGTGTGAAGTTGCTCACGCCCGCTTTGGCTGCCGAGTAAGCCGGGATGCGCGTCAGAGGCCGGAAGGCGTTCATGGAGGAAATGTTCAGGATAACGCCCTGTTTTTGTTCGGCCATCCGGCGACCAAACACCTGGCTGGGCAAAATGGACCCCAGCAGGTTGAGACTGAACACCCACTGCAGCGCCTCGGCAGGCAGGTCAAAAAAGCTCTGCTGCGGCCCGGTGGTGGCCTGGGCTTTGTTTCCGCCGGCACCGTTGATCAGAATATCCACCTGCCCAAAAGTATCTGTCACTTGCTGTGCGGCTCGTTCCAGGCTGGCTTTGTCCAGCACATCACAGGCGAAACCGGCAGCCTGCCCTCCGGCTGCACGGATGCGGGCAGCCGCCTCTTCAGCGGCGTCAGCGCGTAGATCCAACACAGCCACGCGCGCGCCCAGGTCAGCCAGGTTTTCAGCGATGCAGGCGCACAGAACCCCCGCGCCGCCGGTGATCACAACGGTTTTGCCGGTCAGATGAGTAATATCGGGATCAATGAGGGTCATGGGTTACCTCTCAGTGGGTGGAAACGTGAGAAAATGGTTCCAGATGCCGGATGAAATGGCTTTCCAGGTTACTCGCGTAGGCTTCGCTGTTTTTACGCAGAACGGAGATGAGACGGTTGTAAAAGCGACGACTGCCATCGCTGTTGGCGGCGGTCAGCACCGATCCGAAGGTGACATGCAGGATCTCGCGCGCATCAAACTGGTCCAGTAGATCGGACGCGCGGGACAGATCCTCCAATTCGGGGGCGTTGACCAGTTCGGCCGAGACGTGATACGTTTTACGGTCCTGCTCATAGCGCTCACGAGCAAACAAATAAATTTCGCGGAACAAGCGCTCATCCACGGCTGCCAGTGTGCGCAAAGCCTCCAGATAACTGGTACCAGCGGTTTTGAGATGCACCAGCCCGCGGGTCTGGCGTGCGGCAGCTGCGTAAATGCGGAATTTATCCGATCCGGAATGCAGGCTGAGCTTGTATGGTCCGAACTGACGGGCGATAGCAGCATGCCCGGCCAGCGAGCGTTCAAATTCGGCCGGATCGCCCAGATAGTCGATACCCTTT